>JAXIPI010000256.1:0-28943 GCA_045403015.1 Gaiellaceae bacterium | reverse complement strand
CGTACTGTTCCACCGGCCTACGCGCCGCGAGCGGCGCCCCAGGAACGTGAGCAAGCTCACGCGCCCTCTTCGGAGGCGGGTGCGCTGCGCGACGAGAGGATGTCGGTCAGCTTCTCGACGTCGACGTCGGTGACGCCTTTCCCCTTCAGCCGCGCGGTGCGTTCGGCCCGGAGGATGTCGATTCGGCCCTGGAGCAGCCGGCGGCGGAAGGAGACGTCGTTCTCCTCCTCCGTGAGCTTGTCGATCAGGGCCTTGAGGTCGTCGTCCGACAGGGTGCCGAGGTCGGGCAGCGGTTCCGTCGAGCCTTCGCCTTCCATGTGCACAGCGCCTTTCGGTGGAGGTTCGTCAGTCAGTAAAGCAGCACGCGCACCGAGGGGTCAACCTCAGCTTGAGGCTTCTACCGAGGTTCGGGGTGCGGCGGAGTCTCCCTGCATGATCTCCTCGACGAGCTCTCGCACCTCGCGTTCGAGCTCCTCGGAGATCTCGATTGTCTCGCCTTCGGCGTAGAGGTGCACGAGTGGCTCGTCGGGATCCGGTAGCACCTGCGCCCAGCCGCGGGCGTCCGTGAGCTTGATTCCGTCCGTGAGGTCGAGGTCGCGTCCGGCCAGCCGTTCGTTCAGGACGCGCATCACGAGGCCCTTCTTCGACCACGGACAGGCGAGCCGGCGATGGATCAGCGTCGGCGCCGGGAGCTCCGTCACGAGCTCGGACAGAGGTCTCCCGATCGGTGCGAGGAGCTCGAGCAGCTTCGCGAGGCTCGCCACGGCGTCGTAGGCGGGCAGGAACTCCGGGAAGACATAGCCGCCGCCGACCGCGCCGGCAAAGACGACGCCGTCGCCTGCCGCCGCGCTCGTTAGCTCGCTGAGCGAGTTCGGCGTCCGGATGATCTCCAGCGCGTCGCCGGCGAGATCGTCGATCTTGCTCGTGACCGTGATCGGGAACGCCGCCTTGCCCTTCGTCCCCCGCTCCGCGAGCAGCCGGACGTAGAGCAGCAGCGTCTGGTCGACGGGGACCTCGTGGCCCTGCTCGTCGACGAGATAGAGGCGTTCGCCGGACTGGTCGAAGACGGCGCCGAGATCCGCCCCAATTGCGGTGACAAGCCGTTTCGTGTGGCCGATCGCCTGAGCCAGCGTCTCGCGGTCGGCGAGCTCGTCGGCGAAGAACCCGTGCGCGGAGATCGCCTCGACGCCCAGGGGCCCGACCACGAGCGGCAGGACGAACGACGATGCCGAGTAGCCGTAGTCGACGACGATCCGGAACCGGCGCTCGCGGACCGAGGCAGCATCGAGCGAGTCGAGCAAGTCCTGCGCGTAGCTCTCGCGCACGCGGGCGGGATACGAGACCGAGCCGACACCGCCGGCCGCGACGCGCCGCAGCTCCTGGCGGGTGAAGTTCTTCTCGATCTCCTTCTGCAGGCCCGCGGTGAGCAAGATGCCGCCGGGCTCGTAGATGCGGATGAAGACCGCTTCGGGATCGAGGTGGCTGGAGCCGACGTGGACGGCCGCCGCGAAGCCCTGCGTCTTCAGCACGTGCCGGCTGACGCCCGGCGGGGACACGCGCAGGTCGGCGACGTCGATCCCTGCGGCGTTCAGGCCGGAGATCATCGCCCGCTTGATCATGCGACAGCCGGGAGCCGAGTCGCGGCTTGCGACGACACGTGCCCCTCGCTTCAATGCCGTTCCCAGCGCCGTCGCGAGGCGAGCCGCCGTCTCAGGTGTGAGGTCGACGTTGACGAGGCCGGTGACTCCGTCCTTGCCGAAGAGGCGCGACGAGGCCCGGGTCTCCCAGATCAGGTTCTCGTAGAGCTGCGAGCCGCTCTCGACCTCCTTGTAGGGGTAGATTCGGACGTGCGGCGCGATACTCGCCTCGGAGCCGATCGTGACCTCGTCTCCGATCGCGGCGCCTTCCTGGATGCGGACGTGGTCGCGGATGTCGCACGACCGGCCGACGATCGCGCCCTCGATCAACGCACTCCGCCCGACGTGCGTGGACGCATCGATCACCGAGCGGACCGTGCGCGCCCGTTCACGGAGCGTGACGCCGTTCGAGAGGACGGTGTACGGGCCGATCGAGGCGTCCCGTGCGATCCGGCAGTGGTTGCCGATGAACGCCGGCCCCTCGATCTCTTCGACGTCGTGGATGTCCGTGCCTTCGCCGATCCAGACGTTGCCGCGCAATTGCACGCCCTCGACGTTCAGCTGCACCTTCTTGTCGAGCGCGTCGAAGTTGGCCTGCCGGTACTGGTCGAGGTTGCCGATGTCCTGCCAGTAGCCCTCCATCACGTGCCCGTAGATCGGCCGGCCCATTTCGAGCAGGAGCGGGAAGAGCTCCTTCGAGAAGTCGTACGGCCCATCTGCCGGCACGTGCTTCAGCACCTCCGGCTCGAGCACGTAGATCCCGGTGTTGATCGTGTCCGAGAAGACCTGCCCCCAGGAGGGCTTCTCGAGGAAGCGCTCGACCTTGCCGTCCTCGTCCGTGACGACGATCCCAAACTCGAGCGGGTTGTCGACCGACTTGAGGCCGATCGTGACGGCGGCGCCGGTTTCCTGGTGCCGGTCGACGAGAGCGCCGAGGTCGACGTCGCAGAGCGCGTCGCCGGAGATGACGAGGAAGGTCTCGTCGAGCAGGCTGCTTGCAAGGCGGACGGAGCCTGCGGTGCCGAGCGGCAGCTCCTCCACCGAGTACTCGATGTTCATGTTGAGCGAGTCGCCGTCGCCGAAGTAGCTCCGGATCGCCTGCGGCATGAACGCCAGCGTGATCACGACCTCGTCGAAGCCGTGCCCGCGCAGCAGCTCGAGGATGTGCTCGATGCACGGCTTGCCGACAATCGGCACCATCGGCTTCGGCTGGTTCGAGGTGAGGGGACGCAAGCGTGTCCCCTCCCCACCCGCCATGACGACCGCCTTCACCGTGCGACCTCCCGCCTGGCCTTGATCACGTACTGCGCTGCTGCCGCGAGCGCAAGTGCGAGCGCGAACCAGAAGAGCCAGAGCGGCCATTCGGTCGACTGGCCGACCACGAGCAGGATGCCCACCGACAGGTAGAGCAACCACGTCGCGACCTTGCCGAGCATCGTGACGTTGAGCTCGTAGCCGCGGGGCATGAGCAACCTGTACCCACCGACGAGCAGAACGTCTCGCAAGACGATGATCGCCGTTCCCGCCCAGGGAAGCTTGCCTTCGAGCGAGAGCAGTATCGCCGCCGAGTCGATCATCAGCCGGTCGGCGAGCGGATCTGCGAGCTTCCCGAACTGCGACTCGACATGCCAGCGGCGCGCGAGAAAGCCGTCGACCTGGTCGGTCACCCCTGCGACGAGGAAGATCCAGCCCGCGGCCCAACTCGAGCCGTCGTCTGCGCTGACGAAGACGACAATGAAGATCGGGATCAGCGCGAGCCGCAGCATCGTCAGCGCGTTCGGCAGATACGCGAGCGGCGGGGAGACGACGCGGGTGGCCATTAATGTCCAAGGATAGTGTTGCCGCGTGGCCGAGACCGTCACGCTGCCCGGATTCGTCAACTCCCACAGCCACACTTTCCAGCGCGCACTCCGCGGCCGCGCCGCCGGCGGCGACTTCTGGGCCTGGCGGGAGCTGATGCTGGCGGAGGCGGAGCGGCAGACGCCGGCAACCGTACGCACCCTCTATGCCGAGACCTACCGGGAGATGCGCTCGGCGGGATACACGGCCGTCGGCGAGTTCCACTACCTCGGTCTGGACGAGGCGCGCGCCGCAGTGGAGGCTGCCGGCGAAGCGGAGCTCGAGCTCGTCCTCCTGCTCGTGGCGTATGGCCGCGGCGGACTGCCGCGGATGCGCCAGGAGTCACCGGGCGAGTATCTTCGCCAACTCGAGTCGTTGCGTGGCGACGGCGTCCGCGTCGGCCTTGCCCCCCACTCCGTTCGCGCCTGCCCGCGCGACTGGCTCGAGCAGATCGGCCGATTCGCAGCGGCCGAAGGGCTCCCGTTGCACATCCACGCAGACGAGCAGCCCCGGGAGATCGAGGAGTGCCTCGCAGAGCACGGCTGCCGGCCGATCGAGCTCCTCGAGCGAACCGGCTGCCTCGGACCGCACGTCACCGTCGTGCACGCGACGCATGCCGACGGTGCCGAGCTCGACCTGCTCGCGCAGACCGGCACGACGATCTGTGCCTGCCCCACGACCGAGGCCGATCTCGCGGATGGCTTTCTCCCGGCGGCGCGGATCGAGCATCGCAGGATTCCGCTCTGCATCGGCTCGGACTCGAACGTCCGCATCGACCCGTTCGAGGAGCTGCGTGAGGTGGAAGGGATCGCGCGGCGCCAGACCGGCTCCCGTGGAGTCTTCTCGACGGAGCGGCTGCTCTGCTTCGGCGCCGACGAAGGCGGCCGCTCGCTCGGGCTCGAGTCGTGGCCCGAGATCGAGGTCGACCTGGGGCACCACTCGCTGCGCGGCGTCGCGCGGGGCGATGTCTTCGACGCGCTCGCCTCGAGCTGCAGCGCCGACGTTGTCGTGAGCTAGCGCCAGCCGAACGCGACGTCGTCGAGCCAGACTGAGCCGCTGAGTCCGTGCGCGCGCAGCACGATCCGCGCGAACGCGGCTCCGCGCGGCGCCTTGGCGACGACCGCAGCTCTACGCCAGCGGGGCGTCGCCCGTACCGACGTCCACCTCTGCCCCACCTGGCGGCCCCTGGCGTCGAACCAGGCTATCGAGACGCGAAGCGCCGCCTTGCTGCCGCGAACCCAGGCCGAGAGCTCCGCGCGACCGCTCTGCACCGCAGCCGTGACCGGCGTGATCAGGAACGTCCCGCTGCCACCGGCTCGGCCCGCAACCCGGGCGGACGCGGCGCCGGTCCGGGCCACCGTCGTGTCGCGAACGAGGCGGAGCTCGCCCGTCGAGCCCCAGATCGCAGGGATTGAGGTTCCGTCGTCGGCGGCGGCCGCAGTTTCAAAGCCGCCGTTGAAGCCCGTGTCCAGGCTCCCCGCAAACAGGCGGCTCACCGCAGCGGCCGCGGGCTTCGCCGAGCCGTCCTCGCGGAACAGACCGAAGTGGTACTCCGGCTCCTTGCCGGCCAGCTCCGACTGCGGAATGGCGTCGGGTGAGAAATCGTCGAGGATCCAGATCCCGGGCGCCGGCAGCCCGAGCTGCGCGAGCGCTCTGAAGCAGAGCTTGAAGTAGTGCTCCTGGGCGGCTTCCTGGCCCGAAGGCGTGAGCGGGACACCCGCAAAGCCGCTGTGGGTCGTCGACGTCGGATAGCCGAGCTCGCCGATCCACAGCGGTGTCGGCGCAGCGATGTCGCGGAGTGTCGAGAACACCTGCTCGGCCAGCTCGCCGCCGCCGGTGAAGTGGTGCGCGTCGAAGAAGTCAGGCCGAGTGCGCGGCGGCAGGGCCGCAACCAGCGCCCGCAGGTCCCGCACAGGCCTCATGCCCGCGACGGACACGGTGACCGGGGTCTGCTTCCGGAGCAGGCCGCGCAGCCACGGCACCAGCTCGCGCGTCCACGTGAGGGCGTCCGCGTCGGCAGTGTCGATCTCGTTCCTGAGCTCGACGAACGCGATTCGCGGGTCGCCGATGTACGGCTGGAGCACGGCGCGGGCCCACTGTTTCGAGCCCTCGATATCCCGGTAGGCGCCCCACCAGTCGAACAACGTCAGCTGGACGCGGAGCCCGTTACGCGCAGCAATTCCGACCAGCTCGCCCAGGCGCTCCTGATACCGCTCCTCGGGCACCGGGTAGCCGACGAAGTTCGCCGGGAGGACGATGCGGACCACGTTCGCGTTCAGCCCCTTCAGACGACGGAGGTCTGCAGCGATCCGCTCCGGCCGCCAGGGCTCCCACATGCGAGTCCAGCCGGCGTCGGCGGGGTAATAGCTGACGACGCGGAGGTCGCGGGGCACCTCGAGCCGGTCGACATCGGCAACTGCCTGCGCCGAGCTCGCGGACGCGAGGCAGACCGCAGAGAAGAGGATGCCGAGGACCCGCACGAGAAATCAGACCCTAGAGCGATCAAGCAACCGTCGCTACTAAATCTCGGAAACTCAGCGGCGGCGGACGAGCTCGCAGTCGCGCCCGACCCAGTCCACCCGGTCGGCCACGACCGTGTCCCGTCCCGGCCCGCAGCGGATGACGTCTCGGGTCAGGTCTCGTGCCTCGACTGTGTCTCTTCCCGGCCCGGCCTCCAAGGTGTCCGTTCCCGGCCCGCCCACGAGACGGTCGTTGCCGGCGCCGCCGACGAGACGATCGGCGCCGTCCCGGCCGAACAGCCGGTCGTTCCCTCCGAGCCCGCGCAGCACGTCGCGCCCCGCGGATCCGTTGAGCGTGTTGGCCCGATTCGTTCCGGTGAGTACCTTGACCGCTCCCGTACTCCCGCCGCTGCCCGGCGCTGCGGGGATCGGCACCGCCGGCGCTCGAACGTCGAGCGAGACGGAGGCCGAGTTGTCGCTCGCGACGGTGTCGGTCTGGAGCTGCAGAACCCGAGCGGTGATCACCTTGCCGCCTATCCCGCCGGCGTTGATCGAGAAACGGACGACGGTCGTCACGGCCGGCGCCATGAAGTCCAGGTAGCAGGTGAGTTGCGCGGTGCCGGTGCAACCCGAGCCGCGGTCGACTGCCGGCGCGCCGAGGAGGGTCGCGTCTGCGGGGAGCCCGATCAGCGCCAGAACCTGGGTGGCCGACAGGGTGCCGCTCTTGTGCGCGACGGTCACGCGGATCTCGACCGTCTCGTTCGGAGCAAGCGTTGCCTTCGCCGTCGAGACGGTTACGCCGAGATTGAGCGAGCCGCTGCCTCCGCCCCCGCTCGGCGGTGTGGCCGGGGGCGCCGGCGGCGGTGCCGGTGGTGCCGGTGGCGAGATCGTGAAGCTCTTGAATTCCCCGACGTGCGACCCCAGCGCATTCGTCGCCACGAGCCGGTACTCGTAGGCGAAGTTCGGATTGACGTTGGTCGTCGTCGCGGTGACGCCGCGCACACCAGTCCCGTAGCCGGCGTCCGCCGGCGCCAGCGGCGTCCGGGTCGGTGTCCCCGCCCAACCCACCGGCCGGTACTCGAACTGGTAGGTCGTCGCCAGGCCGCCGGGCGTGACGTCTCCGTTCACCGTCATGCCGGTTGTGCCGAGTGCTGCGGCGGCGCCGGTCGTTGCGAAGGGCAGACTCGCAGCGGAGGTCGTGAAGGTCTGGTCTGCCCCGACGGTCTGGCCGTAGGCGTTGTCCGCG
Source organism: Gaiellaceae bacterium (assembly GCA_045403015.1). Classification (GTDB taxonomy): domain Bacteria; phylum Actinomycetota; class Thermoleophilia; order Gaiellales; family Gaiellaceae; genus Gaiellasilicea. The sequence continues at coordinate 21,762 of JAXIPI010000256.1, read as the reverse complement.
ACGCTCCGGTAGTGGTACTCGGTGGTAGCGAGCAGGCCGGAAAGCTCGGCTACGAAGCCGGACTCACCGAGCGCGCCGACACTCTGGTCGGCCGTCACGCTGCCGTAGGCAGTCGTCGTCCCCCACTCGAACCAGACGGTCGACGCCGTGCCGTTCGGTGTCACCCGGCCGGCCAGCCGCGCCTGCGAGGAACCGACGAGCTCCGACACAGACGTTGTCGCCACCGGCGCAGCAGGGACTGCGGTGCGGGCTGTCCGGTCGACGCCGACGGCGGTACCGAAGACATTCGTGGCGACCAGGCGGTAGTGGTAGTCCGTGTCCGGCGTCAGGCCGGTCAGCATCGATTCGACCTCCTGGTCGCCGCGCGGGGATGCCAGCGCGATCGGAGCGGTCAGCGAGCCGTAGGCCGTGGTGGTCCCGTACTCCCAGCGATAGGTGGTCGACATGCCTCGCGGGGAGAGCGAGCCCGAGGCGAGGAAGCCGTCGGTGGCGGTCGGGCCGGCCGTGGGCGGGAACGTCGTCACGAGCGGCGGAGAGGCCGGCAGCAAGAGCACACCGGCGCCGAAGAGCGGGTCCGCTCCGGCAGCTCCGACGTCGAGCGCCTCCTCTTCGAGGAACGCCTGCAGCTCGACGGGCGTCGCCAACGGGAACATCGCGCGCAACAAAGCGGCGGCGCCGGCGACGTGCGGCGCGGCGGACGACGTCCCGGTGAAGGGGTCGGGATCGTAGATCACGGAGGTCACCGCGGAGGGTGCGGCGAGATCCGGCTTGACCCGGCCGTCGATCGTCGGCCCGACGGAGCTGTAGGGCTCCAGAACGTTGTCCCACCAGGCGACGGCGCCGACGGCGAGAGCACTTTGCGAGGTCGCGGGCTCGACGACGCTGCCGTCTGCGTTCGTGTACTCGAGCGCGTTGGCGATTGTGATGAAGAGATCGAAGCGCGGCGCGGTGGTCGCCGACCACCGGTTGATCTGGAACGCGAAGGAATGCGGCGCACCGTAGGGGTTCGTGTAGCAGAGGGCCTCGGTGGGCCGCAGCGGCCCGTTCTGCTGGTCGTCAGCGGAGATGGTCACGGGCTGCCCATTGGCGTTGGGCTGGCCATCGGCGTCGTCGACCAGGTGGAGGTCGTAATCCACCCTCGTGGTCGGCCAGGCGTCCCACTTCAGGAAGCCGCAGACCTCCTCGCCGGGGTAGAGCACGATCGAGTTGCGTTCATTGGAGCCGGAGAAGTTGTGCCAGTCGTCGCCATCCGGATCGGAGTACGTGCCGCTCCAGTGCTCCTCGCCGGCGTTCCCGGCGGCATTTACCCAGAGGATCCCGTCGGCCCGTGCGCTGGCGACGATCGCGTCGGGCGTCCCAGCCGCGCCGGTGCCGTCACCGCGCGAGGTGTTGAACCAGCCGACCGAGTGGTTGACGATCGTTATTCCGGCGGCTTTCGCGTAGGCCGAGGCGTTCGCAAGATCGACCTCGGAGTCGACGCAGATCGCGTACAGCTGTGCGCCCGGCGCCATCTCGTACACGATTTCCGCCACTGCGGTGCCGTGCACCTCGGGAGCGCCCATCGAGCCGCAGTAGTCGACGCTCGTCAGCCCGGCCGGGAGATCGCCGCTTGCTTGCCGGGCCGCAAGGCCGGCGAAGCCGAGGTCGATGACCGCGACCTTTGCTCCGGATCCGGTCGCGCCGGCGGAGTGCCAGGCATTCGCTGCGGAGGACGCGATCCCCTCACTGTCGATTCCGAGCGCGAACGCCGCGTACGGCGCGCGCACCTGCGCGACACCACGTGCGCCGGAGAGAGGCGCAATCGAGCCGGCCGGAACGAGCGCTTCGGTCAGCTCACCGGCGGTCGCCGCGACCATGCCGCCCCGCGCTGCGACAGCGTCACGTGCGTCGGCCGGCGTGGCCTCGATGACCACTCTGATCCGGCCGCCCACCGTGTCGAGCCCGTTTGCCCGGGCCGTCCGAAGAGCCGCTTGCACACCATGCTCGCGTGCTGCGACGACGACACTGCCGAGCTGCGAGTCGAGTCGGTCGTCGGTGTGTCCCGTCGCGGGCGGTTCGAAAGTCGGCGTCGGTTCGGACCCCGCGTCGGACCGCGCTGCGGCGACCGGAGCGAGACATGCCGCCGCGACAACTCCCGCGGCGCACGCGCGCAGCAAGACCGCAAAACCCTGACCTTTCCTCATGAAGCAAGACCCCCCGGTCCGTGCGATCGAAGACCATCAGACCATGATCGGCAAGCAAGCCGAGCGCCGTCACCCTTATGGGGGAACGAGAGGTCAGTTGCTGACGTCTTCGGGGCCTTAGCCTCGAGCCGACTCGGACGGCTACCGAGCAAAAGCTGCCGAAAAATGCACACCACGCGGTCGGCGCGATGGCGCCGAATCCGACATGTGAAGATAGGGCCGTGGAGTCGCCGCCCCGAAGACTTCTGACGCCGCTCGCGGCGGAGGCGCTTCTTGCGTTCGGGCTCGCCGCACTCGTTGCGTCGCTGCTCGCCCTCTTCGGCCCGCCGGGAAGCGACCTTGCCGCGCACGTCTACCAGAGCGGGCTCTTCCGCGACCACGGCTTCCAGCTCTGGAACAACTTCTGGTACGAGGGCCGCTACAGCTTCGTCACGTACAGCCTTCTCTACTACCCCGCCGCGTCGCTCCTCGGGATCCAGCTGCTGGCGGTGCTCAGCATCGCCACGGCCGCGCTCGCCTTCACCGTGATCGCCGCGCGCGAGTGGGGTCCCGCCGCGCGCTGGTCGAGCTGGTCGTTCGCCGTGGTCTGGGCGGGTGTCGTTCTCTCCGGCGCCTACCCCTTCGCGCTCGGCGCAACCTTTGCGCTGCTGGCGCTGTGGGCGCTCCAGTCCCGCGGCCGTCTCCGCTTCGCCGTGCTGACAGTTCTCTGCTTCGCAGCCAGCCCGCTTGCGTTCGCGCTGCTCGTGCTGCTGCTGGCAGCGATCGGCCTCGCCCGCCTGCCGGCGCGGGTCGAGCTCACCCTGCCCGCGGTGACCGTGGGCGCTCTCGCGACGGTGTGGGTCGTCCTCTGGCGGGTCTTCCCGGCCGGCGGCCGCTTCCCCTTCTCGATCGAGGAGCTCGCCGCGGTGTGCGTGTTCTGCGTTCTCGGCATCGTCTTCACGTGGCGGGTGCAGGAGGCGCGGGTGCTCCGCTGGCTGTACGTGCTCTATCTCCCGGTCTGCGTGACCGCGTTCCTCATTCCCTCCAGCCTCGGCGAGAACGTCGCGCGCCTCCGCTTCGCCGCGGTTCCACTCGCGATCCTCACGCTCTCGCTGCGGCGCTGGCGTCCGCTCCCACTCGCGACGGTTGCGTTCCTGTTGGCGCTGTCGTGGAACGTCTCCCCACTCGCAGCGAGCTACGCGAAGGGGCTGTCGGATCCGGCGTCCCAGGAGGCCTACTGGGCGCCCGCGGTCGGCTTCCTCCACGACCATCTCGATCCTTCGTACCGGGTCGAGGCCGTCGACACGACAGGGCATTGGGCCGCGGCCTACCTTCCGGCGGCGGGCATCCCGATCACACGCGGCTGGTTCCGACAGGAGGACTTCCCGCGCAACGAGGTTCTCTACGACGACGAGCTCGGCGCCCGCGTCTGGATCGGCTGGCTGCGGCAGATGGCCGTTCGCTACGTCGTGCTCCCGGATGCCCCGCTCGACTACAGCTCCGCGGCAGAGGCCGCACTGCTCCGAAGCGGCCGCACCGGGCTCCGGCCGGTGTTCCGCTCGGCCCACACGACCGTCTACGCCGTGCCGGCGCCACGGAAGCTCGTCACCGGTCCGGGCCGAACGGACGTCCTCACGTTCGACCACTCCCGTCTCACGTTCACGGTCTCCGCAGCCGGCCGCTATCGGATCGCAACGAGCTGGTCGCCCTACTGGAAGGTGTCCCGCGGCTGCCTCGAACGCGGCCAGTCGGGGATGACCGTGCTGGACGCGCCCGAACGCGGCCTCGTGACGATGCGGTTCACGCTGAAAGCCGGGAGGGCGCTGGCGACGCTTGCGGGACGGTCGACCAGGACCTGCGCGCACTAGACGCTTTCTCCCAGGCAAGAAGGGCGGTCGCACCGAGTGCACCCCACGCGAGCTCGTCGACGGGCGAGTCGTTGACGACGAGCGACACCGCAAGGGCGACGAGGAACGCTGTCGTCACGCGGTGGCGCGGCGTGCGCGCGGCGATCGCGACGAGCGCTGCGACGCCAAGGAGACAGAGGAGTGCCGCGTGCCACGATGCTGTCGCGCCCGCCCACGTGACGTCGAGGCGACGTCCGAGGTCATCCGCGAGACCGGAAGGCCCGTCGCCGACCGCGGTCGTCACGTGGCTCGACCCGCCGAGGACGGCGTCGAGGGCGACGAGGAGGAGCGCGAGCCCGAGCACGGCGGCTCCCGCCATGGCGACGCGGACGACCGAGATGCGCCGGATCTCGTCCTGCACGACGAGAGCCCCAAATCCGGCGAGCAGCACCAGGACGCCGCCGCCGTCGGCACCCGCCTGACTCCAGCCGAGCGCGACGAGCGCGAGGAGACCGACGATCGCGAGCCAGCGCTGCGAGGTCGAGGCCGCGGCAAGCACCGGCGCAAGCAGGAGTGTCTCCACCTGGTTGGTGACGCCGAAGAAGCGGACACCGCCGTCAGGATGCGGCCCGATCGCCGCGAGCGCATTCGTCTCCGGGAACGCTGCGAGGACGACGAGGAAGGCTGCGAGGAAGAGCGCGACCGCCGGGGCGAAGAAGGCTTCCCGCCTGGCGGCCACGTACGCCGTCGCAGCGCCTCCCGCCGCGACAGCGACGCCGACTGCCAGAGGCAATCGGATCTCGGCGGCGGAGAGCAGCAGCGCCACCGAGATCGCCCCCGGGGACGCGAGCAGAGCCGTGCGGGCGAGCCCGCGCGAGCGCGTGGCGAACGCCGCAGCCGTGAGGCAGGCCAGCAGCACGGCGAGGCCGGCAGTTGCGGCTGCGCGGGAGTCGTGTGCGCGGGTCAGCCGCAGGTCGAGCTCGCGCAGCGCGGCCGCAGTCCCCGGCTTGACGCTGAGCACCGGCTTCGTGCCCTGCGCGAGGTCGACGGCCGTGGGCGCCACGTCGGCGATCGAGACGAGCCCCCGCAGGCGGGTCGAGGGCGAGTCCAGGATCCCGTGGAAGCCGCCTCCCACGATCGCAACCGGATAGCGAGTGACGTTGTGGTGCCGGCCCGGCGGCGGCAGCGCAACGTAGATCGTCACCGGGCCTGGACGTGTCGCAATCGAGATCAGCGGCTCTCGGTCCTCGTTGTCGGCCAGACCCGAGACACTCCGGCCGGTGGTGAGGGACTGCAGTGCCTGGTCTCGGGTCACGGTCGCCCCCGCTCCGGGAACGAGCAGCCCGACGGCCCCGCGGTCCGCCTGCGCCCACACCGCCTGCGCCGGAACGACGAGAACCGGCACAGGCTCGGTGCGGGCCTGTCCGGCTCCGGCCAGGACGCTCAGCGCGGCCACGCCCGCGATCGCAACCCGCGTCATGCCGGGACGGTACCGCCCGTCACGCGGACGATCCGTCGAAGTATGGTCGGCAGCGGTGAGGAGCCTGCGATGAAACGACGCGAGATTCATTCGTGGCTGATGGATATGGACGGCGTGCTGGTGCATGAGCAGAGCGCCATTCCCGGCGCCGACCGGTTCCTCGACCGCTTGCGCGAGAAAGGGCTGCCCTTCCTCGTGCTGACGAACAACTCGATCTACACGCGGCGCGACCTCACCGCCCGGCTGCGCACGATCGGTCTCGACGTTCCCGAGGAGGCGATCTGGACCTCCGCGCTGGCGACCGCGAACTTCCTCGCCGGCCAGCGACCCGGCGGCACCGCGTTCGCGATCGGCGAGGCCGGACTGACCACTGCACTCCACGAAGCCGGGTACACGCTGACGGATCAAGATCCCGACTACGTCGTGCTCGGGGAGACCAGGACGTACAGCTTCGAGCGCATCGCGCAGGCGATCCGGCACATCGTCCGGGGCGCGAGGTTCATCGCAACCAATCCCGACCCGACCGGACCGACACCCGACGGCCCGCTGCCGGCGACCGGTTCGGTGGCAGCGCTCATCAGCCGCGCGTCCGGCGTCGACCCGTACTTCGTCGGCAAGCCCAACCCGCTGATGATGCGCTCAGCGCTCAACGCCATTGACGCCCATTCGGAAACAGCCGCGATGGTCGGCGACCGCATGGACACCGATGTCGTGTCCGGCCTCGAGGCAGGGATGCACACGGTGCTGGTCCTGACCGGCATCACCTCCCGAGCCGAGGCCGAACGGTTTCCGTACCGTCCGTCGCGAATCGTCGACTCGATCGCCGATCTGATCGACGAGCTCGGCTGATCCGCACACGGGACTGCCTTCGGGCTCGTTCGCGGACGCCGCGCGTGACGAGGTACGCTGCCCGCGTGCTCCCGTGGATCGTCATCGCCCTGGTCGCCGTACCGTTGGTCGTGATCGCCTTCGTGGCCACACGTCGCAAAACGGCCGCCGGCGAGCATCCCGCGAACGAAGACGCACAGGCGCGAGCGCGAACGGAGCAGGAGTTCGCCGACGCGGAAGCCTACGAGGCGAAGTGGCATGAGGCGGACAAGGACCGGTACCACCAGGAGCGCTTGCCCTAGCTGCGCAGCCCACTGGGAGGGCGAAGTCGGGTCAGAAGGATGAAAACCCCGCTTGAGCGGGGCTTTCGTTACATCGGGGCGCCGAGGTTCGAACTGGGACCTCTAGTCCGTTCTGGCCGGTCCCACGGAAACCCTGCAAGCAACGCTCAAACCGCATGATTCGGCGGTTCTTAGCCGCTTCGGCACCCCTCCATCGGAACGCTTGAGGACACCGTAGAACGGCTAGGTCACGTTAGTTGTGACTGAAAAGTGACCGACGGGCGGTTGGCGAAGGACAAGGACGGGCTCGTTCTGTCGTTAACACGTCGAGTGGCGTCGATGCATTCGGGCTTTGTCCTGCAGCCGCACTTGCTTGATTAGCGGGTCAGGTGTCGAAGAGGAGGCCGAAGAGACCGCGTGCGAGCGGGGTCAGGATCGCGACTCCCGAGCGGAAGGTCGCGCTTGCAGTCGCCTGCACGCCCAGGACGTCCTCGAACTCCCTGCGCCGCTCGTGCCACTCTGTCCAGGACTCATTTGCTGCACGCCCGCCCACGGCGGAGTCACGGAGCACGGTCAGCTTCACGCCGTGAGACGAGAATGGATAGTTGATCTCGGGGAACGAAGTGCTTATGAACAGGGTCCCGACGGCGATCAGAAGAAGCGCGAGCGCCACCGATCCAGTCGAGACGATGACCCCGCGCCAGTTGTTCTTGCTGAATCTCCAAAGCGCGTTGAGCGAGGCCGTGAGCGGCAGCAGGGCGAGCGCCCAAAGCGCCGTCTGAGCGGCGAAAAGGAACAGCCAGAGCGCGTACTCCCCCGTGGACGTAAAGGCGCGGGTTTCATCCGGAAACGGCCAGTCGAAGTAGAGGATGGCCGGGCCGAAAGCAAATCCCAGAAGCCCAATGACAAGGACTGTGGCAGGCCCTGGTTGCGACCGCAGTCGGTTTAGCTTGCCGACCACAAGACCTAGTTACGCACGCAAGCGGACGATATGCCAGCGTCCGTTGCCGGAGTCGACTGCTCCTTGCACCGCTACGTCCGTTAGATCTTCGCTCTGGCTCCATCCGTCTTGGATCTGGCCTGGACGGTTCTTAGCGCTTACGCATTCGTCGCAAATGGCGCTGTAGTCGTTGCTTCCGGCGGAGACGATGATCGGCTGTGGGCCACGTCCTGCGCTCATTCGGCGGTCTGCTCCATGTGGTTGACGAACTCGTTGACGGTGAGGATCCTTGTGTCACATAGCGCTTCGAGTAACGGCCGGCGTTCTCCTTGCTTCCCGATGTATGCGGCTACGTCGTTCGATACGAAGATGTCTCGGCCGTCGCGGTGGTGCGCCTCGAGGATCATTGCGTCGCGAAGTTGTGCGCGTTGCCCACGAGTCAGGTGATCTCGCAATCCCGGCTTGGGGAAGCTGCCGTTGGTAATGACGTTGAGTATTGCCTCAAACGGGGACGTGTCGCTGCCGACAACGGCGAAGCCGATGCGCGACTCACCGATTACTAGCGTTTCGTACACGCGAGTGTCTGCATATACAGCGCCGCTGTCGTACGTTGATTCGTCATAGATGCCGGTTTCCGCAATGACGATTTCCTCCTGTCCTTCGTCGCGGCCTTCCTCGCGGAGCGTTACGGTCGTGTACGCGAGCTCAACGTTCCGGCCGCCGATCACTGCACGCAGCGTCACGAGGTCCGATTTGAGGACGTTGGAATCCAAGGTGACGCGCAGTGTGTGCATCGACCGACGCTAGCAATTGCCAAGTAGGGCTTCGCATCAGTCGCCGGCTTAACTGCCGTGTGCTCGCGCTTGCAGTGTTGCTTGCGCGTCGTCGAGCATTTCCATTCTCGAGCTCCTTGAGCTTGCTCGGTCCAAGTCGGGACGTGTTGCTTCTTGAAGCTCTTTAGCCGCCATCGTGAGAAACCGCGAGTGGAACATTGCCTCGGTCGTTTCCCTGTCGGATCTGATCTCTCGGTCGTCCCGTCCCTTGCCTTCGATGGTGTCAGAAAGCTCCTTTAGGCAATTGATCCCCATTCTGATGGAGTCCCAACTGTCCGGCAGTGCGTCAACGAGTGCGTCTTTGTCCTCGCGAGAAAAGTCGAGCTCTAGGTCGCGCTTGGTCGGCCAGCGGCCAGCGTCGAGAAGACGAGCCACTTCGAGAAACTGGTCGCAAAGCGGTATGGCCACTCGACGAGTTCGCTGCCGCACCTCTGCCGCGGCTTCCTCGGCCTCCTTCCGTTCCTTCGCGACGGCTTCGGCGGCTAGCCGTTCCTCTCGTTCCGCAGATTCGCGGCGGAGGGTGTTCGAGTTAAGGATGCTGACGAACCCTGTAACGCCAACCGCAAGAGCGGTTGCGGTGGGCGCGAGAACACTCCCCGGTATATCGAAGACCATGCCCAAGACGAGGACAACCGCTGCTGAGGCGGCTACGAGGACAGCCAGGATGATGAACGGTCGCGTCAACGAGAGCGATCCTGCTACTCGGCGTCGCTCGACGCAAGGCAAAGCGGCGGCTGCCGACCACCTATCGTTGTCCACGCTAGACGGAGCAACCGCCGCGACCGCGATTCTAGTCAGGAGCTTCGTCGATCGCGTCAAGGGTTCGGATCAGTTCCCCAGCGCGGTCCTGAATCAACTCCATCGCTTCAGTCTGGACGTCCATTGGCGACTTCGGCCGTTCGATCAACGTCGGCGGCTCCTCGCCCGCTCGCCACTCCTCGCCCTCGCCACGCATCCCCTCACGCATCTCGTCGTCTCCCTGTCCGAGGATGGCCTCGTGTGCGTCAAGAAGATCGTCCACCGCAGCGCGCAACTCCCTATCACGCACTCTCGAGGCGAGCAATCGAAGCCTCATACCTGAGAGGTTGTACTCCGCAACAACCCGAGATCGATCCGAATCTTCCCCGTCGCTTGGGTAGCGAACGTTTCGACGCACTGCGGCGCCGGTCTCGAATAGCTGCACAACGTTCTCCTGGAGGGCGACGAGGGTATCTCGCTGGAAACTCTTGACGGCAACCCGCCGCTGCTCGCGTCTCTCCTCTCGGACGAGCCGTAGAGTAAACGCCTGCGTGACAAGCACGCCGGCCACCGTTCCAATGAACGCGAGCCCTCCTCCCGTCAGAAGGACGATCCACAAATCAGCGTCGCTCACGGTCGCCGATAGAAGCGCGCGCATTGAAGACACGGTGCTCGGGAGGCTACCTCGCTCGACCGCTCTCCCCGACTTTGCACCGCCCGCTACGCAAAGTCGGGGAATGCTGTTCCGCGTAGAGCTTCGGCGTGGATCGCTTCTTCCGACCACTCGCCGTAGACCCCCACGGTCAGTGTCAATGCGCGGGCTCCTGGACGCGTTCGATATGTCGACCGACCGCATAGAGTCCGTCCAATGATCGATCGCGCGATCCGGGACGTCTTTCAGAACTTCACTGACGGTGTCAACTTCCCCAATCCACAATGGGACGCCCAAAGGCTAGAGACCACACTCAGAGCCGAACTTGAGGGAAGTAAGGCCGTCTACTCTGTCGACTGCGACAGCCGTGTCGGCATCCTGGCCTTGGAAGATGCCGGCGAAGCGCTGTACGTCGTAGACGCACCACTCACGGTGTCTCGCGAGCTACTCAACCTCGACGGCGCCACCGTTCGGGAGAAGCTAGATCTCCTCAGCGACGACGGCGCTCAGCTCTCGGTTGAGCTCCAAGACGGCCGAGTCCTGAACATCGGGGGACTCCGCGCGTTCAACCGCGAGCAGCAAGCCGCAATCAGAGCCGAGCTTGAGCGTCGCGCCAGGCGTTTGGCCCGCTAGTGGCCCGCGTGGGACGGAGGATCGAGCTACTTCGGCTTACGCCAAAACATCAGTTTTTGCAGCCACTTCTTCATAATCGGGGCGCCGAGATTCGAACTCGGGACCTCTAGTCCCCCAGACTAGCGCGCTAACCAGGCTGCGCCACGCCCCGCGAGGCTGATCACGGTAGCAAGCCATTTGCTACCCCGCGAACCACTGCGCAGGCACCGGCACCGGACTCGGAGGTCAGTCGACCAGGAAGCCGGCGCTCAGATTGGCGATCGCGCCGGCGCACGGCGACGTCGATTTCGAGGACTTCTTCCGCGCACTTCAACCGGATCGGCTACCAGGGCCTGCTCTCGATCGAATGGGAGGACAGCGGCTACGCCTCGCCGGCGTGAAAACGGTCGCCACTCACGATTTCAGCTCGCAGCGAGCGCGGCCGGCTGGTCAGCGCTCTCACGCTTCTCCTTGCCCCGATGGACCGGCGCTCGGCCGTACGGCTGCGTCGGCGTCGGCCACTGCGGAGTTGGCGGCAGCTCGAGTGTGCGGGGCTCGTCGGCGGCGACCGTGACTACCTCGCCGTGGTGGCCGAGCTCGAGCGGTGGACCTTCGATCACCTCGTACGTTGCTCGGGCTGCGGTGACCTCGACCTTCAGCAGGCTGCCGCGGACCGTGAGGCGAAAGGCGAGGCGTTCGAGCCGGGGTGGCAACCGGGGTGCAAAGGTGAGGTTTCCGTCGTGGTCGCGCATCCCGCCGAACCCGGCCACCGCCGCCAGCCAGGCGCCTGCGAGCGAAGCGATGTGTACACCGTCCACGGTGTTGTTCTCCAGGTCATGAAGGTCCATGAGGGCCGCCTCGCCGAAGTAGTCATAGGCCAGCTCGAGGTGCCCCACCTCAGCGGCGATCACCGCCTGCGTGCAGGCCGACAGCGACGAGTCCCGGACGGTCAGCTGCTCGTAGTAGGCGAAGTCACGAGCCTTCTCCTCGTCCGTGAACGCATCGCCGCGCGCATGCAGCGCGAGCACCAGGTCGGCCTGCTTCACGACCTGCTTGCGGTACAGATCGAAGTAGGGGTAGTGGAGAAGCAGCGGGTATTCCGAGGCGTCGGTGCCGGCGAAGTCCCAGGTCTGATGGTCCGTGAAGCCCTCCGACTGGGGGTGAACCCCGAGTGACTCGTCCCACGGGACGATCATGTTCTCGGCTGCGTGCCGCCAGCACGCCGCCTCCTCGAAGTCGGCACCGAGCGCCGTGGCATGCCGCGGATGGTGCTGGACGGCCTCGGCCGCCGCGCGCAGGTTCCGCTGAGCCATGAGGTTTGTGTAGACGTTGTTGTCGGCGATCGCGCTGTACTCATCAGGCCCGGTGACGCCGTCGATGCGGAAAAAGCCCTGCGCGTCGTGGTGTCCGAGCGAGCGCCAGAAGCGCGCCGTCTCGACGAGCAACTCGAGTCCTGCTCCGCGCTCGAAAGGCGCGTCACCCGCCGCGTGCTGATATCGAACGACGGCGTCGGCAATGTCTGCTCCGATGTGGAACGCCGCTGTTCCGGCGGGCCAGTACCCCGAGCACTCTTGGCCTCGAATTGTGCGCCACGGGAACGCGGCGCCTTCGAGGCCAAGCTGGAGGGCCCGCTCGCGCGCAAGCCCGAGCGTGGAGTGGCGCCAGCGGAGGGCGTCGCCAGCCGCCCGCGGCACTGTGTAGGTCAGCACCGGCAGAACGAAGCGCTCGGTGTCCCAGAAGGTGTGGCCGTCGTAGCCGGGGCCGGTGAGACCCTTGGCTCCGATGGCGCGCTGCTCGGCCCGGGCGCCGGCCTGGAGTGTGTGGAAGAGCGCGAAACGGACGGCCTGCTGTAGCTCGGTGTCGCCGTCCAGCTCGACGTCCGCGCGCTTCCAGAAGTCGTCCAGGTAGGAGCGCTGCGACTCGAGGAGTCCCTCCCAGCCCGTGTGCCGCGCCTCGGCGAGCGCAGCGACGGCCAGATCTCTGACAGCCGGCAAGGTCCGCTGGCTCGAGGCACCGTACGCCAGGAACTTGACGACCTTCAGACACGTTCCGGGAGTGAGATCAGCTGCGATCGTCACTCTGCCCACGTCGGGCGCGGTTTCGGTCGAGGTCTCCGTGTTGTCGGGACCTTCGACGAGGTGGTCCATCGCGGCCGCCAGGCGCAGATTGCTCAACTTGGTCGAGTGCACGAGGACGACCCGGTTTTCGTATGACGAGTGCTCCTCGGATTGCAACGGCGAGTCCAGCGCCGCCGCTGTACGCGGGTCCGCAGATCGGGATGGCGCCGGCTCGTTGGCGACGAGCTCGGACTGGACCACGACCCGTACGGGCGCGTCCAGAGGCTCGACCTCGAAGAGGATCGCCGCGGTGGCGCGCTGGGCGAACGAGACGAGTCGCGTCGACTTCACCCGAACGCCGTCGCCGGCCGGCGACACCCATTCGACGGTCCGCCGGAGGACGCCGTTTCGGAGGTCGAGCTCGCGCTCGTGCAGGCGGAGCTCGCCGTAGCGGACGTCGAAGGGCTCGTCGTCGACGAGCAGGCGGATGATCTTGCCGTTCGTGACGTTCACGAGCGTCTGACCGGACTCCGGGTAGCCGTAGCCGGACTCGGCGTGAGGAAGCGGGCGCAGCTCGTAGAAGGAGTTCAGGTACGTGCCGGGCAGGCCGAAGGGCTCGCCCTCGTCGAGGTTCGCCCGCAACCCGATGTGCCCGTTTGCGAGAGCGAACATCGATTCGGTCTTGGCGAGCACGTCGAGGTCGAGCTGCGTCTCGCGCACCGACCAAGGCTCGACGGCGAATCGGGGCCTGCCGCTCATCGGCGCCCCAGCAGCTCGGACAAGTCGGAGACCACGAGGTCCGCTCCTGCTCGGCGAAGCGCGTCGCCGTGACCCGTCCGATCGACGCCGACGACGAACCCGAAGCCGCCGGCGCGGCCGGCGGCGACGCCTGCGAGTGCGTCCTCGAAGACCGCCGCTTCTGCCGGTTCGACTCCGAGCGCCCGTGCGGCTGCGAGATACGTGTCCGGGGCCGGCTTCCCCTGCAGGTGCTCGTCTTCCGCGCGAGCCGCATCGATCCGCACTTCGAGCAGGTGGGTCAGACCGGCAGCTTCGAGAGCCGCGCGGCAGTTCGCGCTGGCCGAGACAACCGCCCGGCGCAACCCGGCATCTCGCACGGCACGCAGGTACCGCGCCGATCCTTCGTAGGGCTCGAGCCCTTGCCGGCGGAACAACGCCAACACGCGCTCGTTCTTCCGGTCGCCGAGCGCGGTGACGGTCGCAGCGTCGACTTCAATGCCGCGCGCGGCGAGGAACGCGCGGACGCCGTCGTAGCGGGGCCGCCCGTCGACGTATCGCTCGTACTCGAGCACGCGGTCGAACGGGACGAACGGCTCCTGCGTACTGCTGCGGTCTCGAAGGAAGCTGTCGAACGTCTCCTTCCAGGCCTCGGCATGGAGCTGCGTGGTCTGGGTGAGCACGCCGTCCAGGTCGAACAGGCAAGCCCGGATGCCGGCCGGCAAGCCGAGACTCTCGGCCGTTCGCGAGGTGCCTGACGCGGTGTCGTACCAGGCGGCGTTCACCGTCTTCTCCTGTCTCCTCGACTCCTGAACCGAGCATGTGGCCGGCCGCGCCACGCGCCATCCGGGAGGTCGCTGATCGCGCTCGGGTGGTTTCCCGCATTCCTCGTCAGGGCGTGGAACGCGCGGTAGTTGGAGATCCCACACCGCCTGGCCCGCCCGTCTGCCGCCGCCCAACGAGTCCGCGCTTACCGGAACGCCGGATGCTGCTCGGGAAAGCCGGCGAGAGCGCGCGCGACGTCGAGTGTGGAGAGGACGCCGATCGGCCTGGCCGACCGAGACTCGATAACGATCAGATGCGAGATGTCGCGGTCGACCATCAACTGGGCCGCGCGGCTGAGCTCATCGCTGCTCGGGATCATCACAACCGGCTTCGCCGCGAGCGTGCGCGCCTGATCCTCGTCGATGTTCGCGGCTTCGCTCGCACGCAAGAGGTCGACGTCGGACACGATCCCCCAGTGACCACCGCCGGCGAGCTCGCCCTCGTCGTGCGCGGTCACGAGAATAGCGTGCACGCGGTACGTGGCCATCATTCTCGCGACCGTGCGAAGCGAGCTGTCCGGCGAGCAGGTGATCAGGGCCGGGTGCATGGCGTCGATGACCCGGAGCCGGCCCAGCGCCGCGTAAGGCTCGGTCGTCATGCAGCGTCCTCCTTCGGTCAACACAGGATCGGCGGCTCGGCGGCTCGCAGCATCGGGGCTGTCGCTGAAACTGATGCGGGAAAGTACGCCTCGAGGGCGACTGCATGGCCGAGCGTCGTTGAGCAAGAATGCTTCACGTGAGCATCGAACAAGACCAGCTCAGCCGCCTACGGGTCCTTGTGAACGCGGGCATCGCCCTCAGCTCGGAGCTCTCGCTCGACGCCTTGCTCCAGAGCATCGTCGAGATGGCGGCGGAGATCACGGGCGCCCGCTATGCCGCTCTTGGGGTGATCGACAAGTCCGGCCAGTCGCTCGAGCGGTTCCAGACGACGGGGATCGACGCGGAGACTCGTGCCGCAATCGGCGATCCGCCACATGGGCGCGGCATCCTCGGCGTCTTGATCCGGGACGCTCAGCCGCTCCGGCTGCACGAGATCGCGGACGATCCGCGCTCGGTCGGGTTTCCGCAGAACCACCCGCCGATGAAGTCGTTCCTGGGGGTGCCGATCGTCCTCCGGGGAGTCGCCTACGGAAACCTCTATCTGACGGAGAAGATGGGCGAACAGGACTTCACCGACGAGGACTCGGAGCTGTCTCAGCTGCTCGCCGCACAGGCAGCAGTCGCGATCGAGAACGCGCGTCTGTACGAGAGCTCGACCCGCTGGCTGCGGCGGTTCGAGTCGCTGAACGAGGTCGGAAACGCGCTCTCGTCCGAACTCGAGCTGGAACCTCTTCTGGCACTTGTGGCCCGTCGGCTGCACGAGCTGGTGGACGCAAAGCTGGTCTTGATCGCGCTGCCGGAGGGCGATCTGCTGCGGGTAGCCGCGGCCGAGGGCGAGAGTGCATATGGCGTCGGCGGGATGGAGCTCGCGCTCGGTGACTCGAAAGCGGGACGCGTGCTCGAGCGGGGCCGCAGCGAACGGATCGATTCGCTGCTCGACGACCCGGAGGTCGACCAGCAGGCGATCCGGCGCCTCGGTGTCCACTCGGCGTTGTACGTGCCGCTGATGGTGCGCGGACGGGCCATCGGGGTCGTGATCGCTCACGACAAGCAGGGAGCAACGCCCGTCTTCAGCGAGGACGACCTGCGGCTGGCGGAATCCCTCGCGGCCCGGGCTGCGGTCGCGGTCGATCTCTCCGAACGCGTCGGCCGTGACTCGGTCCGCCGGGTCGTCGAGGCGCAGGAGCTCGAGCGAGCGCGGCTGGCGCGCGAGTTGCACGACGAGACCGGTCAGGCGCTGACGTCGATCTTGCTCGGACTCAAGCCTCTGGAGCAGACCGTTGACTCGACCGAGGCGCGAGAAGCGCTCGCCTCGGTTCGGGAGCTCGTCATCTCTACCTTGCAAGACGTCCGCCGACTGGCGGTCGAGCTCCGCCCCTCCGCACTCGACGACTTTGGACTCGTCCCGGCCGTCGAGCGCTTGACGGACACGTTCCGCGAGCAGAGCGGCCTGCAGGTCGATCTGGAGTCCCAGCTCGGCGAAGAACGGCTGGCGCGAGAAGCAGAGACGACGCTGTACCGCGTGATCCAGGAGGCGCTGACGAACGTGATCAAGCACGCCGGCGCCGAACGGGTCAGCATCCTCCTGCAGCGGAAGCACAGCGCCGTCGTGGCCGTCGTCGAGGACGACGGGTCGGGCTTCGACCCCGGCTCTACGCGCGACGACGCACTCGGGCTGGCCGGGATGCGAGAGCGCGTCTCTCTCGCTGGGGGGCGGCTCCAGGTTGAGTCCTCCCCCGGCTCTGGCACTACAGTGGTGGTCGAGGTGCCCGTGTCGTGAGCATTCGCGTCCTGATCGTCGACGACCATGCCGTTGTCCGTTCCGGGCTGCGGCGCGTGCTCGACGCAGAGCCCGACCTCGAGACGGTCGGTGAGGCGGCAACGGCAGAGCGGGCCGTCTTCGAGGCGATTGAGAACAAGCCGGATGTCGTGTTGCTGGACGTGATGATGCCGGAGACGACTGGGATCGAGGGTTTGCCCGCGCTCCTGCAGGCCGTACCCGACACGAAGGTTCTGGTGCTCTCGATGCAGGACGACCCGCGTTACGTGCGGGAGGCTTTCGATGCGGGTGCAAGCGGCTACGTCCTGAAAGAGGCGGCCGACACAGAGGTCGTCGGTGCGATCAGAGCCGTGGCCGCAGGCGAGCGCTACGTCCATCCGAGCCTCGGCGCAAAGCTGTTCGCGGCCGAATCCGAAGAGCGTCGGCGTGCCGAGCAGGATCCGCTCTCAGAGCGAGAGCGTGAGGTGCTCCACTTGCTCGCGCTGGGACACACGAACCAGGAGATCGCGAAGCAGCTCTTCATCTCCGTGCGCACGGCCGAGACTCACCGGGCGCACATCATGCAGAAGCTCAATCTGGGCAGCCGCGCTGAGCTCGTGCGCTACGCGCTCGCGGAAGGGCTGCTCGATCCGGAGCACGGTCAGAGCGGCACGGCCTGAGCCGCGAACAGGCTCGAGGCTTCTGCGGCCCAGGCCCGGATTGCGGTCCAGTCACGGGCGTCGCTCGCCGGCAGGCGGTTGAACGGGCAGCTGAGCTTCGTCGGATCCACGACACCACCGAAGATCGCCACCGTGGCCGGCACGACCTCTGGAACCTTCGTCAGTGAGGACTCGAGTTGGGCTCGTGATTGGGCCACTTCGGTGGGAGTGAGCGAGCGCGGCCCCAGCGCGAAGATCGCCACGGGGAGCTCGGTGAGCCCGTCGCTGTGGAGCTCGAGGAAATCGAGCGCGTCGGGATGCCACCGGCCCACGTAGATTGAGCCGCCGAGAACGACGCCGTCGTAGGAGTCGAGCTCGACCACTTCTGCCGCATTCCTGAGGTCGACGCGGTGACCGTCTGCAGAGAGCACGCGTGCGATGACTTCGGCGACCTCGCCGGTGGAGCCGAGCCTGCTTGCGTACGCGACGAGGATTCGGTTGTGAAAGCGGTCAAGCATGGTGTTGCCCCTTTGGCGGCCAGAATGCGAGCGACCAGCCGACAGCGCAGCAGCAGACGAGGAAGAGACGTAGCCAGGTCTGCCATGCGCTGTCCCAGATGCCCAGTCCGCGCGCGGAGAGGGACACGTCGCTCATAGCTCGACTGTGCCGCGCTCCGGCGCGGTCACCATCCGTGCGGCCGCTGATCGAGCTACGCAGTTACCCGCAGACCGTCCGGCTGAAGGAGGCGAGCCAGTGCGACGACGGCGATGAGGCTCGAGATTGCATCGTTCACCAGGCACCAGTCGCAGACGGCATCGATCACCGCAAGCTGGAGGACGAGCAGATACCCGCTGAAGGCGGCCGCTCCCAGTGCGAGCGCCGCGACCATCGTTCGTGCGAGTGGGCCGCGGAAGGTCGCAGCTGCGCCGATGAGCAGGTAGCCCACGAGCCCGAGCGCCGCCACCGGCACGCCGAGGACCTCGGCGTAGTCGGAGCTCTGAACGGTCTCGCACCCCCCGGTCGAGCAGAGCAAACCGGCGTCGGTCGAGCGGACAAGCAGCACGTACCCAGCGACGCCGGCGCCAAGCAGCGAGAGCGCAATCAGAATCGCCCGCAGAATCCGGTCGCTCATCGGGCGAGCAGACGGTCCAGTTCGCGCCGGAAGGTGTCCGCATCGAGCGCGCTGACGTGCAAGGTGGTCAGCGACCCTCCCGTGCGTCCAGCCTGGAAGAACGGGGTGCCCGGGACTCCGATGGCCGCGGCGTCCTCTTCGGCGTCCGCGAGCTGGCGTTCCACCCAGGCGGAGTGTGTGCTGTCGAGCATCCGCTGCGTGTCGAGGCCCGTGCCACCGAAGCTGCGGAGAAGCCGCTCCGAGACCCAGCCGGAGTTCTCCGCGCCCTGCCGAAGGTAGAGGCCGTGCACGACATCCCAGAGGCGGTTCTGCTCGCCCGCGGCGAGTGCCGCCCGCAGTGCGGTCTCCGACTCCGGGCCGACGAACGAGAGCCCTCGAAAGACGACACGGACGCGGCCGCCGCGGACGTAGTCGTCCATGATCGTCGGCAACGCATCGCGCGCCCAGCTGGCGCAATACGGGCACTGCAGATCGGCGTACTCGACGAGCGTCACCGGCGCGTGCGGGCTGCCGAGCGCGAGCCCACTCTGTGGGACGCCGACGAAGAGCGCGTCACGCTCGGCCGGCGCTGAAAGTGCCTGCGGGCTGACCGGGTCCGCGTCACCCGCACCGCTGCCGAGCAGGCTCGCCGCGACCAGCGCCGCTGCAACCACCACAGCACCGGCCAGCGCCGCGACGAGTGGAAGGATGTTGGACCGACGGGGCTCAAGCCGCCGGGCCGGAGGCACCTAGCGCACCACCAGCACGTCGCAGTCGGCGCGCCGGACCACCTTGGAGCTGACTGATCCGAGCAGCGGGCTGCCGTTGCGGCGGCCGATCACACGCAGGTCGGCTCGGAGCTCGTGCGCTTTCTTCACGAGCTGCTTGGCCGGCTCTCCCGTCGCCTCGTGGTAGCCGGCTTCGACGAGGCGCCGCTGCAGCTGGTCGCGGGCGTCTCCTGACATCCAATGGTCGGACTCGCTCGTGGAGACGGTCACCACGAAGAGCGTCGAGCCGTACCCGACGAGATCGGCCGCCACGTCGAGGGCGCGCGTCGCGGCGTCCGAACCGTCGTAGCCGACCATGATCCTGCGCGGGTGTGCTGCCATATGCGAAGGATCGACGCCGAAGGGACGAACGGCGTCCGGGGAGAGCACGGGTTGTGTTGCGGAGAACTACTGGTCGAGCAGCGCGCGCACCTGCCGCGCCACCATGAGATCTTCGCGCGCCGGTAGGGCCTCGACGGCGAAGCCTCCGAGGAAGCGGGCCCGCTCTGCGACGGCTTCGCGAACGTCGCCCCGATTCTCGCCGACACCACCCGAGAAAGCGAGCGTGTCGATGCCACCGAGCGCGGTGGCCATCGTCGCCACAGCCTGGGCCACGCGGTAGGTGTAGACGGCGAAGCCGAGCGGATCGTCGAGCCCGCCGAGTGCCTTCAACCCAGACTCCTCGTTGAGGACGCGGTCGAGCTCCTCCAAGGCCATGCCCTCCCGGAGCAGGTACAGGAGGGCGCCGGGGTCGATGGAGCCGGAGCGTGTCGCCATCGGAACGCCCTCGAGCGGTGTGTAGCCCATCGTGGTGTCGACCGAGCGGCCGTCCAGGACGGCCGTCACAGAGGCTCCGCCACCGAGGTGGCAGACCACGAGCCTGGACACCCGCGTCCGCTCCGCGATCGAATGGACGGCGAGCCCGTGAAAGCCATGTCGGGTGATGTGAGCCCAGTCCGCGGGGACTGCGTACCGACGGACGTAGTCGGGCATCGTGTGGTGGAAGTACGAGTCTGAGACTGCGACGTGTGGCAGGCTCGGCAGCGCCCGCTGCGCGCTCCGGAGTGCATCGAGGGCGGGCTGGTTATGAAGGGGTGCGATCTGCGCCCCCTCCTCGATGTACGGGATCAGCCAGTCCTCGACGAGCTCCGCCTCAACGAGCAGGTCGCCGAAGTGAACAATCCGGTGCCCGACAGCGTCGGCCTCGACGAAGTCGTCCACCGGCGTCGAGGCGCCGCTTTCGTCGACGACCGAGAGCTTCAGGCTCGTCGAGCCGGCGTTGACGACGAGGATTCGGCCCAAATTCCGGTTCAGTGCGGCCAGGTCCAGTCCCGGATCGCCGGGTCGTCGTCGCCGTGCTCACGCGTCCACGCCCGCGCCGCCAACCTCCGGTCAACCATTTCCTGCCTCAGGTGCGCTGCCTCGGCGGCCAGGCCGGGAACGCGGTCGATGACGTCGATCACGAGGTGGAAGCGGTCGAGGTCGTTGAGCATGACCATGTCGAACGGGGTCGTCGTCGTCCCTTCCTCCTTGTAGCCACGGACGTGCAGGTTGTGGTGGTTCGTCCGACGGTACGTGAGCCGGTGGATCAGCCAGGGGTACCCGTGGTAGGCGAAGACGACCGGCTTGTCGGTGGTGAAGAGCGAGTCGAAGACTCCATCTGAGAGGCCGTGCGGGTGCTCGGTGTCGGGTTGGAGGCGCATCAGGTCGACGACGTTCACGACGCGCACCTTCAGCTCGGGCAGCCGCTCGCGCAGGATCGCCGCCGCCGCCAGCGTTTCGAGCGTCGGCGTGTCGCCCGCGCAGGCCAGGACGACATCGGGCTCGCCCCCTTCGTCGTTCGAAGCCCACTCCCAGATCCCGAGCCCTCGGGTGCAGTGGAGGATCGCGTCGTCGATCGAGAGGAAGTTGAGGGCGGGTTGCTTGCCGGCGACGATCACGTTCACGTAGTTGCGGCTGCGCAGGCAGTGATCGCCCACCGAGAGCAGCGTGTTGGCGTCGGGCGGCAGGTAGACCCGGATCACCTCCGCTTTCTTGTTCACGACGTGGTCGATGAATCCCGGATCCTGGTGCGAGAAGCCGTTGTGGTCCTGCCGCCAGACGTGCGAGCTGAGCAGGTAGTTGAGTGACGCGATCGGGCGCCGCCAGGGGATCTGCCTGGTCACCTTGAGCCACTTCGCGTGCTGGTTGAACATCGAGTCGACGATGTGGATGAACGCCTCGTAGCAGTTGAAGAGCCCGTGGCGGCCCGTCAGGAGGTAGCCCTCGAGCCAGCCCTGGCAGAGGTGCTCAGAGAGGATCTCCATCACGCGGCCGTCGGGTGACAGATGCTCGTCGAGCGGATCCGTCTCTGCGACCCAGGTGCGATCCGTGACGGAGAAGACGTCACCGAGGCGGTTGGAGGCCGTCTCGTCAGGTCCAAAGAGGCGGAAGTTCTCACCGTTGCGAGCCGTGACGTCGCGGAGGAACCCGCCGAGCACGCGCGTCGCCTCGCTGAACGTCGTCGCCGGCTTCTCGACCTCGACTGCATAGTCCCGGAAGTCGGGCAGGACGAGGTCGCGGAGCAGGACGCCGCCGTTCGCATGCGGGTTGGCGCTCATCCGGCGATCGCCGGACGGCGCCAGCGCAACGAGCTCGGGTAGGAGCCGGCCCTCCTCGTCGAAGAGCTCATCGGGGCGGTAGCTGCGCAGCCACTCCTCCAGGCGGCGGAGCTGGTCTGTGCTCTCCCGGACACCCGCGAGCGGCACCTGGTGCGAGCGCCACGTCCCCTCGATCGGGACGCCGTCGACCTCACGCGGGCCCGTCCAGCCCTTCGGTGTCCTGAGGACGAGCATCGGCCATCGCGGCCGCGCGCGCTCCCCTCCGGTCCGCGCCGCC
>JAXIPI010000068.1:0-5050 GCA_045403015.1 Gaiellaceae bacterium | reverse complement strand
CAGGAGCAGATCACTAGCCGGCTGGCGCGGCGTTCGTCGTAGGGTCTTGTCGTTGCGCTTTTCTGCGCGGTGCTGCTCGCGGGGCAGCTGTCGGCTGCGCTGGAACGCCCGAGCTCTCCGGGTGACTGCACGATCCGCGGCACGCCTAGGCCCGACGTGCTCACCGGCACGGCGCGCAAAGACAGCATCTGCGGTTTCGGCGGCGACGACGTGCTCCGGGGCGGCAATGGCAGCGACCGGCTGCACGGCGGCGACGGAAAGGACGAGCTGCTTGGCGCTCCGGCAACGACCATCTGCGCGGCGACGCAGGGAAGGACCGCGGGCGTATTAGCGGCCTGGCCCGCGTCTCACCGTGAGCATCCGGCGGGGGCCGTCGACCGCGCCGGGGCTGCACTCCGGGGCGCCCGCCCCCCGCCGCGCACGGCATTGGGGGGCGGGCGACGGCCGCTGGGGTTAGAAGGTGCCGGAGAAGGCGAACACCAGGTCCGGGTCGAAGCTGTCGCCGCTCACGGTGACCACTACGTTGCTGTAGCGCAGGGTCATGGGCGGGCTGCAGTCCGGGTCGGTGGTGCCCGTGCCGGTGACGCTGAACAGGGCCTTGCCGTTCTGCACCGGGAAGGTCCCCTCGGCGATGGTCGCGCCCTTGTTCTCGGCCTTGGGCTCGTTGTTGCCCGGGTTGACGCAGGCCACGTCAGCGGTAACGGCCACGTTGATCTGGGTCTCGTTACCCAGCCCGGCCACCTTCCCGCTCACGGTGAGGGCGTCACCGTCACGAGTGATGGTGGGCGTGCCGACGAAGTGCGCGCTGCCGGCGACCGCGACGGCCGAGATGGCCGCGATCGCACCTACGAGCGCGGCGGCAACCGCATAGCGTTTCTTCGGATGCATTGTCGCATCCTCCTTGGGTCGAAGTACTCTCCGCCTTTGCTGGGCGCCTGTCGTCTACCGACAAAGATTCGGCGGCCAACAGGCGCCCGGTACAATCAGGCGCTAGGCACCACCTCCCCCTTTCCGTCGTCTTTTCCGAGCCGTCGGAGAACGAGGTTGGTGTGCTGCCCCGCCCCGCGTTCGCGCGTGGGGTGGGGCGTTTTCTTTGTCGGCAGGATTCTGAGTTGGAAACGCCCTCATCTGTCCGCCTTCCCGTTCGACGCGGCCGCAGCCACAGGCGCGCCAAACCTGGCCAACAGTGTGCGTCCCCCTCCATACAAATTGCAAACAACTTGCCGGCAGGTGGGCCGAAAAAAGCCGCAAAGAGCGAAGTTCTCGTGAGCGGCACTGCGCAAGGATCGCGTCAAGTCCGCATCTATTGGGCGCGGTTCGCTCGCCAGCCGTGAGGCCGCTAAGCAACGCCGCCGGCTCTCTTCTAATACGAACTCGTCGCTCACGTCGGTTTCTGCTGCGCGGCTACAGCAGGTGTTCGTCGACAGGCGAACCGGCTGTGACCGGCTAGGGCCTGGCACAACCTGTGTGGCAGGTGTGTGGTCGGGCTGGTGCCTGCTCGGACAACGACCGCAACGACGAGCCGGAGCGTGTCCCGGGTCACGCGGCTCGTCGAGTCACCTGACGACGGAATGTCAGCTGGATGATTCGCGCCCGTTCGTGGTATGTGACCTCGTAACTCGGTCTAGCGTCAACGCCGAGCGAAGCTCCGATGACGTACGTTTAGTACGCCCGTGCAGTGATGCGCACCACCGGACTGGGCGCGGGCCAGGGAATAGAGGGCCCCGCCCGCGTGGGCGCGGGGTCCTCATGTACCAGGAAGCGGTTACTTACCGCATCCCCCGTGAGGTGGGGGCGGTGGCTGGTGACCGGGGCAGCCGTTGTTGCTGCCGGGGCCACCTCCCGCATCACCGAAGGCGGGGCCGACCGTCACCGCGAGCGTCAAGCCTGCAAACATGCTCGCGAGTACCTTGCGTCGGGAGACCTTCACGCGAATCCCACCTTTCCGCCGCAGATTTCGGCGTGCCGCCTCACCCGTCGGGCAAGACGTGCCGACGCTGCGGACGCGATTAGAACGCCCTTGCCGCATGAAGTCAAGCGTCGGATTTCGCTCCGGCAGCCCGGCACCGACGAGGCGTCTTTCGGGCACGCGATGCGGCGCGGGGCGCGGGAAGATCTAACCGCGTGAGGTGACGAATGTGAAGACGACAAACGTTGCTAAGGCAATGAGGACGTAGACAAGCCCGCGCAGGATGGTGCCGCCAACCCTTTGCAGTGGTGCCGTTTTCGGCGCTGAAACATGGGCCGGTTGCGTGAGCCTCATGGCGGTGCGGCCGCGCCCCCCGTACATCTCAAGGAGGCGGTCCGCCTGGCCCGCGCAACGGGCACACAAGTCCGCGAGTACGAGATCGCCGCCGAGCCCGCTGTCCCAGACGAGCCGGACTCGCTCGCGTCTCGCACGAGCGGCACCGCAAAAATCGCATCCCGTATGCGAGCTTTTCACGTCACAACAAGACGCATAGAACAGCGCGGGCGACCAACGGTCTCGAACAAGATGAGACCTATCCTCGTCGTGCAGCTTCCTTCCGCCCAAACCGCCAACGCTGCGACCAATGCGCGACCCGCGCCTCCTCGCAATCGTCGATGAGTCCCATTTCCGCCCCCATCATCGGCGCCACCCGGTCGAACGGCAAGAGCAGCGCGTCCCGCCTAGATCCTGCGGCGCCGCTCAAACGCCGAGCAAAAGCGCTCGCGCTCCCCTATCCCTGGCGCGAGTACGCGCACAACGACCGCGCCGTCTGGCTTGATCTCGACGGCACCTCAGCGCGCATGCTCGAAGCTATCCCTGCCAATTCACCTGCCAAGTGCGGCCCCTGGGACTCCTCGCTGGCCACCGACACGAGAAAACCCGCTCCGGAGAGCGGGTTTCCGAGACGGGAGCGACGGGACTCGAACCCGCGACCTCCGGCGTGACAGGCCGTGGGTCGTTTCGCCGCCTTCCAGATGTAACTCGGCCCTAGCCGATGACGTTTTTGCGAATGGAGCCGACGTGGTCACAATGGTCACGCTCGTGGTTCGTTCGGGTTCGCTCCCGTTCGGTCACGTCTGAGAAAGCCCTGCAAGTACTCGCTTTCAGCGAACGGGCGGCGCGAACTGAAGCGAACGCTGCCCACACTTGCCATGCAGAAGGTCGTGGGTTCGAGTCCCATCATCCGCTTCGTTCTTCGTCGCGAAAGCCAGCTCCGGCTCGAGCGCGGCCGCCAGCTCAAGCCCGGGCCACGCCGCCCCAGGATGTTCGCCTTGACTGAGTTGCCGGCCGACGCGAGGTGCTGCGATTGACTGTGACTCGGGCGCGCGGTACGTTCGCCCAAGCGCTGGCGGCCATTTCCCCGGCAGTGCTCGAGTAGGAGGCGACCTGGTGGTCGGTGAGTTCCTGCGGGCTGCACGGCGGCTGTTCAGGGCCGTGCTCGGCGGCTGGATCCACGTCATGCTGCGGCAGTTGCGACGCAAACGTGCGCGCGACGAGGCCGACCGGGAGGATGGCAGGGGTCGGCGCGGTGGCAGCCGCACCCCTTGCGTCCCCGTGCCCGAACGCACGTACCGGCAACCGGACCCCTTGATCTACTCGCAGGCGTACTTGATGAAGCAGGGGTTGGCGGTCACGTGGGACAACCCGGACATCACACTGTTCAAGAGCGGTGTCCCAGTCAATTCCCACGAGCTCGAGCCAGACACCGATTACGAGGTCGCCGCGCGCGTCTGGAACGGGTCGTTCGAGGCGCCTGCTGTCGATCTCCCCGTCGAGTTCACCTACCTGGACTTCGGCATCGGCGGGGTCGAACAGACGATCGGCCAGACGCTGGTCGACCTGCCGGTCAACGGTGCGCCGGGTCACCCCGCAGTCGCGGTTGTCCCCTGGCGCACGCCGGCTGCGCCGGGTCACTACTGCCTGCTGGTGAAGCTGCAGTGGGCCGACGACGCCAATCCGCACAACAACGTCGGCCAGGAGAACGCGGACGTCAAGGCGCCCTCGTCGCCGGCGGAGTTTCGTTTCACGGTACGAAACGATGCGAAAAAGCGCCGGACCCTGCGTCTGGAGGCAGACGCCTACGAGCTACCCGAGCTACAGCCGTGCCCTCCACCCGAGGGGCGCGAACCCGAGCGCGATGAGCCGCGCCGCTGGCACGAGGAGGACGCGGTGCGACGACGACGCCGGCGCGAGCGTGCGGCGCGGTTGGCGGATCTGGCCAAGGAGCACGCTCGAAACAGGTTCCCCGTGCCGGACGGATGGGCGGTCACGATCACTGAGAGTGAGTTCGGCCTGGGTCCCGGCGAGGAGGAGGCGGTCGTAGTGACCGTCGAGCCGCCGGACGGCTTCACCGGGCGGCGGCCGATCAACGTCAACGCATTTGCCGGCGACGAGTTCGTCGGCGGCGTGACGCTCGTCGTGGAGCACGCGCCATGAGCTACCAGCAGTACACCTTCTGCGTCACCCGCCAGGACTTCGACGAGCTCGACGCAGCAAGCTTCATCGGGCCGGCGCTGGTCATCGTCGCCGGCATCGTCGCCGCGATCTTCACGGGTCCAGTAGGGGTCATCGTCGCTGCCATCGGTGGACTGTGGGCGATCGAGAAGGTTTGCCATTTTCTGTTGGGCGGGAAGCTGATCTGCCTCGGCGAGGATGACGCCTGCGTGATCGGCCGGGTCGCGCAGATCGAGCCGGTCGGTTATGGCAAGAGCGGCTTCGAGCGGTTGGACAACGACTTCTCCGTCAACCTCCTGCTCGCGCCGCATACCCCTGATGCGACGAAGGCGCAGATCGAAGACGACGGGCTGCAGGGCTCGTTCATCAAGCAGGAGGAGCTGGAGACGACCGGGTTGAGCTTCGGCGGCTACCGCACCGACAACTTCACCGGCGACCAGATCCCGGTGTTTCACGCCGAGTTCGAGGGCTCCCGCATCCATGACTTCTGCGAGACCGCGCCTGCGGCACTCGCCGTGTTCACCACTGCGACTGCAATCGGCGTCGCGATCTGCTTCATCCCCGTCGTGGGCTGGATCGCGTGCTTGATCGCGATAGCCGTCGCCGCGCTGATCGGCGCCGCTATCG
>JAXIPI010000058.1:0-19881 GCA_045403015.1 Gaiellaceae bacterium | reverse complement strand
GGGCCACGTGAAGATGATGGGCGCCGTTCAGCCGTTCATCTCCGGCGCGATCTCGAAGACCGTCAACCTGCCGGAGGAAGCGACCGTCGAGGACGTGTCGCAGCTCCTGATCGAATCGTGGCAGCTCGGCGTCAAGGCGATCGCGCTCTACCGCGACAACTGCAAGGTGGCGCAGCCCCTCTCCGGCTCGGCTGACAAGAGCGTCGCTCCGCTCTTGCCGCCGGCCGCTCCCGCACCGCTGCCCAAGCGACGGCGAGTGCCAGAGGATCGGCAGGAGATCGGCCGCAAGTTCAAGGTCGGCGAGTACGAGGGGTACATCCACGTCGGCCTCTTCGAGGACGGCACCCCGGGCGACATCTTCGTCGACATCGCCAAGGAGGGCACGACGCTGGCCGGTCTCATGAACTCGTTCATGATCTCCGTCAGCCTCGGCCTCCAGTACGGCGTGCCGCTCGAGGTGTACGTCTCGAAGTTCAGCCACATGCGCTTCGAGCCCAGCGGTCTGACGAACGACGCCGACATCCGCGTCGCGAAGTCGATCGTCGACTACATCTTCCGCTGGATGGGGAAGAAGTTCCTCACCTCCGAGCAGCAGGAGGAGGCGGGGATCCTGACGGCCGAGGTGAAGGCGCGACTCGCGCAGGCGTACGCCGCAGGCGAGGCCTCCGAGCCGTCGCACGAGGCGCCGCCGCGAGGCCAGACCGCCCTCTTCAACAACTGGGAGGACGCGGTCGAGTGCGCGAAGTGCGGAGGCAGCATGGTCCGCACAGGCTCGTGCTACACGTGCCGCGACTGCGGCACGAACACCGGCTGCAGCTAGAGAGTTGGTTGCAACGGGCCGTCCGAAAGGGCGGCCCGTTCTCGCTAAGCGCTGATCGCGCCTCTGGCGACCGACGGGCATCGTCCCGCGTCCTGTTCGGCTGGAGTGGTTACGCTCCGTTGGTGAGAAGGGGCCTGATGTTTCTCGCGGCATCTGCCGCCTTGGCATCAATGTTGGCTGCGTGCGGGGCCGATACCGGCGCCCCGGCCGAGGCCACGTTGGAGTCGTGGCGGAAGACCGCCTGCGCGCTGGACTCGGAGCCGGTGCCGCCACAGACCCCTCCCGACCCGAGTCACGAGCTCACGAGCGGACTCGGCGAACCAGTCGAGGAGATGCGGGAACTCGTCAAGTCGCTCCGAGCAATCCCCGCCCCGGACGACCATCGCGACGAGATCGAACGCCTGATCGAGCTGGTCGAGACCGGAGCCGACCGATACGAAGCGGCTCTCCCCCGCATCCGGGAGGCTTCGCGTCGGCTCGAGCAAGCGATGGCGTCGATCGACGAGAGTGAGCTCCCACCGCTGAAGGAGCCGATGACGGTTGCCGGCGGGATCATGACCCAGATGATGAGTGTGCCGGCGGTGAAGGAAGCCTTCGAAGAGATGATGGCCGCATACGAGCCATTGGAGTCAAGCGTCGACCAGGCCGAGGCGAAACGGTTGACCGAGGCGCTCGGGCTCGACCGCTGCTCCGATGGTCGGAAGGAAGAGTCACGCCTGAGCCCAGCAGAACTCGCCCGCTGCGGCTCGCGAGGCGAGCCGGTCTCGGTGCAGGAGCTCGTCGACATCTTCCGCTCGCACGGGCTTTCGCTCTCGATCGACGAGCACACCTGCACCGTCCCGACGAACGAGCGCGTGGGAGGCTTCGACTCCGACGCGACCAACGCAGGCCCGAGAGGCCGCAGTCAACCTGAGCAGGTCGAACGCGAAGAAGGCTACGTCCTTTGCACGCTCGACGAGTCCGGCGTCGACCACGAACTCGTGGTCAACAAGTACAGCACCGACACGGAAACCTCATTCAGCGTCCACAACGTGCGCTGCTACCTCTACCCCCACTCCACCGCCACCGAGGCTGACCAGGTCGCCCGAGTGAGGAAGGCGATGACGGCGGTGGCCGGCTCAGTGCCGAAGCCGTAGCCCCGTCGGCCGACCGGCGTTCGGGAACGTCAACCGGCAAGATCTGAGTCAAGGCCAGGATGCGCACCCGTTCGCGCGAGCGCTGGCGTCGGCGGTCGGAGGCATGGACGCCCCCGATGGGATCGTTTGCGCGACGGCCATCCCGTCCTGACGCCCAGTAAGACGCTCCAGGCGGGAATAAGCGCGGCCGAGCGGTGTCTCTGTCCTTACAAGCCAATCGAGGAGGATCGAGATGCATCGCAGCCGCAACCCACAGCACCGAAAGAGTTATCTCGTCCGCCGGCGCGCGCGGTTGAGCTACGCCAACGTCGCAGCCACGCTGGCGCTGTTCTTCGCGCTGACCGGGACGGCGGCCGCGGCCGTCACCCTCGCGCGCGACAGCGTCGGGGCGGAGCACATCCAGGCGGATGCGGTGCGCTCGTCAGAGATCCAGGCGGACGCCGTCCGCAGCCAAGAGATCCTCGACGAGAGCATCGCGCTCGACGACCTCACGCCCGGCGCACGCACCTCGCTCGACGCTCCGCGCATCCGGTTCGACCAAAACGACGAAGACCGCCTGCAGTCCGTGTCGGAGTGCTTCAACGTGCTGTACTGCTCGAACCTGCTGGCGGTCCATCTCCCCGCCGGGCGCTGGCTCGTTCAGGCAAAGCTCGCCGTCCTTGGCGACTTCGTGCCCCTCGGCAACCAGTGCGGCCTCGTCCGGAGCGACACCACGGTCATCGACGCGGCGCCGTTCATCGGGTCAGGCCTGGAGGACTACCAGACCAGCGAGCTGGTTGCGCTCACCGCCGTCGTGACCACTGCGCCGGATGTCGACTCCACCACCGTCGCGCTGCGCTGCGAGGAATACGCGGGCCAGGTCGTCTACTGGGAGTGGGGCAAGCTTACGGCGATCGAGGTGAAGGACGAAGCGCAGACGGACTAGATCTCGTCCCGCGTCGCGACGTCACCTGACCCGCAGCTGCAGGCTGAAGCGCCGCTGACGCGGCGACCAGATCCGGAAGAGTGCGCCAGGCTTGATGCGAATCGTCCGGATGAAGACACCGTTGTCGTTCGTCAGCCGGGCACGCCCGACGGGCTTCCACACGTTCCTGCGGAGCACCTCGAGCCGGTACGTCTTCCTTCCGGGTCGACCGTTGCGGACCTGCCCCCAGACGATTGCCTGTAGCCCGCGCCGCCCCATCTGCGCGAACGGCAGCCTGAATCCCTGCAGCGAAGGCTTCCAGCGGTCGTCCGCGAACACGAGGCCGGTCTGGAAGCGGCTGAGCTGGGGCTCGTCGCGGTAGAGGTACTGGATCAGCATCGTGACCCGGGGCAGCCTCCACGCGCGCATCGCGGCGAGGCTGAGATTCGTCGCCTGCCGCTTGAGGTTCACGCCCAGGAACGTGTCCGGCGGGTTCGTCTGGTAGCCGTACTCCGTCAGCCAGATCGGCTTCGGCCCAAAGGAGCGCCTGACGAGGATGAGGAGCTTCTTGATCGTCGCCATCGTGATCCATGGGCAGTTCTTGCAACCGCCGCTGGACGGCGTCTCGGACGGCGTCGACGGGTAGGGGTGGTGGGCGTAGGCGTCGAACTTCGCGTGCGCGGCGGCCATGCCGTGCACCCAGGTGACGGGTGAGACGCCCCCCGCCGCGCCCTTGGGCCCGGTCGCGCCTCCTCCGACCCGGGCCTGCGGCAGCACGGCGTGGATCGCCTCGTACGCCGGGTTGAGCAGATGCTCGACGTAGATCCTCGACCGCGTCGGCCTGAGCCAGAGCCGCTTGTTCGGCTCGTTCCAGATCAGCCAGTAGCGAACCCACGGGTAGCGGCGGGCGGCGGCGGTCGCGAAGCGGCGGAAGTCTCGCGGCCGCGGCGGCGCGTAGTTCGGCGGGCGCCCGCCGTTTGCCCATGCCGGCGTCCCGACGAGCGTGAGCACGGGCGTCAGCCCGTAACGGCGAAGACCGCGCAGGACCCGATCCGGTCCGCGCCAGTCATACGCGCGATCGCGCGGCGAGGTCGCATCCTTCGGTGGCCGCAGGGCGACCCTGTTCCAGCGCAGCGTGAAGCGGACGAGCGGCACGCCGAGTCGCTTGAGCGTCGCCAGCCGCTGGTTGAGGGTTCCCGGGCCGAACTCCAACCACGCATCGTCCTGGATCCCGTACTGGACGCCGCTCGAAGCTTGACCGGGGCTCGCGGCGATGCAGGCCGCAAGCACGAGGAGCAGCCCGAACAGCGTCATCCGGCCGGTGGTCGTCCTCATCGGCTGCTCGACCTTATCGTTTCACCGCGCTCTTCCTCGTGCCGATCGGCCGCGCACGAGTCCTGCCCCGCTCCGTCCCGGGGCTTCTCGTTTCTGGACAGGTGGGAGAGAATTGAGATGTGCGCGACGAGGACGTCCGGAGTTCATGCTTCGCCTCGCTTACAGTCCTTTGCGCGGAGTTCGGGGAAGACGTGCCGTATGTTGGGGGACTGGACCGCGGATTCGCCTTCCGCGGCCAACGCGTGCCGTTTCTGAATCGCCAGCAGGGCATCTTTCGCGCTCGGGTCCAGCGCGGTCCCGCCGCACTCTCAATCCAGACATCCGCGAAATCACCCTACGGCGACCGCGAAACCCCTGATGGGATCGAATACGCGTACCGTGGATCCGACCCCGACCATCGCGACAATCAAGCTATGCGTGCGGCTTTTGAGCTCGCCGTGCCGATCGCGTATTTCGTCGCCACTCGGCCAGGTTCGTACAAGCCTGTCTTCCCGTGCTTCATCATCGAGGACGACCCCGCGACGCTGACAGTTCTTGTGGAGCCGGGAACAATGCGCGGCCCGCTCGATGACAGGGAGCCGGTACGGATCACGGACCCAATCGAGCGACGATATGTAGTCCGCCAGACCAACGTCCGCGTCCATCAGCGGCGTTTTCGCGGACAGGTTCTTCCCGCGTACCGAGACCAATGTGCAATTTGCCGGCTCAAGGAGCTGCCCTTGCTCGACGCGGCCCACATCGTCGGCGATCTCGAGGAACGAGGCGATGCGATCGTCAGCAACGGCGTCAGTCTCTGCTCGATCCACCACCGAGCGTTCGACCACGATCTCGTCGGGATCGACGCCGACTACACGGTCAGGATCTCGCCCCGCCTGCTCGAGGAGGACGACGGTCCAATGCTGGAGCTGCTGAAAGGCTTTGACGCCCAGCCTTTGCTTGTGCCACGACGGCCTGCGCTTCGGCCTGATCGGGAACGCCTGGCTGACCGGTTCGATCGATTCCTGGAACGAGCGCGTTAGGTATCGGGTTTGGTGGATTCCGCAAGCCGGGATATGCTCGTTCAGCGCGGTGACATGGCACCGCGTCTCCGAGGAGGTGAAGCGCCACTCAGTACGTAGAGACTTGACAAACGATCGGCGCTCGCCCGCTTCGCCAGCGGCGAGGCGACCGATGCGGCTGTCTTGACTCGCGACTGCGGCTCGCGATGACTGCACCGCACTACCATTCGCACGTCGACGACCCTGCTGCGGTCGGGCGACGACTCAGGGATGCCCGCATCGAGGCGGGCCTCTCCCAGCGCCAGCTGTCTTTTCCGGGTTGCTCAGCTGCGTACATCTCGCGCCTCGAGGCCGGGGACCGCGTCCCGTCGCTCCAGCTCCTGCGCAAGCTCGCTCAGAAGCTGAACGCTGACGAGCAGTACCTCGCGACAGGCGAGGAGCGGATACAGCAAATGCCGCCCGAGATCGTGGAGACCGAGGTGGAGCTCCGTCTCAATGGCGATTGGAATCGGCCACCCGAGTCGAACAGGCCTTACGGTGGCCTCGAGGACCCGGCGGGACGGGCGCGCGTCCTCTGGGAGCACTCCCGGTCACTCGCCCTGGCCGGGGAACGCTCGAGCGCCGCTCGTTACGCAAGGGACGCCCTTGCGCTCCTCGACTACGCCGACGACCGAAGGCACCTCGACACGTAGAGTCGCGGCATGGAGCATCGCGCGCTTGGCCGCAGCGGCGTTGAGGTGTCGCGCGTCATCCTCGGCTGCGGCAACTTCGGCGGCATCGGTTCGGCGCCCGCATTCTTCGGCAGGGGTGAGACCGAGACGGAAGCACACACCCTCATGGATGCCGCGTGGGAAGCGGGAGTCACGACCTTCGACACAGCCGACGCCTACGGCGGCGGCCGCAGCGAATCGTTCATCGGCACCTGGCTTCGGTCGAAAGGCCCCGAGGTGCGCGAGCGGATCGTCCTCGCCACGAAGACGTTCAACCCAATGGCCGAGGGCGACGACAGCGGTCTCTCCGCCGAGCGGATCCGCCGCCAGATCCAAGGAAGCCTGAAGCGACTCGGCGTCGACGGCGTCCCCCTGTATCTCGCTCACGCCATGGATCCGGAGGTCCCTGTCGCCGAGACGATCGGCACCTTTGCCGAGCTCGTCGACGAAGGCGCCATTCAGGCCTACGGCGGCAGCAACGTCGACGCCGCCTGGCTCGAGGAAGCGCTCCGGCACGGCCGACCGGCCTGGGCGCAGAACTCCCACTCCCTGCTCGAACGCGAGGACGAGGAGGAAGCAATCAGGATCTGCATTCGGGAAGGCCTCGGCTACACGCCGTACAGCCCGCTCGCCGGCGGCTGGCTGACGGGGAAGTACCGCCGGGGCGAGGAGCCGCCGCCCGGCTCGCGGATGACATTTCGCCCCGACGCATACCTCCATTTCCAAGACGATCGGGTCTTCGACGCACTCGAGGCGTTCGAGGAGCGCGCTCGCGAGCGGAACACGTCCCCGGCCGCACTGGCCATCGCCTGGCTACTCGGCGATCCGAACGTCACTGCCGTGATCGTCGGCCCACGGCGACCGGAGCAGCTGCGGCCGGCGCTCGAGGCCCTCGACCTCCAGCTCTCGCCCACGGAGCGGGAGGAGCTGGCCGCCCGCTTCGAATGAGAGTTCTCGTCGTCCCCGAGCACGACGTTCGCCGGCTGCTGCCGATGGACGAGTGCATCGAAGCCATGGACGGTGTCCTCCGCTCGCTCGCTCGCGGCGAGCTGCACCAGCCGCTTCGATTCGTGACGCGCCCGCCTGGCGCCGAGAGTCTGATGGGCTTCATGCCCGCGCACCGGAGCGGGAACGGCGCGACGTGGTCGCTGAAGGAGATCGTGATCGTTCCGGGCAACGCTGCACGCGGGCTCGACGCGCACCAGGGCGCCGTTCTCCTCCACGACGGCGAGACCGGCGAGTTGCACGCGATCCTGAACGCATCGCCGATCACCGAGATCCGCACCGCCGCCGTCTCCGCTGTCGCGACCCGGGCGCTCGCGCGACCCGGCACACGCACCGTCGCGATCCTCGGCGCCGGTGTACAGGCACGCTCCCATGCCGAAGCGATGCGCACTGTGCTCGGCGACGTCGAGATCCGCTCGTGGAGCCGCCGTGACGGCGGCACCGCCGAGGCGGTACTTCAGGGCGCAGACGTGGTGTGCACGTGCACCAGCGCGCACGAGCCGATCCTCCGTCGCGAATGGCTCGCGCCGGGAACGCACGTGAACGCCGTCGGAGCGAGCCTCCCGAGCGTCCGCGAGCTCGACACCGAGACGATGGTCGCGTCCCGCCTCTTCGTCGACCGGCGCGAGTCGACACTGAACGAATCGGGCGATCTACTGCTGGCGGGGCTCAGCGAGGAGCACATCAGCGCCGAGCTCGGCGAGGTGCTGACCGGCTCGCATCCGGGACGAGCTGATGCCGACGAGCTGACGATCTTCAAGTCGCTCGGCCTCGCCGTCGAGGATCTCGCCGCGGCGGAGCTGATCGTCCGCAAGGCTCGCGAGCAAGGCGCGGGCACCGAGGTCGAATTTTGAGAGGGCCTCACAGCGTGAAGGGCCATGTCGCTGGGCCGCGCCACTGTGAGGCGCTCTGATCCCGTTCGCAGAGATCGAGCGAGCCCGGGAGACGATCGCAGGCACCGCGATCCGCACGCCGCTCCTGCGCCTTCAGATCGACGGGCCGGCCGAGATCTGGCTCAAGCTCGAGAACCTCCAGCCGATCGGCTCGTTCAAGATCCGCGGCGCCGTCAACGCAATCCGGCAGGCTTCCCACGTCGAGACCGCCATGGGAGTCGTCACTGCGAGCGCCGGCAACATGGCGCAAGGGGTTGCATGGGCAGCGCGCGAGCTCGGGGTGCCGGCGACGGTGATCGCCCCGGAGAGTGCGCCGCAGACAAAGCTGGACGCGATCGAGCGGCTGGGCGGGACGGTCGTCAAGGTGCCGTACGAGCGGTGGTGGGAGATCATGCTCACCTCGCAGTTCGACGAGGCCGAGGGCTTCTTCGTCCACCCGGTGCAGAACGAGCGCGTGATGGCGGGTAACGGCACGATCGGGCTCGAGCTCGCGGAGGACCTTCCCGACGCTGACGCGGTTCTGGTCCCCTGGGGCGGCGGCGGCCTCTTCACGGGGATCGCGAGCGCGCTCGCTGCGCTCCGACCCGAGACGCCTGTGTACGCAGTGCAGCCCGACACGGGCGCGGCAGTGACCGCCGCACTCGACGCGGGCGAGCCGCGCGAGGCCGAGTTCCGGCCGTCGTTCGTCGACGGAGCCGGGGCGAAGGTCGTGCTGCCCGCAATGTGGGAACGGGCGCAACCGCTGCTCGCCGGCGCGTACACGGTCACGCTCGACGAAACGGCAGCTGCTGTCCGGCTGCTCGCCGAGCGCGCACGCGTGATCGCGGAAGGGGCGGGCGCACTGGCCGTGGCGGCGGCAGTTTCGGGCCGGGTACCCGGACAGAAGCTCGTCTGCATTGTCTCGGGAGGCAACATCGACGCCGGCCGGCTGGCAACGATCCTGGCGGGCGGGACGCCCGACTAGTAGTCGTTAAGCCGCGGCCGCAGTCTCGTACGAGTCGAGCTGATCCTTCAGCTTGCGCCGGATCCCCGCGAGGATCTGCGACACGCGCGACTCGCTGACCCCGAGCATCCGGCCGATCTCGGCACCGGGAAGCTCATGAACGTGGACGAGCGAGAGAACGTGGCGCTCGCGATCGGACAGCCGAGCGATGCCGGCGCGTACGGCCGCATTTCGGTCTGCGCCGAGCAGGCTCGACTCAGGGTCGAACTCGCTTTCGGGAGCCTGGATGGTCTCGCCGACCTCCATCGGCAGCGAGTCCTCGGCGCCCCGGGCGGGCGCGTTCAGGGAGGCGATGTCGGAGCGGTCGATGTCCTCGACGCTCGTCCGCAGGTCATCGACGGTCGTGCCGAGCTCGTTCGCAAGCTCCACGTCGGTCGGCATCGTGCCGGCACGGGCGAAGAAGGAGTCGCGTGCCCGCTCGATGCGACGACCCTCACGCCGAACCGAGCGGGAGGCCCAGTCCTGCTTGCGCAGCTCGTCGACGAGCGCGCCGGCGACCCGTGTCCAGGCGTACTGCTCAAAGCTGGCGCCCTTGACCGGGTCGAAACGGTCGATCGCCTCCATCAAGGCCACCAGGCCGGACGACGCGAGGTCGTCGAGCTCGCAGTGAGCCGGGAGCTCACGAACCTTGCGCGACGCGATGTAACGAACCATCGGCGCATAGGCGAGGACGAGCCGATCACGTGAGCGCGAGTCCCTGCGTTCCTTCCAGTTGCGCCAGAGCGCTTCGGCCTCTGACGAGGTCAGGCGCTGGGCGCTGGTAGTGCTGAGAGATGCCGACATGAGAAAGCCTCCGCAATAGTTTCCTAACGTGCCGCAATCTCACTATCGGATCGAATTTCGCTCTGGCCCCAGTCACATTTCAGACTTCCAACCATCCCCGCTTCGGGTGACGCGATAGCCCCCCGATCAGGCGGCGCGCGACACCGGCCCAGCACAAACCCAGTGCCTGCATGGCGATTTCGGGCGAACTCGAGGAACGGGGAGGATGAGAGCACGATGGTGGAGACTTCGGTCAGCACGACGGCCGTCCGCCGCTTTGCGGTCGCGGCGCAGGGCTATTCGGGCCGGTACCGGCGCGCGACGGACTCGAGCGTCGAGGACGCGATCCGCCGCCTGTCCTGCGTCCAGCTCGACTCGATCTCGACGGTCGAGCGGAGTCACCGGATTGCTCTGACGAGCCGCATCGGCAACTACCCCAGGGAGAGCGTCTCGCACCTGCTCGGCCAGGGCCGGATCTTCGAGTTCTGGGCACACGAGGCGTGTCTGCTCCCGATCGAGTCGTGGCCGATCTTCCGCCGCGCGATGGAGAACGGCGGGCGCGACTGGTACAGCAACGTCAACGACGTCAAGACGGCGTATCCCGAGCTCGCAGACGAGATCCTGAGGCGTATCCGCGAGGACGGCCCGCTCGCGTCCAGGCAGTTCGAGGGCGCTGCCGGAGGCGGCATGTGGAACTGGAAGCCCGCGAAGGCGATGCTTGAGCGGCTTTGGAACCACGGTGAGCTCGTGATCGCAGGACGCCAGGGCTTTCAGCGCGTCTACGACCTCCCCGAGCGCGTGATCCCACGAGCGCAGCTCGAAGCGCCGGTCCCGGCCGCCGATGAGGTGCTCAGAACCCTGGCCGAGCAGGCGGTGCAGCCCCGCGGCGTGCTGACCGAGGCCGGGATCTCGGAGCACTGGCGCCTGAGGGGCGGCGCCGTCCGCGTCAGGACGGCGGTCGCGGACCTCGTCGCCGAGGGCCGGCTGCGCCGGCTTCGCGTCGACGACGGGGGTCCCGACGTCCTCGTCACGGCTGCTGCGGAGCTCGACCAGCCGGCCCCGCGCGCCGCCGTACTGCTCTCGCCGTTCGACAACCTGCTCTGGGACCGGCCGTTCGCGCGCCGGATCCTCGGCTTCGATCACCTGATCGAGGTCTACAAGCCCGCGCCGCAACGGCAGTACGGCTACTACGTGCTCCCGTTCCTTCGCGGCGACCGGATCGTCGGCCGCGCCGATCTGAAGTCGGAGCGAAAGGAAGGGCGCCTCGTCGTCCGCGCCTTCCACCGCGAGAACGGCGTCCGCGCGTCCGGTGCCCTCGACGACGCTCTCGATTCGGCCCTCGACCGGCTCGCACGCTCGATCGCGCTGGAGGACGTGCGCCGGTGAAGGTCAGCCCCGAGGAAGCGAGGCGCATCGCCGTGCGCGCACAGCTCCTCGACGGCAGCGCCACGGACGTGCTGGAAACCGTCCGGCGCCTCGGCTTCCTCCAGATCGACGTCGTCCAGCCGGTCGAGCGCCCGCAGCACCTCGTCCTCTTCAGCCGCCTCGGCCGCGGCTACGACCGCGCGGAGCTCGACCGTCTGCTGTGGGAGGAGCGCTCACTCTTCGAGTGGGACGCGTTCATCTACCCGCTCGAGGACCTGCCGCTCGTTCGCGCCCGGATCCGCAACTTCCGGCGTTCGCGACACACCAATAGCCAGCGGTGGGTGCACGAATTCCTGACCACGAACCGTGCGTTTCGCCGCTACGTGATGCGCGAGCTCGAGCAGCGCGGGCCGCTCCTCTCCCGCGACCTCGAGGATCGTTCGAAGGGCGAGAAGCGGGATCACCGCTGGTGGGGCAAGCGCATGGTCGGGCTGATGCTCCTGTCCCTCCACCTCTACGGCGAGATCACCGTCGTCGGCCGTCGGGGCGGGGAGCGCCTTTGGGACCTCGCCTCGCGCTGGTGGCCGGAGACTGAGACGGTTTCGGTGCCGGTGGCGCAGCGGATCCGCGACGAGCGGCGCTTCCGCACCCAGGGGGTGCGGCTCGTCAAAGGCGAGTGGGAGGCGCACCCGGACGCGGTCGACGGGCCTGTCCCCGATAACGCCGTGCTGTTGTCGCCCTTCGACCGCCTCGTCTCCGACCGCAACCGCGCCGAGGCGCTGTGGGACTTCCACTACCGGCTCGAGATGTTCGTGCCGAAGACGAAGCGCGAGTACGGGTACTACGTCCTGCCGCTGCTCGTAGGTGACCAGGTCATCGGGCGCGCGGAGCCACGTTTCGACCGGAAGACCGGCGAGCTCGAGCTGCTGGGAGCCTGGGGCGACACGTCGCGTCTCGACGAGGCCCTCGACGATCTCGCCGCCTGGTTGGGGGCAGCTAGCATCAGCCGCTAGATGAAGTTCGAAACTCGCGCTATTCACGACGGCCAGGAGCCGGATCCTGCCACCGGCGCGATCATCACGCCGATCTACCAGACGGCGACGTTCGTCCAGGACGCAGTCGGTGTCAACAAGGGATACGACTACGCGCGCGTCGCGAACCCGACCCGTACGGCGCTGCAGGTCGCGCTCGCGTCGCTCGAGAACGCCGAGCACGGAATCGCCTTCTCGTCCGGGCTCGGAGCGACGACCACATTGATGCACCTGGTCAACCCCGGCGAGCGCGTCGTCCTGATCGCGGACGTCTACGGCGGCGTCTACCGGATGACCTCACAGATCTACGAGCCGAAGGGCTACCTCTTCGACTACGTGCCGGCTCCCGACTTCGCGAACCTCGCCGATCGGCTCGATGAGAACACGCGGCTGGTCTGGATCGAGACCCCGTCGAACCCGATGCTGAACCTGGTCGACATCCGAGCCGCCGCGGACGCTGCCCACGCCGTCGGGGCGATCCTCGTCGTCGACAACACCTTCGCCACCCCGTACCTCCAGAATCCCCTCGACCTCGGCGCCGACGTCGTCCTCCATTCGACGACGAAGTACCTCGGCGGCCACTCCGATGTCGTCGGCGGCTTCTGCGCGACGAACGACCCGACGATCGCGGAGCGGCTCTACTTCCTGCAGAAGTCGCTCGGCGCCGTGCCGGGCCCGTTCGACTGCTGGCTCGTGTTGCGCGGGGTGAGGACGCTTGCCATCCGGATGCAGCGACACTGCGAGAACGCGCGCGCGATCGCCGCGTGGCTCGACGAGCAGCCCGGGATCCAGCAGGTGCTCTACCCCGGCCTCCCGTCGCATCCCGGGCACGAGATCGCGAAGCGACAGATGCGCGACTTCGGCGGGATGATCTCCGTCCTCGCCGAGTCGGAAGAGGCGGCTGTCGCGCTCGTCGAACGCACGAAGCTCTTCCAGCTCGCCGAGTCACTCGGCGGCGTCGAGAGCCTGATCGAGCACCCGGCGCGGATGACGCACGCGTCGACCGCCGACGCCCCGTTCGCCGCGCCGCGGAACCTCATCCGCCTCTCGGTCGGGATCGAGGCGGTCGACGACCTCACTGCAGATCTCGCGGCGGCGCTCGTCCCGGCCGCCGCCCACGCCAAGTAACAGCCTGTCACTTTGGCGGGCTCCAATCAGCCGATCGACCTCGTCCATGCGGGCGCGGCGAAAACTGTCGGTGTCTACCTGCTCGAAACGGAGGTCGGCGTCGCCCTCTTCGACTGCGGGCCGTCGTCGTGCGTTCCGGCGCTGAAGCGCGGGCTCGCCGAGCGCGGGCTCGAGCTCGGTGACGTCAAACAGCTGCTGCTGTCGCACATCCACCTCGACCACGCCGGCGCGGCGGGCACTCTCGTCCGCGAGCATCCGGAGCTCCAGGTCTGGGTGTCGAACATCGGCGCGCCGCATCTCGTCGACCCGTCACGGCTCGAGCGGAGCGCGCGACGGCTCTACGGCGATACGTTCGACGAGCTCTGGGGCGAGCTCGCACCCGTACCCGAGGAAAACGTGCGTATCGCGAGCGGCCGGGCCGCCGGCCTCGAGTGCTTTCCGTCGCCCGGGCACGCCTCGCACCACGTCTGCTACTTCGACGGCACGACGCTCTTCGCCGGCGACGCAGCGGGCGTGCGGATCCAACCAAGTAGCGCCGTCCTCCCGCCCACCCCGCCGCCGGACGTCGACGTCGAGGCGTGGTACCGGACGATCGAGGCGATCGAGCGGCACGCGCCCGAGCGGCTCGCGTTGATCCACTTCGGCGTCGCGGAGGACGTCAGCCGCCACCTGAACGAGCTGCGCGAACGGCTCGACATCTGGGCCCGCCGCGTCGAGGCGGGCACCTCTGAAGAGGACTTCGTCGCCGCGGCCATCGCCGACCTGCCGCCGGATGAGGCTCCGAGCTACGAGCGGGCGATGCCGATCTGGCAGTCATATCAGGGCCTGAAACGCTACTGGGACACCCGGGCGGCGTAGGCTCGTATGATGCCGCCGCCACCCGTCCCACCGGAGATCGAGGCGTTCCTGCGCGAGCCGAACCCCGCAGTCGTGGCCACGCTCCGACCCGACGGCTCGCCCCACTCGGTCGCGACGTGGTACGACTGGGTCGACGGGCTCATCCTCCTGAACATGGACGAGACGCGCGCCCGGCTGGGCCATATGAGACGCGATCCGCGGGTGTCGCTGACTGTCCTCGACAAGGACAGCTGGTACAGCCACGTGTCGCTACGAGGCGTCGTCGAACGCTTCGTGGACGACACCGAGCTCGCCGACATCGACCGGCTCGCGCTCCGGTACCAGGGGCACCCCTTTCGGAATCGAGCCGGCAAGCGAGTCAGCGCGTGGGTGCGCGTCGAGCGCTGGCACCGCTGGGACTGACACTGCGGTGTCAGACTCGTCTCTGGCACGCGTGACCGCGGTCACACGGGTCTGGCCCCGGTAACCCGAGTCACGCGAGGCGCCAGGCGCTCACGCCCACCCGGTGACGAGCCAGAGTCGGCCCTGGAAGCGCCACAGCATCAGGCCGAGGCGGACGCAGATCAGGACGACTAGGGCAGACCAGACGCCGACGATGCCCCAGTCGAACGCGAGCGCGGCAAGCGAGATGACCGAGCACGCCGCGAACGCGGCAACCATCGACCACATCAGAAAGCGGCCGTCGCTGGCGCCGATCAGGATCCCGTCGAGTGCAAAGACTGCCCCGTTCAGCGGTTGCATCAGCACGAACAGCAACCAGATCTCCTGCACCCGCTCGACGACGACCTCGTCGCTCGTGAACGCGTACGGCAGCACGCCCTTGAGCGCGAGCATCACCGTCCCGAAGAGGAGCCCGGCGTACACAGAGAGCCAGATCATGCGGACACTGGCGGCATAGGCCCGTTCGGTGTCGCCGGCGCCGAGCCCGCGGCCGACGATCACCTGGCCTGCGATCGCGATCGCGTCCAGGACGAACGCGAGGAAGATCCAGAGCTGGAATGCGATCTGGTGCGCGGCGAGCGAGGCGTCGCCGAACCGCGCAATCACCGCGCCGGCGATCGTGAACGCGCCCAGCAACGCCGTCGTGCGGATGAACAGGTAGCGGCCGATCACGAGGAGCCGCCGCATCAGCTCGCGCGACGGCCGCGTGTCCCCGCGGGCGGCGCGGAGGATCACGGTGATGAACGCTGCGCCCATTCCGGCCTGCGCGATCACCGTCCCCCACGCCGAGCCCTCGATCCCCCACCCGAAGCCGTAGACGAACAGCACCTCGAGCACGACGTTGACGGCGTTCGCCGCGATCACGATCACGAGCGGCGTCTTCAGGTCGGCGACGCCGCGCAGGTACCCCTGCCCGCCGAGCGCCAGGAACGCGAACGGAAGGCCGAGCGCCGCGATCCGCATGTACGTGACGGCGTAGTCGGCCGTGTCGCCGTCGACTCCGATCAGCTCGACGATCGGCGGTGCCAGCGCGATCACACCCGCGGCGATCGCGAGGCCGAACCCGAGCGACAGCCAGAGCGCCTGCGCGCCGAGGCGGTTGGCAATTTTCGACTCGCCCGCTCCGGACGCCCGCCCGACCTGCGCCGTCGTCCCGTACTGGAGGAAGTTGAAGATGCCGAACAGGCCGCTGAGCACTGTGGCCGCGACCCCGAGCGCCGCCAGCTGGTGCCGGCCGAGGTGGCCGACGATCGCCGTGTCGACGAGGAGATACAGCGGCTCGGCCGCCAGCGCGCCGAGCGCCGGCACCGCGAGCTTCAGGATCTCGCCGTC
This sequence comes from Gaiellaceae bacterium, assembly GCA_045403015.1. Taxonomy (GTDB): domain Bacteria; phylum Actinomycetota; class Thermoleophilia; order Gaiellales; family Gaiellaceae; genus Gaiellasilicea. Next base: position 4,160 of record JAXIPI010000058.1, on the reverse strand, counting down.
GTACTGGCTACGAAGACGCAAGCTACTCGGCGCGGACGATGCGGGCGCCGCTCGATTGCGCGAGCGCCTTGACGACGATCTCGTCGATGTTCACGTGCGGAGGACGCGTCAGAGCAAACAGGACACAGTCCGCGACTTCGTCGGGAGTGACCGGGTCCAGGCCCTCGTAGACGGATTTCGCCGCCGCCTCGTCTCCCCGGAAGCGCACGATCGAGAACTCGGTTTCGACGAGCCCGGCGTCCACCGTCGTCACGCGGATCGGCCGCCCCAGCAGATCCTCGCGGAGCGCGTACGTGTAACCCCGGACCGCGAACTTCGACGCCACGTACGAAGAGCCGTTCGGATAGGCCTGCCGACCGGCAATCGAGCCCATGTTGACGATGTGTCCGCCGTCCCGGATGTGTGGGAGGCATAGGCGCGTCATGCGCATCAGCCCGGCGACATTCGTCGCGATCACGGTTGCCTCATCCTCTTCGGTCGAGTCGTAGACCGGATAGCGGCCGAGCGCGAGGCCGGCGTTGTTGAAGAGGATGTCGAGCCCGCCCAGCGCGCTCACCGCGGCCTCGACGAAGCGCTCGCAGCTTTCCGGATCGGTCACGTCGAGCTCGAACGCCACGTCCGCGTCGATGCGGTCGACACGGCGTGCCCCGCCCGCGACGCGAGCCCCGAGGGCGCGCAGGTCCCGCACGACGGCTGCGCCGATCCCGCTCGACGCACCGGTGACGATCGCGGTCTTGCCTTCAAGGCTCACTGGGCCAACTTAATCAGTCCAGGAGCATGCTCGACCTGGAGAGTGGTGTGGCTCAGGCCGAACCGTTCCCGTAGGAGTACCTCGAGCTGACGCCGGATCGCGTGGCAATCCGCTCCGGCCTCGACGAGCACGTGCGCCGAGAGGGCCGGAAACCCGGACGTGATCGTCCAGAGGTGAAGGTCGTGCACGCCGACCACTCCGTCGGTCGAGGCGATCGCGGCGCCCACCTCACGCGCGTCCATTCCCTCGGGCGCTCCTTCCAACAGCACGCCGACGGTCTCGCGCAACACGCCAGCCGTGCTGGCGATGACCAGCATGCCGATCAGGATCGCTGCGATCGGATCGGCGTAAGCCCAACCGGTCGCGAGCACGACGAGCCCCGCTACGACGACCCCCGCCGACGACGCAAGATCCGCGAGAACGTGCAGCATCGCCGCGCGCACGTTCAGGCCGGAGCCGGCGCCATGAAGCACGCGCGCCGCGACCACATTCACGACAAGCCCGGCGACCCCCGCAGCGAGCACCCAGCCGCCGATCACCGTGGGCGGATCCGACAGGCGACCGACCGCTGCCCAGACGATCGCCGCACCGATCGCGACGAGCACGAGCGCGTTGACCAGGGCTGCCAGCACTTCCGCACGCCGCCAGCCGAAGCTCCGCTGCGGTGTCGCCGGGCGATGCGCGAGCCACGCGGCGAACAGAGCCAGCCCGAGCGCAAGCGCGTCCGAGAGCATGTGCGCCGCGTCGGCGAGAAGCGCGAGCGAGTCAGCGGCAAGGCCGGTGAGCGCCTCGACACCGGCGAAGCCGAGCACGAGCGCGAGAACGAGCGCGAGCGCCCGCCGTGCGCTGAGCTCGTGCCGGTGGTTCGCACTGGCCATGCGCTGACGGTAGCGAAGGGTTGCGCATCGCGCGCCTGCGCTTTGACATGATGCCGCCGGGCCATTTGAATGGGCAACTCGTACGCGGGGAGGACTGATGGCCGGAGTCACGTTCGATGACGTGAGCAAGATCTATCCCGACGGCACGCGAGCGGTGAACGCCATCGATCTCGCGATCGAGGACGGCGAGTTCATGGTGCTGGTCGGCCCGTCGGGATGTGGCAAGACGACGGCGCTGCGGATGGTCGCCGGGCTCGAGGACATTTCCGAGGGCGTGCTCAAGATCGGCGATCGTGTCGTCAACAACGTGCCGTCACGTGATCGCGACATCGCGATGGTGTTCCAGAGCTACGCGCTCTATCCGCACCTCTCCGTGTACGACAACATCGCCTTCGGCCTGAAGCTGAAGAAGATGCCGAAGGCGGAGATCGACAAGCGCGTCCAGGAGGCGGCGAAGGTGCTTGGCCTCGAGGGCCTCCTCGACAAGAAGCCGCGCGCTCTCTCCGGCGGTCAGCGCCAGCGTGTCGCAATGGGCCGCGCGATCGTGCGCGAGCCGTCCGCGTTCCTGATGGACGAGCCGCTCTCGAACCTGGACGCGAAGCTGCGCGTGCAGATGCGGGCAGAGATCGCGAAGCTGCAGAGCGACCTCGGCACGACCACCGTCTACGTGACGCACGACCAGATCGAGGCGATGACGATGGGTGACCGCGTCGCAGTGATGCGCAAGGGCGAGTTGCAGCAGGTGGCTGAGCCGCAGGAGCTCTACGACCGGCCCCTGAACCTCTTCGTCGCGGGCTTCATCGGCAGCCCGTCGATGAATCTCGTCGAGGCGACGCTCGAAGCCGGCAACGGCGGCATGACCGCTGTCGCCGGCAGCCAGCGAATCGCGCTCGGCGACGAGACGCTGTCGGCCCGGCCGGCGCTCAAGGGCTTCGCAGGCAAGGAGGTGATCCTCGGCATTCGGCCGGAAGACCTCGAGGATGCCCAGCTCGCCGCCGACGCGGCGCCCGAGCGGACGCTTGGCGGCGAGGTCCAACTGACCGAGGCTCTCGGCTCGGAGGTGATGGTCCACTTCGGCATCGACGCGCCGCCCGCGGTGACCGACGAGGTGCGCGAGCTGAAGAAGGACGCCGGCACCGAAGACATGGCGCCTGTTGTCTCGTCAGGAGACACCGGCACGACGATGGTCGGCCGCTTCGGCGCGCGCTCGAAGGCCCGCAAGGGCGAGCCGGTCAAGGTCGCCGTGGACACACGCGCCCTGCACTTTTTCGACCCGGAGACGGGACTCGGCATCTACGACGGAACGAAAGGACCCGCATGAAGCGCCAGCGATTGACTCTCCTCGGAATGATGCTCACCCTCCTGCTCCTCGTCGGGGCGTGTGGCAGCGACGACGAATCAGGCTCCGGGGGGACAACTGGGACGGAGACGACAGCGAGCGTCTCCGGCTCGATCTCGGTGATCGGCGTCTGGACCGGCGCCGAGCAGCAGTCCTTCCAGGCCGTGATCAACGGCTTCACCGAGAAGAACCCCGACGCGACGGTGAAGTACACGTCCGGTGGCGACAACATCGTCACGGTGCTCTCGACGGCGGTCGAGGGCGGCAACCCGCCCGACATCGCGACCGTCTCGCAGCCTGGCACGATGGCCGACTTCGTGCAGCGGGACGCGTTGAAGCCGCTCACCTTCGCGGCGGACGCGGTCCAGGAGAACTTCGGCGACTCGATCGTCACGATCGGCAGCGTCGACGGCACGTTGTACGGTCTCCTCTTCAAGGCGGCCAACAAGTCGACCGTCTGGTACAACGTCGCGTCGTTCGCCGACGCCGGCGTCGAGGCGCCCGACACCTGGGACGACTTCCTCAACGACGCGAAGACCCTCAACCAGTCAGGCGTCCCGGCCTACTCGATCGGTGGCGCGGACGGCTGGACGCTAACCGACCTCTTCGAGAACATCTATCTCCGCACGGCGGGCGCCGAGACGTACGACAAGCTCGCGAAGCACGAGATCCCGTGGACCGACCAGTCGGTGAAGGACGCGCTGGCCGAGATGGCGAAGATCGTCGGCGACACCGACAACATCGCCGGCGGTAAGGCCGGCGCCCTGCAGACCGACTTCCCGACCTCGGTCGCCAACGTCTTCTCCACGACCCCGAAGGCCGCAATGGTGATCGAGGGTGACTTCGTTCCCGGCGTCGCCGGCGACAACAACCCACTCAAGCCGGAGACGGGCTTCAACATCTTCCCCTTCCCGGCGATTAACGATTCGCCCGCGTCGGTCGTCGGCGGCGGCGACCTCGTCGTGATGTTCAAGGACAACCCGGTCGCGAAGGCATTCGTCGAGTACCTGGCGACGCCGGAGGCCTCGGAGATCTGGGCGAAGCGCGGCGGCTTCTCCTCGCCGAACAAGAAGGTCGCCAAGACCGTGTATCCGGATCCGATTCAGGAGACAACGGCAGGCGCAATCGGTGAGGCGGAGGTCTTCCGCTTCGACCTGTCCGACCTGCAGCCGTCGGCGTTCGGCGGCACCGT
>JAXIPI010000311.1:0-4686 GCA_045403015.1 Gaiellaceae bacterium | reverse complement strand
ATCCAGGCCATCGGCCAGGATGCCTCGAACACGCAGGGCGCACTCGCCGGCTCGCTGGCAGTGCAGGCGTTCGGTCACGACAAGTGCGGTTGCGGTTCGGGTGGGAACTCGAACGCTCCCGTCCGTGTCGACAGCGAAGGCGACGGCGGCTCGGTCGACCAGTCGAACAACGTCTGGTCGTCGGGAACCGCTGCGAACCTGAACGGCCTCGGGCAGAGCGCAAGCCAGGCTCAGGGCGGTTCGGGCATCCAGGCGATCGGCCAGGATGCCTCGAACGACCAGACGGCGGTCGGTCTGTCCGCGGCGCTGCAGTTCGGCGCTTCGAACAGCAACTCGCCGGTGCGGGTCGACAGTGACGGCGACGGCGGCGACGTCTCGCAGTCGAACAACGTCGGGTCGCGTGCAACAGGGCTGAACGTCAATCTGACCGGCCAGGATGCCGAGCAGATCCAGTCGGGCGGCTGTGGCTGCTCCGAGGGGATCGGCATCCAGGCGATCGGCCAGAAGGCGTCGAGCGAGCAGGGCGCTGCCGCGCTCTCGTTCGCGCTTCAGGCGGGTGCGAGCAACGACAACGCCCCGGTGAGCGTGGACAGCGACGGCAACGGCGGCTCGGTTGATCAGTCGAACAACGCCGGCTCCTCGGCGACCGCTGCGAACCTGAACGCGCTCGGCCAGGGCGCCACCCAGGCTCAGGGCGGCGTCGGCGGGATCGCGATTCAGGCGATCGGCCAGTCGGCATCGAACACGCAGGCGGCGCTCGCGCTGTCCGCGGCGCTGCAGTTCGGCGCCTCGAACAGCAACTCGCCGGTGGCCGTGGACAGCGAAGGCGACGCGGGTGACGTGTCGCAGTCGAACAACGTCTACTCGGCCGCGAAGGCCCTGAACCTGAACCTCACCCACCAGGGTGCACAGCAGGCCCAGTTGGGCGACTGCCGTTGCGGCAACGCGATCGGCATTCAGGCAATCGGTCAGCAGGCGAACAACTGGCAGGGCGCGTTTGGCGCGTCGCTGGCAGCGCAGCTCTTCCCGACGAACAGGAGGCAGCCCGTCTGAAAGAGCAATTCGTGACCTGGAAGGCCGGGCTCCGGCCCGGCCTTCCCCCGGTCATGTTGCGTTGACATGTCTCGAAAGGGGCAGTAGCTTCGATGGGCAAACTGCGGAAGGGCGGACCGGATGACTGACTGGGGGGTCGGATCGTCACTGTGGCGGGTACTCGCTCCGACCGGAGCCCTGCTCGCGCTTGGTCTCATCTTCGCCGTTTCCGTCTCTGCGGCCCCGTCGCCGGATCCGCCGCCGCTTCCGCCGGCGCCGCCGAAGGAACAGCCGGTGCAGCCGACCGTGACCGTCGTCGTGCAGCAACCGGCGCCGGTCGTGACGCCGGCACCCGTTGTCCAGCGCCCAGCGCCGGTCGCCAAGGTGCCCGTCCAGCGCGCCAAGCCGAAGCCCGCACCCGCCAAGGTCAAGCGGGCAGCGAAGCCGAAGGCGTCCGCGCCGGCTCCCGCGGTCCAGCCGCTACACGACCGCTTCCGGGTTCCGCTGGCCGCCGTCACCGCTTCTGCGTCTCCGCCCTCGGACTCGATCGATCGCGACCTGCTCGCGCTCGCAGGCTTCAGCCTGCTGCTCGTGGCGCTCGGCGGCGCGGTCGTGCTCTTTGCGGCGAGGCGACAGCTGGCGCTCGCCGCGCTCGGCCTGCTCGCGCTCGTAGGGCCTGTGACGAACGCCGCCGCGGCGCCTGTGAGCGTCGTCGTTGTCGGTACCGCCGGCACGAATGGTTGGCACGTCAGCAACGTCACCGTGAAGTGGACAGTGGTCGACGATGGCCAGCTTCAGGGCGTCGACGGCTGCTCACCGGCTCAACCCTTCCCGGCCGAAGGACCATCCACCAGCACGTGCACAGCCCACTTCGCTTGGGGCGACGTTGTAGCACCCTCGGTAGCTGTGAAGATTGATAAGACCGCTCCATCGATCGGCGGCGCTACCCTCGCACGCGCACCTGACTCGAACGGCTGGTTCAACCACCCGGTCGCGGCGGCCTTCAGCGGCCAGGATGCGGTCTCCGGGATCGCGGGCTGCAGCAGCCCGACCTACTCAGGAGGCGACAGCGCGTCCGCCGCGCTCTCCGGAAGCTGCACGGACGTCGCCGGCCACGCGAGCGCGTCGGCGAGCGTCGGCTTCAAGTACGACGCGACCGCGCCTGCGGTCACGCCGTCGGTCGACCGTCCACCCGACCGGCGCGGCTGGTACCGGAAGCCGCTCACGGTCAGCTTCGCGGGCACCGACGTCACCTCCGGGATCGCGTCCTGCACCGCCCCGACCCGCTACGCCGGTCCCGATCGGCTTAAGGCGGCCGTGGTCGGCTCGTGCCGCGACGCAGCCGGGAACGCGGCCGAGGTGGGTCGAGGCTTCGCGTACGACGCGACCGCGCCCAAGCTACGCGTGGCGAAGGCCGAGGTCGAGAAGGGCGTCGCGAAGATCGTCTGGAAGCGCTCGCCCGACGCGGTGCTCGTCGAGCTCGAGCGCTCCCCGGGGATCAACGGCAGGAAGAAGACCGTTGTCTACCGAGGCAAAGGCGCGAGTTTCATGGACCGGACGGTCCGCGACGGCGTTCGCTACCGCTACGAGATCCGGGCGAGCGACGTCGCGGGGAACGTGGTGCAGAAGGCCGTCACGGCGAACGTCGACCTGCCTGCGCTCTACCGGCCCGCGGCAGGCGCCGTCGTTCACGCGCCGCTCGTCCTCTCCTGGGAGGCCGTCAAGGGAGCGAACTTCTACAACGTCCAGCTCTACCGGAACAAGGTGAAGGTGCTGACCTTCTGGCCGAAGGTGCCGACGTTCCGGATCGGCAAGACGTGGCGCTACGCAGGCAAGGTGCAACGGCTCGCGCCGGGAAGGTACGACTGGTATGTCTGGGGCGCCCGCGGGTCACTCGCAAGCCCGCAGTACGGAAAGCCGCTCGGCAGCAACTCGTTCGTCGTCAAGTAGCGGGGACTCTCCCTACTCGAACGCAAGGCCGAGCCGCGAGAGCTCAGGCTCGGCGAAGCGTCCTTCGATCGATGCCTCGAGGTCGAACTCCTCGATGACCTCCGGATCCTTGCCGATCAGCTCGCGCACGGCCGTCGGCAGCTCCTGGTCGGCCGCCTCCCGCGATTCGAAGAGGTAGAAGGCGCCCCAGCGCTCACCAGGGTCGTCCGAGATCCACGCCTTGAAGCGCAACCCTTCGACCTCCGCGAACTCGTCGACCGCCTCGTCGCGTAGGTAGCGGCGAAGCTCCTCGATCGTCGTCTTCGAATCGGCGAGGCTCCAGAGCACGATCCGTACGACCATCAGAAAGGGCCGCGCGGCTCGTAAGCGCCGCGGGGCGCGCCGATCGCGATCAGCGTGAGACCTTCGGACCCCGCGACCGGACAGCGGGTCGTCTCGGGATCGAAACGGAGGAAGTCGCCGGTGCGCACGGGCACCTCCTCGCCGTCGACCCGGTAGATCCCCGAGCCGGTAACGACGACAGTGACCTCCTCCTGGCCGGAGTCGGTCTCGTCGTGCTCGCGGCCCTCGGTGCCGGGCGGGAGGTCGATCCAGTTCACGCCGAACGCGAGCACTCCGAGCTCGCGGCGGACGAAATGGAACGCACCGCCCGGCCCGGCACCCTCGACGTCCTGGATGTTGAGCTTGCTGAAGCTCACCGTCAGGTCGCCTGCACCTTCGCCAGGGTCAGCTTCGCCTGCCGGAGGACGTCGGCCTCCTCGTGCCCGAAGTCGTTCAGGTACGCGTGGAGAGCAGCCTCGAGGATCCGGAGATCCTCGGCGTCGAGCCCGATCCCGCGCGGTTGGTCGAGCCGGTCGACGATGAACTTCGCATACCAGGCCGGCCAGTCCGGGTCTGCGTGGCCGAGCTCCTTCTCGTACACGCCGTGGGCCGCCTCCGCCTCGCGGAGCTCGGCCGCCAGCTCCTCTGCCGTGATTGCCATCGTTCCTCCCTTTCCCTTACATCCGGAAGATGCCGAACGTGCTCTCCGGGACGGGTGCGTTCAGCGCCGCCGAGATCCCGAGCGCGAGTACGCGACGGGTGTCGCGCGGGTCGATGATCCCGTCGTCCCAGAGGCGAGCGGTCGAGTAGTACGGATTGCCTTCAGCCTCGTACGTGGCGCGGATCTCGTCCGCGTCGGCGTCACCGACCATCGTCAGGACGATCGCCGCCTGCTCGCCGCCCATGACGGAGATGCGGGCGTTCGGCCACATCCAGAGCTGGCGCGGCCCGTACGCGCGACCACACATCGCGTAGTTGCCGGCGCCAAACGAGCCGCCCGTGACGACCGTGAACTTCGGCACGTCCGCGCACGCCACCGCGGTCACGAGCTTCGCGCCGTCGCGCGCGATTCCACCCTCTTCGTACTCCTTGCCGACCATGAAGCCCGTGATGTTCTGCAGGAAGACGAGCGGGATCTTCCGCTTCGCCGCCAGCTCGATGAAGTGGGCACCTTTCTGCGCGGACTCCGCGAACAGCACACCTTTGTTCGCCAGGATCGCGACCGGATAGCCCTCGATGCGGGCGAACCCACAGACGAGCGTCTCGCCGTAGAGCGCCTTGAACTCGGCGAACCGGCTGCCGTCGACGATCCGGGCGATCAGCTCGTGTGCGTTCATCTCGTGCTTGACGTCCTCGGGCACGAGCCCAGAGAGGGCGTTCGGG
>JAXIPI010000474.1:0-5790 GCA_045403015.1 Gaiellaceae bacterium | reverse complement strand
TTCGCGGGTGGCTTCTGGCCGGGAGTCGTGGTGGCCTCAAGGATCGACTAGCCAAATGGGGTCGGCCGGCGCCTTCGCCGCGCGATTAAGTACGAGCTAGCGGCGCGAAACGTGACGGCACGTGACAGGCTCGCGTCACTTGTCGATGTCCCGAGCCGGGCGAGTCTCGAGCGCGTTCGTCAGACGAAGGGCCGTCCCGCAGCGACAGGACGGCCCTCCTAGCGAGTCGACGGGTGACCGAAGCTGGACGCGGCGAACCCGGGTCGGAGAGAAGGGACGCGGACACGCGAGCCATAGCCACTGGGCGACGCCAGCCGAGCACGCTTGGACGACGATATCTGTTGAACTTTACAAAGTAAAGTTAGACGTACTGCAGGCGCGGCGAAGGGCCGCCCTCTCCGCGCCTGGGGTCCACCCCATCGTCTCTCTCTCTCTCTCTCTCTCTCTCCCGGTCGCTCGTGTCTTGGAGACCCGCGTGACCGCGCTCCCAGGCCGAATGGCAACGAGGTGCTCGGAGACAAGTCTCCAACATCTCCCACAGCTCCGGGAAGGCCGATTCGGCCTGCGTCAATGGTTCGGCGTGCTGCTGAGGCGGCGCTCACTCAATCGAATCGACAATGATCGCTGTGTGCATTCGATCCTCGAGGCGATCGGCGAGACCCCGCTGGTTCGTTTGCGCCGCTGCGCGCCACCGAACGGGGCGCAGCTGTGGCTGAAGCTGGAGAACCGGAACCCCTCAGGGTCGATGAAGGACCGGATGGCACTCGCGATGATCGAGGGTGCGGAGCGCGACGGTCTGATCTCGCCTGGCGACACCATCGTCGAGTACACCGGCGGGAGCACCGGGCCTGCGCTCGCACTCGTCTGCGCCGCAAAGGGCTACCGGACGCTGATCGTGATCGCCGACTGCTTCACCGAGGAGCGCTTCCAGCTGATGCGAGCGCTGGGCGCGGAGCTCGATGTGATTCCCTCGGTGAAGGGCCGGCCAAACGTGACCTCCCGGGACATCGAGAACATGGTCGCGCGGGCCGCGGAGCTGGCCGCCCGCCCCGGCCACTACGCGACCGATCAGTTCAACAACCCGTACATCATCCCCCACCACCGCGACCACCTCGGGCGCGAGATCTGGGAGCAGAGCAAAGGACGGGTGACGGCCTTCTGCCACGGCATGGGCACGGCGAGCTCCGTCCTAGGCGTCTCCGAGGCGCTCAAGCCACGCGGCGTCTTCATCCAGGCGCACGAGCCGGCGAGCTCGGCCGCAATCAGTGGCGGCGAACGCGGGACATTTCTCATCCAGGGCTGGACGGGCCTCGTGATGCCGCACTGGCAGCCCGACAAGGTCGACCATGTCGAGCCGATCGGCGACGAGGAGGCGATCGAGATGACACGGCTACTGGCATCCGAGGAGGGAGTCTTCGCGGGCATCTCGACCGGCGCGAACGTGGTCGGCGCTCATCGACTCGCCGAGCGCCTCGGCGCCGACGCGGTGATCGTGACGCTGGCCGTCGACACCGGGTTCAAGTACATGAGCGTCAGCCCGTACGCCGATACTTAGCGGGGTGCCGCGACGCCGAGGATGCCTTCCATCTCGTTCTGCCCTCCCTGCCTGGGTACGGCTTCTCGGGCGAGCCGGCCGAGATCGGCTGGGACCTCGGCCGGACCGCACGGGCCTGGGCCGAGCTCATGCGCCGCCTCGGCTATACCCGCTACGTGGCCCAGGGTGGCGACGTGGGCGCCGGCGTCACCGATGCGATGGGCCGCCAGGCACCCGAGGGTCTGATCGGCATCCACACGAACCTGCTCGTGCCGGCGCTGAACGGCCCCATGCCGACGGACACCGATGAGGAACGCGCCGCGGCCGCGCAGATCGCCACCTTCCGGCAGTCCGGAAACGGCTACTTCGTCGAAATGGCGACCCGCCCGCAGACGATCGGCTACGCCCTGCTCGATTCCCCAATCGCCCTGGCCGCCTGGATGGCAGACCACGACACGGACGCCTACTACAAGATCGCGCACGCCTTTGTCGACGGGCAGCCATCGGGCAACCTCACACGCGACCACATCCTCGACAACATCACGCTGTACTGGCTGACAGGCGCCGGCGGATCCGCGGCACGGTCGTACTGGGAGGCCTACGGCCCCGACGCCCAGGCCGCAAGCCAGCAGCCCCTGCCGCCGCCAGCGATCCCGTTCGGCTTCACGACGTTCCCCGGCGAGATCTGGCGCACGCCTCGCAGGTGGGTCGAGAACTCCTACCCGAACGTCACCTACTTCAACAAGGCCGACAAGGGCGGTCACTTCGCCGCCTGGGAAGAGCCGGAGCTGTTCTCCTCCGAGCTCCGCGCCGCGTTCAAGTCACTGCGCTGATTCGCGCCTGGTTGCGGCGCGTCTTGCGCTCTCGCCAACCGCTGCTTGCGGACCGTCCACACTGCGACCGTTCGACTGCCCAAGCGTGCCCTCACTTGAGCTCCCGAATGACCACCTCTCGCTGAGAGAGGTGGTCATCGTCGCGGCGCGGCTGTGATTCCTGGATCTCGTAGTCGATCCAGGAGGTCACGTGATGATTCAACAGGGCCAGGTGTTCAAGCTGAAAGCGACTGGCGGGGGCGGCGAGCCGTTGTGGGCGTACCGCTATCGGGTCGCAGGGCGCGGTTCGACGAGACTGCAGGTAGGCGGGTTCACCACCAAGGCTGAGGCGCAGAGGGCGCTTCAGAACAAGCTGGCCCGGCTCTTGCCCGGCGGCCGCGCGATGACGATGACGCTGGGCGAGTGGGTCGAGGAGTACCTGGACACGCACCAGGGTGAGCGCGTCACGGTCGCGAAGCTCTGCTGGCTGCTCGGGAAGGCGACCGCCGAGCTGGGTGAAGTGCGCCTCGCGGAGCTCTCGCCGGAGCAGGTCTGCGCGTGGCGACTCAGGGTTCCTGAAGGGCACCGCTTCGAAGCGACCCAGGCTCTGCGGCAGGTGCTGAACCGGGCGGTCGCGTGGAAGCTGATCGAGGAGAACCCCGCCAAGCGCGTGCCGAATCCCGGCCGGCGCTGCCGGGAGCAGCGACCGTTCGATTCCTGGGCGCAGATCCGGTCGCTCGCCCACGGGCTCGGGCCGATGTTCGGACCGATGGTCGTGTTCGCCGCTGCGACCGGGCTTCGACCCTCCGAGCTGTTCGCGCTCGAACACGGCGACATCGATCGTGCGGCCGGTGTCGTCCACATCCGACGGGCGTATGCGAACGGACGGGTCAAGCACACCAAGACGCGGCTGAGCAGACGCGCGGTTCCTCTGCAGGCGATTGCGCTCGAGGCGCTCGACCAACTCCGGTCGCGGCAAGACAGCGTGCTGCTCTTTCCTAACGCGCGCGGCGGCTACCTCGACTTCCGCAACTTCAACCGTCGGCACTGGAAGCCCGTTCAGAAGGCGGCCCGGATCGAGCCACCGCGCGACCTCTACGACCTACGCCACACCTACGCCACCTTCGCGCTCCGTGCCGGCGTGCCGGTGTTCGCTCTGTCGCGGTTCATGGGCACGAGCATCGCGATGATCGACCTCCACTACGGCCACCTCGCAGTCGACAGCTACCAGCACGCCGTCTCGCTCCTCGATGCACTTGCGCTCGAGCGGGCCGTGGACGCTGGGTGGACGTCGGCGCACAGGCCGGCAAAGTCGCACAACGACACGGTTTCCAGGCCTCGCGGGAGGCGTTCGCGGCGGGCGGTGGACGCTCGGTGGACGTCGCGGTCCGAAACCGTGCCGACCAGAGCCAACAGAAGGACCTGATTAGCAGGAACTTCTCGAAGCCCTCTGACGGACTCGAACCGTCGACCCCCTCCTTACCACACCAGTGGCAGCCCACGGCAACGAATTTGGCTCGCCACTGCGGTTTTTCGCGGAGAGGGCATTGCCAGTGCTTGCGCCTAGTTGCGCCCGCAATGCTCCATAAACGCTCCATCGCTTTCAGCGCCGCTGTTCTTCTCGTGCGCAACTCGGCACCGAGATCGCGGACGACCACCAGCGCTTGCCATGTCGCTCGGGCACGAGGTTCTGTCTGCCGGTGCGGTCGCGAAGGAGCTGCTACGAGACCACGACGTCGGACAACCGTGAGCGGGAGCGCTCGAGGTCGGGCAACGCGCCGAGCCGTTCGAACAAGGAGCTCGCTGCGTTGAGCTCTAGGGCGCAGGATTCGAGATCGCCCTGCTTCAGGAGTGCGTCCGCGAGCGATGCGCGCGATCGCGCGGCCTCGTACGGTGCTTCGACGGTCTGCCAGAGCCGGTAGGCTGACTGCAGCCGCGCGGCCGCCTCGTCTGCGCTTCCCGTTGCGAGCTCGAGCTCTCCCCGCGCGTGCGAAGCGGCGGCGCCGAGCGCCGGCATCGTGTAGAGCTCGGCGATCTCTTCGAGCTCTGCCACTGCCGCTCGCGCAGCGCCGTCATCGTCGGCCGCGAGAGCGATCTCGACGAAGCTCGGAAGGAGCCGCGCTCGGGCCAAGCGATCGAGTGACGGATCGCGAAGGGCCGTTTCGATCGACGCTCTCGCGGCGGCGGCGTCTCCGCGCGCGAGACGGAGCAACGACATGCCCGGTTGGGGAACGAAACCGAGCTCGTGTGCGCGCTTGAACGCCGTCTCCGCGCCATCGAGGTCACCGCGCCGCAGGCGGATCTCGCCGAGCTCGTACGAGGCTAGCCCGGTATGGGCGCGGTCGAACGTGTCCGCCTCGGCGCAGGCGAGGAGCGCCTCGCGTTCGCCGTCGTCCCAGGCTCCGTGCTTGATCAGCACGGCGACGCGATGCGTACGGCAGTCGCCGGGAAAGCCGCCCATCCCGGTCGTCGCCCTGCAACGGTCGACGACCTCGGTCCACTCGGCCGCCCGGCGGTAGTCGAGCAGATCGAGGCACGCGCAGATCATCCGGCAGTACACGATGCCCGTGGCCAGCATTGAGAGACCGCCCCCGACGGCGCTGGCCATTGCCTCGTCGAGGAGCTTCGTGCCCTCGGCTATGTCGCCGCGACGGGAGAGGACGAGGCCCTGGAAGGTGAGGCCGACGGCCTCCAGGTCGGCATCGTCTTCGCGTCTCGCGATCTCGAGGATGGTGTCCGCGGCGTCGAGGACGCCGTCCCAGTCTCCTTGCGCCTCGCGGAAGAGCGCCGTCACCAGCGCGAGATAGCCGTGCTCCCGTGCGGTCTCTTCGTCCTCGAGCAGTCGCTGAGCCTTCTGGTACCAGCCAGCACCGACGGCGAGATCGAGCCGGGCCACGCAGTGGATCGTCAGGCCTATCGCGACGACGGCCGCCCGGCGGCGGTTGCCGGCTCGCATGTACCCCTGGAAGGCGCGCTCGCTGGCCGCGAACGAGGCGTCGTGCCGGTCGGCCCAGAGCGCGGCTTCGGCGAGCAGCTCGAGGTCGCCTGGCTCCAGGGGCTCGGCAGCGTCCGCTGCCGAGAGCGACTCGAACGCCAGCTCCCAGTCGTGGCGCGCGAGGGCATCGCGTCCTGCGGCCAGCGAGCCCGCGCTTGCCCGTGCTGCAGCGCGGAGGTCGTCCAAGGAGACGACCCCGAGCCGAATCGCCTCGCGGGCAAGCGCGAGGCGTCGCTTGGCGCCCGTCTCGCGGATCTCGAACTTGTCGTAGAGGTGGGCGAGATGCTGCTTGACGGCGGCGTCCGTGACGACGAGCGCCGCCGCGATCTCGTGCACCGAGGCCGGGCTTGTGAACACCTCGTCTCGGTCAGCGGCCGACAGAGTGCGATGAGCACGTCGCGCTCCCGACGCGTCAGCTCCGGTGTGGTCGTCTCGTCGATGGCGGCTCC
>JAXIPI010000470.1:0-4660 GCA_045403015.1 Gaiellaceae bacterium | reverse complement strand
AGCCAGAGGAAGTAGCCGCCTTCCGGCTCGCTCCAGGTCGCCTGGCCACCGCCGAGCTCGCGCTCGAGCGCCGCGAGCATCGCATCCCGCCGCGTCTTCAGCAGCCCGCGGATCCGCTCGAGGTTCGGTTCGAACGCTCCTCGGGTCATCAGCTCGTGAACGGTCGCCTGCGTCAGGAACGGAGGCGAGATGTAGGTCGACACCGCGCGCGCTTCGATTCGGGCCGCGAGCTCCGCGGGGGCGACGAACCACCCGACGCGCAGGCCCGGTGCGACGGTCTTCGAGAAGGAGGAGGCGTAGGTGACGAGCGTGCCCCCCTCCAGGTCGAAGAGCGACGGCGGTGCCTCACCTTCGTAGCGGACGAGTCCGTAGGGGTCGTCCTCGAGCACGGGAACGCCGTGCTCCGCCGCAAGCTCGACGACGCGGCGGCGCCGCTCGGTCGAGAGCGTGCGACCGCTCGGGTTCTGAAAGGTCGGAATGGTGTAGAGGAAGCTCGTGCCGCCCGCGGCGAGCTCGCGTGCGAGCGCGTCGGGGTCGAGACCTTCGTCGTCCATCGGGAGGGCGACAACGTCGGCTCGCAGGCGGGCGAGGACCTTGAGCGGGCGGTCGTAGGTCGGCGCCTCGACCAGCACGCGGCCCGGCCGGGACCCGAGGAGCTCCTCCGCGTAGAAGACGAAGCCCTGGAGGCCTCCCGTCGTCAGCAGGACCCGGCCCGGCTCGACCCGGTGACGGGTGCCGAGTGACTCGCGCAGCGGCGCGTAGCCGCCGCCGGGGCCGTAGGCGAGCACCGAGGGGTCGAGCTCGATCGCGGAGCGCGCGCAGTCGGCGAGAAGGTCGGCGTCCAGGCACTCAGGCGCGGGCGCCCCACGGGCGAACGAGATCATGCGCCGCACACTATCGACCTGGGGTGCTGCTACTTTGTGTCTTACGGACGGCGTGGTGCCGTCCTGTGAGGTTTGTTCTTCTTCGGTATCCCCTGTGATGGCACAGGCGGGCGAGGCAGGCGGATCTCGTCCGAACACGAAGGAGTCGAAACCGAATATGCAGTCTTTCCTTGAGCTGGGCGTGTCGCCGCGCATTGCAGAAGCGCTCGCCGCGCGCGACATCCTCGCTCCTTTCCGGATCCAGGGCCTCGTGCTCCCGGATGCCCTTGCCGGCCGCGACATCCTCGCGAAGTCGCCGACGGGCTCCGGCAAGACGCTCGCGTTTGCCGTGCCGCTCGTCGAGCGGCTCGATGCGAGCGACCAGCGCCCGTCCGGGCTCGTGCTGGTACCGACCCGCGAGCTCGCAGCCCAGGTCACGGCGGAGATCGGCACGATCGCGCCCGCACACGACCTGAGAGTCGCAGCCGTCTACGGCGGTGTTTCGATCTCGGCGCAGGCCAAGGCCTCTCGCGACGCACACATCCTCGTCGCCACCCCAGGCCGGCTGCAGGACCTGATCGAGCGCAGGATCGTCTCGCTCGACGGCGTCCGCATGCTGATCCTCGACGAGGCCGACCGGATGCTCGACATGGGCTTCCAGCCTCAGGTCGACCGGATCGTCGCGCGGCTGCCGAAGAGGCGGCAGACGATGTTCTTCTCCGCAACGCTCGACGGCCAGGTCGGCGAGCTCGCGCGGGCGTACACGACGAACCCGTCCCGCTTCGAGGCCGAGCTGACGATCGACCAGCAGCAGGGCGAGATCGACCACAAGTTCGTGCCGGTGACGGCCGAGAACAAGGTCGAGACGCTCGCCGGGCTGCTGGCGGAGGAGCGCGGGCTCGTGCTCGTCTTCGTGCGCACGAAGCGCGGCGCCGACCGGCTCGTTCAGAAGCTGGCCCGCCATGAGGTCAGCGCGGTCGCGATGCACGGCGACATGAACCAGAGCCAGCGCGAGCGCGCACTGAAGCGCTTCGAGGAGGGCACGGTCAAGACGCTGGTCGCCACCGATGTCGCCGCTCGTGGCCTCGACCTCGACGACATCACGCACGTGATCAACTTCGATCCGCCGGAGGAGCACACCGCGTACATCCACCGGATCGGCCGCACAGGCCGCGCGGGCAAGAACGGGATCGGCGTGACGCTCGTCCTCCCCGAGCAGCAGGCCGAGGTCAGCCACGTCGCCCGCATGCTCGGGCACACCGAGCAGTTCAAGAGCGAGGGGATGACCGTCGCGCCACCTCGGCTCGTCTACGCCTCGAAGCGGCGCAACTCGAAGTGGGGCCCGACCCGCCCCCGCCGCAAGATCTAGCCGCCTCTCGCTCGGATAGATTCGCGGCGTGGACGCCGCGGCCCGTTCCAACATCGCCGATCCGTCGCTCGCCCGAGAAGGCGAGCAACGGATCCGCTGGGTGGCAAAGCACTCGCCCGTCCTGAACCGGCTCGCGCGCGAGCGTCTCGCCGACGGAGCCCTGACCGGAAAGCGGGTCGCCGTCGTGGTGCACCTGGAGGCGAAGACCGCCTACCTCGCAACGCTGCTCGCGGAGGCGGGCGCCGAGGTCGTCGCATCCGGCTCGAACCCCGGCTCAACCCAGGACGCGGTCTGCGCTGCGCTCGTCGCGCGCGGGATCGAGGTGCATGCGACACACGGCGCCTCGCGTGAGCAATTCGACGCAGACCTGCTCGCGGTCGCCGGCACGCGCCCCGAGATCGTCGTCGACGACGGCGCCGAGCTGACGGCGCGGATCGTCGAGCACCGCCCCGATGTCGCCGCGGGGCTTCGCGGGGTCACCGAGGAGACGACGACCGGCGTTGCGCGGCTGCGGGTGATGGAGGCAGCGGGCAAGCTCAGCTTCCCGGCGATCGCCGCGAACGACGCTCTCTGCAAGCACCTCTTCGACAACCGCTACGGCACCGGGCAGTCGACGCTCGCCGCGATCGACCGGCTCACGAATCTCACCTTCCCCGGGCGCGAGTTCTGCATCGTCGGCTACGGGTGGGTCGGGAAGGGCCTCGCGCGAGCGGCCCGCGGCGCCGGCGGGCGTGTGACGGTCGTCGAGATCGATCCCGTCGCGGCCCTCGAGGCGCACATGGACGGCCACAGGGTTGCGCGGCTGGAGGACGCGCTGCCGGACGCGGACGTCCTCATCTCGGCGACCGGTGCGATCGACTGCGTCCCGCGCGAGGCGCTCGCGCACCTGAAGGACGGCATGCTGATCGCGAACGGCGGCCACCATGAGCGCGAGGTCGCGATCGACGGCCTTGGCCCGGGCGAGGAAGTGCGGCCCGGCGTGACGGAGCACGACCTCGGCGACGGACGCCGCGCCTACGTGCTCGCGGAGGGCCGGCAAACCAACGTCGCCGGCGGCGATGGGCACCCGGTCGAGATCATGGATCTCTCGTTCTCGGTGCAGGCGCTGTCGGCCCACCTGCTCGCTCGCGGCGACCTGGAGCCGGGGCTCCACTCGTTCCCGGACGAGCTCGACCGAGAGATCGCGCGCACCAAGCTGGCGACGCTCGGGCTCGAACTGGGCGAGCCGACGGAGAAGCAGCGCGAGTTCGAAGGCCGCTGGAAGGTCTAGCTCAGACCAGACGCCAGATGAGCCAGCCGCTCGGGAGTCGTGAAGCGTAGAACCGGAGCAAAGCGTTCGGCTCTCGAGTCGCGATGCGCGGGAGTCGAACAAGGACCACAGCGGTCCGTCTCTGAATCACAGTTCCGCATTTCACGCGTGCTGTGTAACCCTCCGCGAGGCCGGGTGCGCGCTTCGCCCAGACCACCCACGCGGCTCGAAGGTCCAGAGCGGGTGACATCTCGGAGAACGTCACCTGCAAGAAGCGAAGCACGGCGCGACCGGCCGGCCGCAAATCTCGAGTAAGCGGAAGTACTCCGCGCGGGCACGGGCCGAACGTGCTCGGGGGAGGGGCACCACCAAGCAGGAAGACGTTGATCTTCTCGGCCCCACACGAGACCCACCCCTTACCAACACGCACGACGGCCTCGCCTTCGCGAAGATCGTCCGCGCGACGCTGCACACGAATCGTGAAATTTCCCTGTCCGTTCTCGTCGATGGCGACGAGTGTGATCCGCTCGTGCCGCTCGATCCGAGCCGCAAGGTAGGTGCCCAACGTACTGCGGCGACGCGACTCAACACCGAGCCGCTGTCCTGCAGGGTCGGCGATCGCATACCAGGCCCAGCCCTCACCATCCTGCGCGAAGAGTTGCTCAGCCCCCGCTGCATCGCCCGCGGCGAGGCTGGCGAAGAAACGCTCGACCACCGGACGGGCCTTACATGTTTCCTCCGCCCCAACGCGCCCGGCAGCCAAAGCCCCTCCGGCGGAAAGCGCGGCGACCGTAGCGACAAGCGCGCACAGCCTCATCTCAAGCCGAAACTCTAGCCGCGGGCGACTTCGGCGGCGAACTGCGCCACCTCGGTCGGCGAGGTGCCGACGCGGATGCCCTTGGCCTCCAGCGCCTCCTTCTTCCCCTGCGCGGTGCCGGACGAGCCGGAGATGATCGCGCCGGCGTGGCCCATCGTCTTGCCGGGAGGCGCGGTGAAGCCGGCGATGTAGGCGACGACCGGCTTCGTCATGTGCGCCTCGATGAATGCAGCCGCCTTCTCCTCCTCGTCGCCGCCGATCTCACCGACCATGACCACGTACTCGGTCTGCGGGTCGGACTCGAACTTCTCGAGCACGTCGATGAAGGAGGAGCCGACGATCGGGTCGCCGCCGATCCCGAC
>JAXIPI010000437.1:0-8968 GCA_045403015.1 Gaiellaceae bacterium | reverse complement strand
TCGGTCCTCGCCGAGATCGTCGCCGGCCTTGCGGCACGAACCGCGTAGGCTTCCTGTCGTGGAGCAGCGGTTGAGTCTGATCACGCTCGGTGTAGGTGATCTCGCGAGAGCGAAGCGGACGAAGCGCTCGGCTGGACGAGTGGCGCGGCACCGGCTGACGACGTCGTCTTCTTCCAGGCCGGCGGCATGATCGTCGCCCTCTGGGGGCGCGACCAGCTTGCGGAGGACAGCGGGGTCGAGGACTCAGGCGGCTGGGGAGGCGTCACCCTTGCCTACAACGTCCGCTCGCCGGCCGAGGTCGACGCGGTGATCGCCGAAGCGGAAGCAGCGGGCGCGACGATCCCGCGCCACGGCGCCGAGACGTTCTGGGGCGGCTACTCGGGCATCTTCGTCGACCCCGACGGCCACCCGTGGGAGATCGCCCACAACCCGCATTGGACGGTCGGCGACGACGGCTCCGTCACGCTGGCGTCGTAACAGACCCTTCCTCGCCGGCCATTGAGATCGCGGCCGGGGGGGTCTCCGTTTTGGCGCCCGCCCGGAGCCAATCCTCGACGGCAGGATTGAAGTTGACCGTGTATTTCCGGATGCGCTGTAGCTCTCTCCAGGAAAAGGCGGCGTCGTCCGTGTTGAGTAGCGCCCGCAGGTCGGCAGCCTGGTCGTCGAGCCGGTCGCGCATCGGGGTATCCAGCAGGGGTTCGACCTCGCCGAGGAGGTAAATCAGCGGGTCGCCGTCGCCCAGGCCCTCTGGCGCTGCACCCTTGGTCTTTTCCAGCAGCACCTCGAACCGCTCGAGCATCTTCAGCGACGTATAGGGCCACTGGCCCCACATCACGAGCCAGCGGATCATGGCGGCCGGATTCTGGACGAGAGCCTCGTCACCGTTCGCGTATACAAGCGTTCGCACCAGCCGATAGACGTTCACCATCCGCTTGAGGTGACGCGGGTTCGGGCGCAGAAGCGCCGCAAACTTTTCGAACGCCATCAGTTCGGGGTACCTGAACGGCATCGCGTCCTGCTCCGCCGCCGCCTCCGGCTCGAGCTCCGGCGGCGGAGTCTCGGGCGCTTTTCGAACGTCCGCTGTCTCCGGGATCGGAGCCGCACCGTTGTCAGGCGGGGCGTCTGACCCTCCGTCGTGGAGGGTCGTGGGCGGCAGGCCCGTGTCCGGCTCCGGATTGCCCAACTGGCTTCCGATGAAAGCCTTGACTTCCTCCGGGTTCGGCTCCGGGATCCGGAACGGGATCTGGACGATCTTGTCAAGGTACTCGTAGCCCGAGGCGCCGGTAGGACCGAGAAGGCCGTCGTAGTGCTTCTCGATCGCGCCCATGACGATGCGCGCGTCGATGCCGAGGCAGACGATGAAGCTCTTGAAGTTCAGCAGCAGGTTGACGGCCTGCAACATCTCGACCGCCTTCTCGGGCTCGCAGCGGTCGAGGTCGTCGATCAGGATGAGGATGCGGCCAACGACTTTCTTCGGATCCTCCTTGTCGCGGAGGCGTTTCTCGAGCGTAAGAAGGTCGTGCTTGATCTCGTCCATGTGCGCGATCTGGCCCCCGTAGTCGTTCGAGGTGAAGAGCGTCGTCACCCACCCCGCAACGGGATTGCTCGCAGCCTTCGCCAGGCCGCCGAGGCCAATCACGCCGACGACGGCGACGATTGCCTTCACGATGTCCTTGTTACCGCGCACGAGCGCGGCGACGAGCGCAACTACTGCCACCAAGGCCACGGTCGCTATCGCCGTGCGCTCGTGCCGGAGCGCTCGCGGTAGGTTCCACTTGAAGCGGGTCCACGCCCGCCGCCAGCGCGGCCAGGGGACGTCCTGGTCGAGCTTCTCGACGATCTTGCGGACGAGTGCGGGCCACACCACTTCGGTGGCGCTGTACTCCCAGGCGTTGAAACGCACGACGTGCACGTACGGGATCGCATCGGGGTTCTCGGCCTGGCGGCGATCGACCTCCGGGTCGATGCGCTTGACGAGGAACGAGTAGCCCCAAGCGCTGAAGTGCACGACCTGCGGGATTGCCTCGGGGTTCTTGGCCTGGCGGCGATCGATCTCCTGCTCGATGTGCGTGAGGAGGAACGACTTGCCCATCCCCCAGGACCCGAAGATTCCGATCGTGAGGGGTGGGGTGGTGTGCGGCGATGCGATGAGGCTGGCGAAGGCATCGACGTAGCTTTGGAAGTTGAGCTGGTCGATGTCGGCAACGGTGTCGTTCCCCGCGCCGCCGAGCGTTCCGAGTGTGCCTGACCGACCGAACGGATGACGCGACAGGACGGCCGCACTGAGAAACGGAGCCGTGCCATCAGCGATGCCCACAACGGCGCCGGTTCGCGTCTCGAAGATCGGCGCGCCGGGGAGGGCGGGCACGGTGCCGCTGATCTCGATGCGGTCCGCTTCGACTCCCGCGATCGCTGCCTGCACCGCCGGGCCGTTGACTCCGTCGTAGGTCACTTCCATGCCGGGCTCCGGCGTCGAGAGGGGCGGCGCCACGGGAAGCGGTGGTGGCCGAGACGGCCGGAGGAGCGTGAGCGAGGGCGTCTGGACGACGACCTCGGCCGGAAGCCAGTCGGAGTCCGGCGCGAACCTCACGGTGATCGGGTTCTCGCCGCCTGCGGTGCCTGTCGCCAGGGTGGCGGTGACCACATTGGCGCCGAGAACGAGGCCGCCGCCCTCCGGGCCTGCGCCGTGGACTCGGATGAACTGTGGCGTTGGAGGCGTGTCGGGCGGAGGTGGTTCATCGGCCGCCGGCTCCAGGAACTGGCGATACGTGATGTCCTCGCCCGCCTCCAGGTAGTCGAGATACTTACGCCTCAGCTCCTCGAGCGCGACTTTTCCGCGCAGCACCTCGGCCAGCGCCCTCGATGCAGTCGCGTCGACAAGCAGGAGGCCGCCGAACAAGTGCGCGAGGGAAACGCCTCCTTGCCTGACGTCTTCGGCGGCGAGCCGCCGGGTCTCGTCCAGCGCCTTGCCGACACCCCCGCTGTGTTCCGGGTAATCCTTGAGTCTGTGCGCCGCGCCGACGGAGTCGATGAACGGCGAGCGCTCACGGCTCATGCTCTGCGCCAGGTCGATGAGGTGCTTCCGGTCGCCACCGTAATGCTCCAGCAGCTGAAGTGGCTCGCTGTTGGAAGGATGTGCCTGCATCACTCCGAACAGCAGCGCGCCTGAACCGACGCGAGGATCCTTCGATTGCTGCGCCCGCGCGGCGGCAGCCGCCGCCCACCCGAACGCACTCTTCGACGACGTCGACAGGTCCGACCATGCCACCGCGAGTGGCTCAGCCATTGGTCAACGGTACTCCGACCCTCGGGTCGCTACAACCGCAGCTCGGTCGCGAGCATGTCGAGCAGCAGTCCGTCTCGCCAGACGCCGTCGGCGTCCAGCCAGTACTCGCGCATCACTCCGACGCGCTTGAAGCCGGCCTTCTCGTAGCAGCGGATCGCACGTTCGTTGTGCGCAGCGGGGTCGATCGTGAGGCGGTGGTGACGGCGATCCACGATCAGGTGTCGCGCCATTGTTCTCACCGCGTCCGTTCCGAGGCCGCGGCCGTGGTGCTCCGCACCGAGGAAGAGGTCGATGCCGGCGTGATGGAACTCCTCGTCGGCTTCCTCCCAGTACTGGATCATCCCGGCGACATCGTCCTCGACGAGGATTGCGAAGACCTTGACGCCTTCGTCCTCGCCACGCGCCTTCTCCAGCACGTGCTCGGGCGTCAGTCCTCGCCACCAGCGCGCCACCTCCGGATCGGCGCCCAGCTCGACGATTCGGTCGACGTCGGCTTCCGCGA
Organism: Gaiellaceae bacterium; assembly: GCA_045403015.1. GTDB lineage: Bacteria > Actinomycetota > Thermoleophilia > Gaiellales > Gaiellaceae > Gaiellasilicea. The sequence continues at coordinate 5,180 of JAXIPI010000437.1, read as the reverse complement.
GCGGCCGCAGGACGACGCGATCTCCACGCAGTTCCATGACGGTCCTGTAACACATCCGGCGACTACCCTTCGACCGTGAAGAAGCGCCTCGACGTCTTGCTCGTCGAACGTGGGCTGGCGGAGAGCCGGGCGCAGGCGCAGGCGCTCGTGCTCGCCGGGCTCGTGCCCGGCTTCGACAAGCCGGGTCATCAGGTGCCGGAGGACACCGAGCTCGCGGTCGACCGGCCACCACGCTTCGTCTCGCGTGGCGGCGAGAAGCTCGCCCACGCGCTCGAGCAGCTCGAGGTCGAGCTCGACGGTCGCGACGCGATCGACGTCGGTGCGTCCACCGGCGGCTTCACCGACTGCCTGCTCCAGAGCGGCGTCGCCCGCGTGATCGCCGTGGACGTCGGCTACGGGCAGCTGCACCCAAAGCTCCGAAACGACCCGCGTGTGACGGTGCTCGAGCGCACGAACGCACGGACTCTCGGCGAGCTGCCGTTTCGCCCCGACCTGCTCGTCTGCGACGTCTCCTTCATCAGCGTCAGGCTCGTGCTGCCGCCGGTGCTGGCGCTGATGGTGCCCGGCTGGGACGCGCTCGTGATGGTCAAGCCTCAATTCGAGGCTGGAAAGGGGGACGTGGGGAAGGGAGGTGTCGTCCGCGACCCCGAGATCCACCGCCGTGTCCTGCGCGAGGTGGTCGATGCGGGCCTGGGCTGGGGTGCGACGGTAGTCGGCGTCGTAGACTCCGGACTGCCCGGCCCGAAGGGCAACCGCGAGTTCTTCCTCCACCTGATCAACCGCGACGACCCCGTACTCCTGGATGACATCGACGACCGGATCCGAGACGCTGTCCGCTAAAGCTGTGAAGCGGGCGGCCGTCGTCACGCACGGCAAGCCGCAGACCATCGGACCCGCGCTGGCCCGGCTCGCCACCGTGGCGCGCGAGGCGGGGGTCGAGCTGCGCATGGGGCAGGCGGAAGCAGAGAAGCACGGCCTGGACCCCAATGACGGGAACGGCACCGACGTCGACATCGCGGTGGTGCTCGGCGGCGACGGGACGATGCTGCGTGCGCTCAACCGCTTTCTCGGAACCGAGGTGCCCGTCATCGGCGTCAACTTCGGCCGTGTGGGCTTTCTCTCCTCGATCCCGCGCGACGAGCTCGAAGCGGGACTGGGGCGCGTCTTCGCCGGCGAGTACCGCGTCGAGGAGCTCCCGACTCTCGAGGTCGAGGTCGGAGACGAGCAGCGGGTCGCCGTCAACGACCTCGTCGTCGCGAGTGCCGTCGTCGGCCGGATGATCCAGCTCGAATGGGCGGTCGGCGGCGAAGCGCTCGGCCGGCTCGGTTGCGACGGGGTCGTCTGCGCCACGCCGCCCGGCTCGACGGGCTACAACTTCTCGAATGGCGGGCCGGTGCTCGTCTGGGGTCTCGACGCGATGTCGGTCACCTTCGTCGCGCCCCACTCGCTGAATGCGCGCCCGCTGGTCGTGCCCCGCGGCGCCGAGCTGATCGTCTGGAACCGCACCCCCGATGTCCCGGCGACCGCGCTCGTGGACGGTCACCATGCCGGCGATCTACCTCCCGGAGGCCGCGCGCTGGCACGTGTCGGCGCGCAACGCTCGCTCCTGGCGACGCTCCCCGAAGTGACGTTCTTCAGCCGCTACCGCCGGGCCTTTGCTTCGTAGCCTCAGGATCGAGAACCTCGTCCTCGTGCGGGAGGGAGAGCTCGCGCCGGCCGAGGGGCTGACGGCTATCACCGGCGAGACCGGTGCGGGGAAGACGATTCTCGCCCAGGCGATCGGGCTGCTGCTCGGCGCCAAGGGTGACGCGGGGACGATCGGGGCGGCCGCCGGGGAGGCGTACGTCGAAGCGGAGCTCGATGTGCCGGAGGGTTTCCTCGAGGACGAGGAGCTCGCCGCCCTCGCCGAGCTCGCGCCTGAGGACGAGCCGGGCCTGGTCCTCGCGCGCCGCGTGTTCGCGGACGGGCGTACCCGTGCTTATGCGTGGGGCCGTGCCGTCGCCCGCGAGGACCTCGCGGCCGCCGCCGAGCGGCTGATTGCGATGTCCGGCCAGTTCGAGCAGCGGCGACTCGCGCGGCCCTCCTACCAGCTCGACGTCCTCGACTCGTACTGCGGCGAGGACCAGCTTCGCGGCCGCCGCGAGGCGCGGATGGCGTGGCGCGAGCTCGGCGCCGCCAGGAAGCGGTACGACGAGCTGACTCGGGGAGCCGCGGCCGAAGCAGAGCGTCTGCGCGAGCTGACCGCCCTCACGGAGGCGACAGAGGGCTTCGGGCCTGGCTGGGAGGAGGCGCTCCGCGCCGAGCGCGAGCGGCTTCGCCACGTCACCGAGCTCGCGGACGGAGCGCAGCGGGCGGCCGAGGCGCTCGCGCCCGAGGAGGGTGAGGGCGCCGCCGCACTCACCGCGGCCGCCGAGCGCTCGCTTGCGCCGCTGGAGCGCCTCGCACCGGAGCTGGCTCGCGCGGGCGAGGAGCTCCGCGACGTCGAGCTACGGCTGCGCGAGCTCGGCTCGGACCTGCGCGGCTTTCTCGCCTCGCTCGAAGCGGAGCCGGATCGCGTCGAACAGGTCGAGAGCGACCTCGAGCGGATCTCGGATACGCGCCGCCGGTTCGGCGCCGCCGACTACGACGACCTGCTCGAGCGCGCAGCGGCCGCCCGTCAGGAGCTCGAGGCTCTCGCGGGCGGGCTCGACCCCGCCGAGGCGGCGGCAGAGGCACTCGCCGCGGCGGAGGCAAAGTCGGAGCAGCTCGCCGCGGACCTCCGCTCGACACGCGAGGCCGCAGCTGAGCCCTTCGCCGCCGCGGTCGCCGAGGAGTTGCGCGGTGTCGGCATGGGCGACGGCGAGTTCCGCGTCGAGCTGCGCGAGCGCGACCCCGGCCCCTCCGGGACCGACGAGGCCGTCTTCCTCGTCCGGCCGAACGCAGGCCTCCCGTTCGGGCCTGTCGCGGAGACCGCCTCGGGTGGCGAGCTCTCGCGCATCGCGCTCGCGATCGCTGCGGTCGGAGGCGGCGAGACCCTGGTCTTCGACGAGATCGACGCGGGCATCGGCGGCGAGACCGCCCACGCGGTCGCTGCGACCCTCAAGCGACTGGCGGAGCGCGCCCAGGTGATCACCATCACCCACCTGCCCCAGATCGCGAGCGTCGCCGACACGCACTACCGGGTCGAGAAGATCCCAGGCGACCCGACCCACACGCGCATCGAGAGGCTCGACGACGCGCAGCGCCGCGACGAGCTCGAGCGGATGCTCGGCGGCAAGGAGTTCATCTCCACCCTGAGATGATCAAGCCCTGATGAGCGCTCTCGTCGAACACACCGGCACGGCGCGGCTCGGCAAGCGGACGAAGGAGCTCGTCCGTCGGCTGAGCTCCGACGACATCGCGATCATCGACCACACCGATCTCGACCGCGTCTCGGCCGAGGAGCTGGTCGAGTCGGGCGTCCGCGTCGTCGTCAACGTCGCGCCGTCGCACTCGGGCCGCTACCCGAACCCGGGGCCGCTCCTCCTCGTCCGCGGGGGTGTCCGCCTGATCGACGTGGCGGACGCTGAGCTCTTCGAGGAGATCTCGGACGGTGAGCGGCTCACCGTTCGCGGTGGGAGCCTCTTCCGGAACGGGACATGTGTCGCCACCGGCCGGACACTCGAGGAGCGCGAGCTCGTCGGTGCGCTCGCAGCGCAGGAGAGCCGTGTGACCGAGGCGCTCCAGGAGTTCGCTGACAACACGATGCGCTACCTGCGGGAGGAGGGCCGGTTGCTGGCAGAGGGGATCGACTTCCCCACACTCAAGACGGGCTTCCGGGACCGGCACGCGCTCGTCGTGGCGCGCGGGCCAGGCCACAAGCGGGATCTCCGGATCGTCCGGTCCTACGTGCGTGACTTCAAGCCCGTTCTCGTCGCCGTCGACGGCGGCGCCGAGGCGCTGCTGGAGGAGGGCTGGAAGCCCGACGTGATCGTCGGCGACATGGACTCGGTCACGGACGACACGCTTCGGTGCGGCGCCGAGATCCTGGTCCACGCCTACCGGGAAGGTCACGCGCCGGGTGAGGAGCGTTTACGCCGCCTCGGCGTGCCCTTCCAGACCGTTGCCGCGCCCGGAATCTCCGAGGACATCGCTCTCCTGCTCGCGCACGGAAAGGGCGCCGAGCTGATCGTCGCCGTCGGCACCCACTTCAACTTGGTCGAGTTCCTCGAGCGCAGCCGTGCCGGCATGTCGTCGACGTTCGTGACCCGGCTCAAGGTGGGGGAGATCCTGATTGACGCGAAGGGCGTCTCTCGCCTCGTCAGCCGTCGGATCGGCGTCTGGCCTCTCGTCCTGTTCGGCCTCGCGGCGCTCGCTGCGCTGGTCGTTGCTGTCGTCGCGTCGCCCGCGTTGAGGAACGTCGTCGGACTAGGCTGAGCAACCGTGTTCGACCTTCGCTACCACGTCGCCTCACTCGCGGCGGTGTTCCTGATGCTCGTGGTCGGGATCCTGATCGGGGTCGGGATCTCCGGTCGCGGCTTCGTCGACGACGCCGAGCGTGACCGCCTCAACGGCAGGATCGCCAACCTCCAGGAGCAGGTCGACGCTGCGAACGCGAACTCAGAGGACTTCCGGCGCCGCCAGAACGCCGCGGCCGAGTTCGTCGCCGGCGCCTACCCGGTTCTCGCCGAGAACCGGCTCGACGGGAAGCGGATCGCCGTCGTCGTGCTCGGGGCGGTGCAGCAGGAGTCGTTGCCGTTCGTGGAGGGCGCGATCGAGGACGACGCAGGCGGCCAGGTGGCTCGGATGCGGGCTGTGGTGCTCCCGCTCCGGCTCGATGCGGTCGAGTCGGCACTGCGGTCGCGGCCCGAGCTCGCCGGCTACGTCGGCGTCGACCAACTCGCCAACCTCGGCCGCGATCTCGGGCGTGAGCTCGCCGGCGGCCGCAAGACGCCGCTCTGGGACGCGCTCGAGGGCGAGATCGTCGAAGAGCGGTCGGGCAACTTCGCCAACCCGGTCGACGGCGTGGTCGTGATTCGATCCGCCGAACCGCAGGTAGGTGAGAGCGCGCGCTTTCTCGCCGGCCTCTATCAGGGCCTGGACAGCACCGGTGTTCCCGTTGTCGGCATCGAGCCGACCCGCGTCGAGCAGAGCGCGATTCCTGTCTTCCAGAGCTACGGCCTGTCGACGGTCGACGGGATCGACGACGAGCTCGGGCAGCT
>JAXIPI010000352.1:0-1981 GCA_045403015.1 Gaiellaceae bacterium | reverse complement strand
GCTTGCATCATGTGTCACAAAGGTCTAGGCTGGGTGATCCTGCTGCGGCGCCGGGTCAGTCCGGCACCGGAGGCGATTCTGCGGCAGAGAGGAGGTTTCGGCCATGGGCATGGCGAACCTCAATGTATGGGTCTCGGGCCTCGATGACCCGTGCTCGATCGACAATCGGACGTGGTACGTCACGATCTACAACTGCGACGGCGAAGTGCTCGAGTGGTGCGGGCGGCGCTTCGTCGTCCTGCGTGCCAAATGCGGCCACCTCGAGGTCGAGGTTCCGCCTGGCTGCTACTACCTGAGAGCCGTCTGGAGCTTCTCAATCGGCGACGGCGTCATCTACGTGAACCACCTCACGGACGCAGCAATCGTCCAGGCCTGCTGCGACCACACGGTGTGCGTCACCCTCTTCAACCCGAGCATCCACCGCTGCGGCGTCATCTATCTCCGCGCCCTCGAGGATGCCGTGCGACAGAAGGCCGTGAGGCCGGAGGCCGCACGCGCGCTCCAGGAGGCTATGAATCCGGTGCTCGAAGCTCTGCCACGGCCCCTCAAGGGCTTTGAGCTGAATCACCTCGACGAACTTGAGCGCCTCGTGCGACAGCAGGAGGAAGCCGCGGACAAGCCCGAGGATAGGCCCAAGAAGAAGGCGTAAACAGCAGGGAGCATCTTCCAAGCAGGAGTGTCCGCCGCCCCGGCCGGGGCGGCGGACGTCGCTCTTCCACTGAGGGCGGTCTACCGACCTCCCTTACCACCGGACTGGAGCGTCCATGGGCACCTCCGAGACGAACCGCCTAGCGAGCTCGGCTGGCTCGGTGACCGCTCGCCGGACGCGCTCGACCGAGTAATTGAGGTCCGCTCGGGGACGTGTTGCTCCGTGCGGCTTAGGGCTTGACACGCTCTGTGGGCGGGAGGAGGATCAGTGTTGACTCGCGGGGATCGGCCGCGAGGAGGTGAGTCATGAGCCGATTGAGCGCGGCGTGGATCGCAGCGGCGGCTGTCGGCGCGGCAGCATATGTCGCTGGCGCAGCCTCGTTCCTGCGCCGTCGGCGGCTCCGGAGAGGAGGTCCTATGCAGGACATCAAGGAAATCGCGCGCAGCCTGGCCGAGGATCCTTGGCAGGGCAAGCTCGACGAGGCGCTCGAGCTCGTCGGAGACGATTACGTCGGGCACATCCCCGGCGCACCCGAGCCGAGCCGCGGGAAGGACGGCTTCCGGGAGTTCGTCAACACGTACCTGACGGGGTTCCCGGACGGAACGATCACCGTCGATGGTCAGATCGCCGAGGGCGAGCTCGTCGCCACGCGCTGGACGGGGCGTGGCACGAACACGGGCGAGCTGATGGGGATGCCGCCTACCGGAAAGCAGGTGACGGTGAGCGGGATCACGTACTCCCGGATCGCGGACGGCAGGGCGCGTGAGGCGTGGCTCTCTTGGGACACGCTCTCGATGATGCAGCAGCTGGGCGCGGTGCCCGAGGCTGCGCCCGCGCGCACAACCTGACACGAGCTGCGTGGGAGGGCCGCCGCGTACGGTGGCCCTCCGCGCTGTCCGGGTTAATGAGAAGACTGGAATTCGCCGATAGTGCTCGGCGTTTACCGATCTATGGTGTTCGGCTCGTTCCCCCAGTCTCCCTACATGCCCTGCCCCGAGTGCGGGGCGTCGGTAGAGCACGCCGAGCTCGGCGCCCACATATGCGAGGGCGAGCGACTGCTCGACTTCCGCCTCTTCCAGCTCCGCGAGGAGATCGCCGCGTTCGAAGCGCAGCTCGCCACGTGGCTGGCGTCGGCCCGCGGACGCTTCGCCGCGTGGGTCGCCGAACGCGACCGGCGCGCACGCGGGTAGCCTGAAGGGTGCAAATACTCGTGTCGCGTCGCTTCTCGGCGACGGCTGGGAGGATCGGCGGCATGGTCTTCTCCTTTCTCTACCTCTCGTTCAGGGCTCTTCTTGGCGCGCTCGTTCGCAGTCGCCGCGGGCTGGACTTGAA
>JAXIPI010000036.1:0-8605 GCA_045403015.1 Gaiellaceae bacterium | reverse complement strand
CCGGCGTGGAGCAGCTCGCGGTCCTGTTCCCCGACGCCGAGGTGCGCTCCTACGATCTGCCGCACTGGAACGGCCGCGCCGAGGTGATGCACCTGATGAGCCTGATCTCGCCGCTGGACGACGATCTCGCGCTCGTCTACCCGCGGCTCGCCCCCGTGCGGCTGATCGAGTTGCTGCATGAGCGCGGGATCGAGATCATCGAGGTGCCGGACGAGGAGTTCGAGACGATGGGCCCGAACGTCCTCGCGCTCGGCCCCCGGCGCGCCCTCGCGCTCGAGGGGAACGACGAGACGCGCCGGCGGATGGAGGCGGCCGGGGTGGAGGTCGTCACCTACAAGGGCGACGAGATCTCCCGCAAGGGCGACGGCGGTCCGACGTGCCTGACGCGGCCGATCCTGCGTGCGTAGAGTCAGGCTGTGAGCGAGAAGCTGTTCGAGGCGATCGCCGCCGGCGACGAGGATGCAGTGCAGGAGCTGGTCGAGGCGGAGCCGGGGCTCGCGGAGAAGCGCAACGACGCGGGGCTGTCGCCGGTGCTCCACGCGCTCTACAACGGCAAAGCAAACATCGCCGAGCGGCTGCTCGACGCAAACCCGGCGCTCGACGTCTTCGACGCGGCGGCTGTAGGGCGCACGCGCGGGCTGGAGGAACTGGTCGACCCGGAGCCTGACCTGGCACGCAGCTGGTCGCCCGACGGCTTCACAGCCCTGCACTACGCCGCGTTCTTCGGCCAGGAGGACGCCGCCCGGATCCTGATCGAGCGCGGAGCGGAGGTTCAGGTCGTCGCGCGAAACGAGAGGATCCGCGTGACACCGCTGCACAGCGCCGCCGCCGGCTCGCACTCGGGCATCGTGAAGCTGCTGCTCGAGGCGGGCGCCGACCCGAACGCAGCCCAGGACGGCGGCTTCACGCCACTGCATTCGGCAGCTCAGAACGACGACCGCGAGAGCGCCGAGGCGCTGCTCGCCGCCGGCGCCGACCCGTCGCTCGCAAGCGACGACGGCAAGACGGCCGCTGAGCTGGCGGGCGATGATACCCGCGACTTATTCGGCTGAGATCAGCTCGATCCGATTGCCCCACGGATCGGCGACGAAGCAGCGGCGGACACCGGGGATCGCCTCGTCGTCTGTGACGGCGACGCCGCCGGCCAGCAACCGCTTCCGTAGCTCGTCGTAGTTGCTTGCCCGGAAACCCGGGTGCGCCTTCCGCGCCGGCGCGAAATTCTGGTCGACGCCGACGTGGAGCTCGTGCGCGCCGATGCGGTACCAGACGCCGCCGCGCGCGCGGATCGGCTCCGGCTTCGGGATCTCCTCCAGCCCGAGCAGCTCGCCGAAGAAGCGGCGCGCGGCCTCCTCGCAGCCGGGCGGGGCGGCGAGCTGGATGTGGTCGATCGCGAGCACGCGGCGAGGATACGCCCCGGATTACACCCACCGGTCAATAGTCCGTTCCGGCCATCGGTCGTAGCCTCCTGCGACTCCCACACAGGGAGCTAACGAGGGGGAACGAGATGTTCGAGCGGATCTGCATCATGTTCGCTGTGGCGATGGGCGGCCTGACATTGGCCGCAGCTTCGTTCGCAGCGGACGGCACCAAGCCTCCCGCCTGGGCAATTGAAGGCGTGGTCGCGAACGACCTGTGCCCGTCCAAGGCAACCGGCAGCTTCGTCCCGGAGGCACTTGCCCCGGACGCGGCATGCCCAGTTCCGCGGGTCGCGGTCTGGGTGGACAAGACGCCGGTCAGCGTGAACGAGGGAACCATCGTCCGTTGGACGACCGACACGGGCTGGGGTTGTGACGTCAGCGCGTCACCCGCACACGGGAGCTGGACCGGCACCAGGGGTCAGAACGGATCCGAAGGAATCTCGTTCCCCTCAGCCGGCGTGTGGCGGCTGAGCATGTGGTGCCGCAACGACAACCCGACGGCAGGCTACGGGTACGTCGATGTGACCGTGGTAGCGGCGCCACCGCCTCCGCCTCCTCCGCCTCCTCCGCCCCCACCCCCTCCGTCCGAAGACCTCAACACACAGCTAGTGCCAGCGGGTACCACGATCACGGACGTTCCGTTGGGCTTCATCCCGGCGGGTCTTCGGTGTCCGACCGGGCAGCGGATGAAGCTGCGGAAGTGGACGGCCAAGTGGGTCACGTGGGGCATTGGCGCGGACACGGTCAGGGTCGAGGGCACCTACCGCGTCTGTTACATCCCCGGAGTACGCGTCGTCTCGTGGAGGGACCTGTACGGCGACTCGACCTACGTTCGGTTGCCGTGGGATTGGAAGGGCATGGACTCGACCTACCCGCAGGCACTCCTGCTCGACCCGCTGCACGTGCAGTTCAAGTGGCGGTGGAGCACCGCAATCTGCATCACGAACCTCGGTTGCGGGCCGACCCGACACCCGTGGGTCACCATCGTGTTCAACGCCAACAACACTGACATCGTCGACCAGGGGGTTCTTTGACACTCAAGCGAGTGCTGATCGGCGCGCTGGTGTTCGTCGCGCTGCTGTTCTTGCTGTCACTCGTCATGTTGGTGCCTGGCGGCACGGGCGGAAGCGGATAATGCGCGCCATTCCAGGGTGCGCCACGGACGAGTCAGCATGCTGGTCGCGCCTGGATACGTCTTGGGTTACACCCGCCGGTCAATGGTGCGTTAGGGCTTGCGGACGTAGCCTCGTGCCATGGCGAACGCAACAGCCGAGAGGCACCCATCGATCACTGACCGGCAGCGCGAAGTGATCGTCCTCATCGCCGCCGGCTGCTCGAATGACGAAGTTGGAGAGCGGCTCGGCATCTCCCCCAGAACGGTGAAGGCGCATTGCGACGTGCTTCGGCAGAAGCTCGGTGTACGTCGTCGTCGGCAGCTCCCGATTGCGTATCGGAGCCTGACCGGGGACGACCCTCTCGCACAAGGCCTCGGCCCTCGCGGGTCGGGGAGCTGACGGCAGCGCGCCCGCGGTCCATTCGATCGCGGGCGCGCCTATTCACCCGGACGGGTGCGAGGTACGCTTCTAGTGCGGGGCTGTGGCACCCGTCACTAACTATGGGCGAGGGCGCCGCAACCACGCAAGAAGTGCGACGACGCCGGATCATCGAGCGGCCGCGTCTTACACGCATGCTCGACGGCGGTCAGGGAAGGATCCGATTGCTGGTCGCGCCGGCCGGTTATGGCAAGACGACGCTCGCTCGGCAGTGGCTCGAAGGAAAGAGCGCGGCTTGGTACACGGGAACGCCGGCGTCGACCGATGTTGCCGCGCTTGCAGCACGACTTCGTGAGCAGATAGCAACAGTAGTCCCGGGTGCTGGCGGAGCTTTGATGGAACGCTTACCAGTAACGACTCGATCTGACGAGGACGCGACTGTGCTCGCAAGCATGCTCGCTGCTGACCTCACGACGTGGCCTCCCGACGCGTGGCTCGTATTTGACGACTATCACGCGATTGCAGGATCTCAACCCGCCGAACAGTTCATCGAGGCTCTTGTGCTGGCGGCGCCGCTCAACCTCTTGGTCATTACGCGCCGCCGCCCAGGCTGGGCGTCGTCGCGCCGAATCCTCTATGGAGAAGTCTTTGAATTGGACCGTGTCGCGCTCGCGATGACCGACGCCGAAGCGAACGACTTGCTGGCCGACCGGGGATCGGAGTCTGCGGGGCTAGTGGAAGTCGCTCAAGGCTGGCCGGCGATTTTGGGTTTGGCCGCAATGGCGTCGGTTCCACCTCCTGACCTCAGCGCGACGCCCCACCTCTACAGATTCTTCGCTGATGAGATCTACCAGCGTCTTGCCCGACGAACGAGGCGTACTCTCTCCGAGCTTGCGCTCTATGACATCGAAGGCCGCAGGTTGGCGCTTGATCAGCTTCGTTCCGATGTGGCGGAACGCGTCGCAGAAGCAGGGCTAGACAGCGGGTTCTTAACTGAGATGGGTGACGGGCGCTTTGACATGCATCCTTTGCTGCGGGCGTTCCTTCAGCAGAAACTCAGGGAAGAGAGCCCAAGAGCGCTCAGCCAAATCGTTCCGCGAGCCGTCGACAATCTGATTCGGCACGAATTATGGGATGAGGCGTTTGAACTCACTCAGCGCTTGGATACGCACGAGCCGCTCGTCAGTCTCATCGAGGCCTCGATGGGAAGGCTTCTCGCAACCGGGCGAACCGCGACACTACGGACATGGCTCGGGCGCGCACCGCGGGATGAACCCGCCGTCAGGCTAGCCGAGGCCGAACTTGCATTCCGCGATGGTCGGTTTTACGAGTCAGAGACGCTTGCTGCGCTTGCGGGGCGTGACGCTGCGGTCACGCAAGACTTCGCCGCTCGTGCACTTCTGACTGCCGGCAGGGCTGCTCATGCGGCCTCGCGAGAGGAGGCGGCAAGTTCTCACTACACCTGCGCGGCTGAGCTCTCGGTTTCGGCTGAGGTCCGCCGCGTGGCTGAGTTCGGCCAACTCGCGGCTGCCCTTGAGCTTGAGCGTCCGGAAGCCGTTGAATTGATGCGCTCGCTCGGGCCTGTTGGGACCATGGAACCGGATGAGCGGGTGATTTTTGTCGGGAGAATGATCAACCTGGAAACGAGGTTCGGCCTACCAATAAGCGTTGCTGAGGGCAGGGCGGTGTGGCAGTTATTGCACCGCGTCGCCGACCCAGTCACGCGCACATCGTTCCGTAACGTGTTCAGCTTTGCATTGGCGGCAATGGGGCACTACAACGAAGCCCTGCGTCTGAGCCGGGAACAGCTGGATGACGCGGACCTTCACCGACTTCCTTTCGTCGTACCGTATGCCCTGACCGTTCAAGCGCTAGCCGGGATCGGCGCCCACGACTACGTTGTCGCTGGCGAGCTCCTCGATGAGGCAGAAGGGCTGGCGCTGAGCAGCGGAGATCAAACGGCATATCACATTGCTTGGGCGATACGAATGCGGCTGTACGTAGCACAAGGCGCGTTCGACCTGGCTCTCTCTCGTCCGCTTCCGCGAGATCCTGGGCAGACAAGATCGCTCAATGGCGAGTTGCTCTCCTGCTATGCAGTTGCGCTGGCCGGGACAGGCGATGTGACCCGCGCCCGAGAGTATGCAGAGCGAGCGCTGAACATGTCGCTCGCGATCGAGATCGCCGTGTCGGCGCCGTGTGCGCTCGCGATAGCCGCGATTCACGAAGGGGAGTACAGCGAGGGGCTATCAAATGCCCGCCGAGCGTTCAAGGCGGCGACACACTCGGGCATGATCGAATGCTTTGTCGCGGCGTACAGAGGCTCCCCGGAACTGGTCGTGTGCCTCCTTCAGGACACCAGCTTGCACGACGATCTGTCGCGTGTTCTCTCCATGGCTGGAGATGCTGCGATCGCTGGTAGGGAGGAGTTGCACTCTCTTGGGCACTCCGTGCTCGCTCTCTCGCCACGCGAAAAGGAAGTTCTCGCTCTTCTTGCCCAGGGAATGACTAACCCTGCGATTGGCAAAGCCCTATTTATCAGCCCCGTCACTGTGAAGGTTCACGTGCGTCACATCTTCGAGAAGCTCGGCGTTAAATCTCGGGCGGAGGCCGCGATGCGCGCCGCCCAGCTTGATCGATGATGACCTAGGCTACGCCGGCAATCGCGAGTATTTCGGGGGTCACCGGCTTTTCCGTGAAGAAGGCGAAGTCGGGTGACTGGCCGACCCGGTAGGCATCATCTGCCGTCGCGAGGATAGCTTCGAAGGCGGCAACTACGGTCGTATCGAACTGCGAACCGACAGCTTGAGCAAGCCGCATGCGTGCAACGCGGCTTGGCATGGCCTCACGGTAAGGGCGATCGGACGTCATTGCGTTGTATGCGTCAGCAACGGCGATGATCCGAGCCAGCAGAGGGATCTCATCCGACGACAAGCCGTCTGGATAACCGTGCCCATCGACGCGCTCGTGGTGATGGCGGACGATTTCGGCGATGTCGCCGTAGTCCTCGACTTTGGCCAGAATTCGCTCGCCGATCTCGGAGTGCGTTTGCATGACGCGACGCTCCTCTAGAGTCAACGGCCCCTCCTTCTCGAGCAGGCCCGGAAGCAGCCCGATCTTCCCGATGTCATGAACAAGGCCCGCGAGGTGTATTTGCTGTTGCTCCGCTTCTGAGAGACCCATTCGTGCTGCGATGTCACGGGAGTAAACCGCAACTGCTTCCGAGTGTCCGGCGGTGTACCGATCTCGGGCATCTAGCGTCGCGACCAGCGCCGCCGCGAATGAGATGTTTGCCTCCTCCAGTCGCCGATAGGCTTCCGTCATCCCCTTCGTTGCTTCGCGCTGCTCCTGATAGAGATGCGCGACTCTCTGGAGAGCCAGCACGGGAACAAGGAAAGTCGCGACGATCGCGAGCGAGTACTGCTCGTATCCGTAGACGAGAAACGCAACGAGCGGGATGTAGAGGGGGACGGCGATGAGGAAGAGCGGCGCCATCGCCTTCGGGTAGGCGAACGGTGACGCGGATCCCCGAATGGCGAGCGTGCTCATATTGATTGCAACATCGACCATCAGGTGCGCGACGCCGGCGAAAAGTACGGCGACGAGAATCGGTACGAAGGACGTCGCCCCGTCAGCCAGCGCCCACGAGGCGGCGAGGCCTGCAGCCGCGCCAGTGAGCGCACGTGCCGGCGTGTAAACAGCCCACCTGAGGTAGGGCCGGCGCAGATCAGCCAGGTTGCCTAGCGTCCCAACGATTAGTGCGGCGAGGGGACCGAATGCAACCGCGGTGAAGACGAATGGCACGAAGGACACAGAGATCTCAATCCCGCGCTGGCGATTGCCCAACAGCGGGACGCTGTGGCGTTCAGCGAGTCCGGCGATCAAGCCGAGTCCGAGGAGCACCCACCACTTAGGCAGCGAGTATCCGTGGAGAACGAGCAGTCCAGTTGTTGCGAGCGCGGCGCCAACCAGCACGCCAGCCCAGATAACCGACCGCAGGTCATTTCTAAGTAGCTTCATAAAAGTGCTTGATTCTCCCTCAAAAGGGTTATACGATCGATGTGCCGTTAGTTCCCTCAAGGAGGTCAACCTTGTCTCGCCTCACGACTCGTCTGTATTCGTTGATGAGCGTCGCCGCAATGCTTGCCGTGCTCGCGGGCTCCGGCAAGTCCTGGTAGAAGCCGACGAATCCTGCGCTTTTCTGCAGGCTTATGGCATCCCTCGTTAGGGGGGTTCTCCACAGCCTGTGGGAAGTGCGGATAACCGAGGCTCAGGTTCGCCGCTAGAAGTCAGCTCCAGCTCCGCCCAAACTAAGAATTCGATCCGCCCGTCGAGGTACGCCACCTCGTCGGGCGGCTCGCTGGTCCGGAAACGTTCGGGCGCTAGGCGATGATGCCGCGGCGATAGCCGACGGCGACCGCGTGGGCTCGGGAGCGGGCCTGCAGCTTCGCGAGCAGGTGGCGCACGTGCGACTTGACCGTCTCCTCCGAGAGGAAGAGGCGCTGGCCGATCTCGCGGTTCACGAGACCGTCCGCAACGAGCTGGAGCACCTCGATCTCACGCATCGTCGGCTCCTGCTCGAGCTCGCGCATCGGCGCGACGAACGGAATCACCTCGGCGTTGCCGTTCGACCGCCGTGCCGCAGCCGCCTCGAACCGGCGACTGTGGTCCATATAACGGTTCAGGATCTCCTTGCGCTCAGCAGCGTCCACGACCCCGATATCGGCCTACCTCACACCCTCCTTTAGCTCGAATGAGGTAAATCGATGGAGGGATCGATCCGCACGAAACCTCTCCGAATCTCCCGCAGGGCCTCCGGCTCCTCTTCCTCGACCACTTCGCGGCTGCCGGCGGCGTGCAGGATGCGTCCGTCGCCGAGCCAGAAGGCGATGTGCGTGACCGACTCTCGGCCGTAAACGGCGAGGTCGCCGTACCGTGGTTCGTCCACCTTCCGCGCTGCTTCGGCCTGCTGGACGGCGTCGCGCGGGACGAGCCGCCCGAGCCGGCGCCACGACATGTGGATAAGTCCTGAACAATCGATGCCGCGTTCGCTCATCCCGCCCCAGAGGTACGGCGTGCCGAGATACGCGCGCGCCTCTTCGACCGGATCGCCGTCGCGGACGGTCGGCAGCCAGTCGCCGGCGGGCTCTTCGGAGATCGCCGAGGCTTCGACCCAGCCTGGGTAGCCGTACGTCGTCGTCACCCTCGCCCAGCCGTTCCGCTGCTCGGCCACCGTGAGCGGCTCGCCGCGGAGCGCCTGAGTGACTTGCTCGGACGATGCGTCCGGCTCGGCGCGGAGCGGCGCCACCTCGACCGAGCAGTAGCGCTCAGTCACCGCGGGGCGTCCGTAGGTGGCCGCGGAGCCGTTCGAGTCTCGCGTCCCACTCGCTGCCGACACTCGCGATCCAGGCGACCGCCTGGTCGAGCGGCGCGGGGTTGAGCTGATACAGCGTCTCGCGCCCGCTCTTGCGCGAGTCGACAAGCCCTGCGTCCCGCAGCGCGACGAGATGTTTCGCGACCGCCTGCCGCGTCACCGGCAGCTCGGACGCGAGCTCGGTCGCCGAGGCTTCCCGTTGCGCCAGCGCCTCGACGAGGTGGCGGCGCGTGGGGTCGGCGAGCGCATCGAAGATGTCGCTCAAGCGTGCGCGAACGCCAGCGCCCGCAGCGCCAATGCCCGAAGCGACAGCGCGGTGC
>JAXIPI010000168.1:0-6570 GCA_045403015.1 Gaiellaceae bacterium | reverse complement strand
CGGGACAAAGAATCGCGCCGCCGCCGATTCGCGCACCGCGCCGGATCGTCGGGCCTTTGACGTTTCCGTGCCGCTTCTCCGTCCGGCCCATCCAGTTGTCGTTCGTCGTCACGACGCATGGCGCGATGAAAACGTGCTCCTCGAGCGTCGAGTAGGCCGTGATGTAGGCGTCGGCCTGGATCCTCGTCATCGCGCCGATGGTCGTGTCGTTCTCGACGTACGAGCCCCGGCCGAGGACGACATCGTCGCCGATCGCGACGCGCTCTCGAACGCAGGACTGGTCGCCGAGGATCACGCGCGCTCCAATGCTCGAGCCCGCGAAGACGATGGCGCCCGTCGAGACGATCGTGCCGTCCCCGATCACGGTCGGCGGGAGCAGCTCGCGCTTCGCGGTCGACCGGGGCGAGAGGGTCGGCTGCTTGCCGACGACCGCGCCCTCGAGCACCTTCACGTTCTCGCCGAGGACCGTCCCCTCATAGACCGTCGCGGTGGGGTGGATCTCAGGCACGGAGAGACTCGGTGAGGCGGTCGAGCGCCCGGACGACCATGGCGCCGTCCTCGGCCACCTTCCGCCGGTCACCCTCGCCGGCGATCAGCTCGAGGAAGGCCGCGCACTCGAGCCGCAGCGGCTCAGAGGTGTCGATCTTCGGGATGTGGATGTCGCCGGTCCGCGTCTGCCACTCGCCGTAGCCGGCCGACTGCTTCCACGGGCCCTTCTCGTACACCGTCACCTTCCGCTCGAGCTCCATGTCGTCGAAGACGACCATCTTCTCGTTCCCGACGACGGTCATTCGCCGCATCTTGTGCGGGTCGAGCCACGAGAGGTGCATGTGGGCGATCTTCCCCGACGGGAAGCGGAGGTAGCAGAAGACAACATCCTCGACGCCCTTGTTGAGGAAGTCACGGCCGTGCGCGGCCACCTCGACCGGGTCCTCGCCGATCAGCCAGAGGACGACCGAGAGGTCGTGGACGCCCAGCGACCAGAGCGCGTTCTCGTTCGCGCGCACGATCCCGAGGTTCTGCCGGTTCGTGTAGACGCAGAGGACGTCACCGAGATCGCCGGAGTCGACGAGCTCCTTCAGCTTCACCACACCCGGGTGATAGAGGAGCAGGTGGCCCGGCATCAGCACGAGGTCGCGGGCGGCGGCGAGCGCGACGAGCTCGTCCATCTCGGAGCCCTTCATCGCCGGCGGCTTCTCGACGAGTACGTGCTTGCCGGCCTCGAGGGCCTGCTTGGCGAGCGCGTAGTGCGTCGGGACCGGGGTAGCGATGACGACGGCATCGAGCTCGGGATCGGCGAGCATCTCGGCGTAGTCGGTCGTCACGCCTGCGCGCGGGTAACGCGCGGTGAATGGAGCGTGTTGCTCCTCGTCGAGGTCGCAGAGCCACGTCAGGTCGGCGAGGTTGTCGAAGTTCCTCGCCAGGTTCGGGCCCCAGTACCCGAGGCCGACCAGGCCGACCCGCGTCACCTGATCACAGCTTCCAGACTCGGTCGCTCGTTCGGCCCTTCTCGCCGGTCGCGTTGCGGAAGTCCACGATCACGGTGTCCCCGTTGACGAGCGCCTGATAGTCGATTCCCTTGTGGTCGGTCACGATCGCGAGGCAGTCGAACTTCTCGGGCTCGAGCGGCACCGACGTGAGGTCGAACTCGTGCAGCTCGGGGACATGCTCATCGTGGTAGGAGACGTGGGCGCCCGCGGTCTGGAGCAGCTCGATCAGCTTCAGGGCCGGGCTCTCGCGCATGTCGCCGATCCCCGGCTTGTACGCAACTCCGAGCACGAGGATCTTCGAGCCCGAGAGCGACCGTTGCCTGCCGTGGTTGAGCGCCTGCGAGATCAGCGAGCGGCAGTACCACGGCATGTTCTCGTTCACCTTGCCGGCGAGCTCGATGAACTCCGTGTAGAAGTCGTACTCGCGCGCCTTCCAGGTGAGATAGAAGGGGTCGATCGGGATGCAGTGGCCGCCGAGGCCGGGGCCAGGCTTGAAGCTCATGAACCCGAAGGGCTTGGTCGCGGCCGCGTCGACGACCTCCCAGAAGTCGATCTTCATCCGCTCGCAGAGTTGTGCGAGCTCGTTGACGAGGGCGATGTTGACCGAGCGGAAGATGTTCTCGAGGAGCTTCGTCAGCTCCGCTGACTCGGGTGACGTGACGCGGTGCACGGTGTCGACGGCCGAGCCGTAGAGCTCGGCGGCACGTTCGGTGCACGCCTCGGTCAGCCCGCCGACGACCTTCGGCACGTTCTTCGTCGTCCAGTCCTCGCGGCCCGGGTCGACGCGCTCGGGTGAGAAGGCGAGGTTGAAGCCCTCCCCGACCTTGAGGCCGGAGGCTTCGAGCCGCGGCAGGATCTCTTCCCGCGTCGTGCCGGGATAGGTCGTCGACTCGAGGACGACCAGGTGGCCCTTGCGCAGCCGCTTCGCGACTTCCTCGGCAGCGCGGTTCACGATCGAGAGGTCCGGCTCGCGCTGCTTGGAGAGCGGCGTCGGCAGAGCGATGAGGATCGCGTCGGCGTCGCGCAGCTCGTCGTAGTCTGTCGTGGCGCGCAGCCCGTGGTCGTCCACGAGCCGCTTCAGCGTCTCGGAGGGGACGTCCTCGATGTAGCTCTCGCCCCGGTTCAGCATCGCCACGCGCTCGGCGTCGCGGTCGACGCGGAGCACGCTGCGGCCCGCCTCGGCGAACACCTGGGCGAGCGGGACGCCGACGTAGCCGGCTCCGATGATGGCGACGTCGGTCACCGGCGCGCAATCGTACAGAGAGGGGCCAACCTTGGCCCGGACGAACGTGCTGCGCGCGCGGGCTACTATCCTTCGCCGCGGGGCCGTTAGCTCAGCTGGTAGAGCAGGGGACTCTTAATCCCAAGGTCGAAGGTTCGAATCCTTCACGGCCCACATTGCCGCGCGGGATGAGAAATCCGCGGGAGCGGATTTCCCATCGCGCAAGACCCCTGAAGCTGCGTGGGTCGGATTGGGGGCTCGCTCAGCTGGCGCCTTGAAACAGAATCCCTCTCGTGAAGGACTGGGCTGGCCGGGGGCTAGCTTTGCCCCCGGCCCGTTGAGTCCTACGAGCTACGTCGGACTGCGCTGCCTAACTCGAAACGCCGGCCGCGGCAGGGATCGCCGCGATGACAGCCGTCTGGATGAGCTCGGCAACGGCTTCAGGCTTCGAGACGTAGATCGAGTGGCTGCCCGCGACCTCGATCACGGTCGAACCCGCCCGCGCGGACATCTCACGCTGGGCAGTCGGAGGGATCATCCGGTCTTCGGTCGTGACGAGGTACCAGCTTGGCTTGTTCTGCCACGCGGGTTCGCTGATCGTGCCACCCAGGGCGTCAACGCCCCACGGGACTTGCGAGTCGGCCATGAACACGGCCACTTCCTCGCTCAGGTCACCCGCGAATGAAGCATGGAACTTCTCCCGGTCGAGGAGGAGAAACCCATCCTGCGGGGGCAGAATCGGCGGCTGCGGGCCATCGGTCGGGAAGCCCGCGATGAGGGTGTTCACCGACTCGCCCTTGTCCGGCACGAAGGCCGCGATGTAGACGAGCGCCGCAACATTGGGGTGGTTGCCCGCCTCGGTGATGACCGCCCCGCCGTAAGAGTGGCCGACGAGGATGACAGGTTCGCTCTGCGCGTCGATGACGCGCTTGGTCACGGCTACGTCGTCGGCGTGCGAGATCGTCGGGTTCTGGACGACGCTGACGTCGTAGCCATCTTTCGTCAGGTGCTCGTAGACACCCTTCCAGCCGGAGCCGTCCACGAATCCGCCGTGGACGAGAACGACTGTGGGAGTGGTGTCCGAGGTGCCCGATTCGTTCATGAGAAGTCCCCCTCTCTCGGGTCGCGGCGGTCTGTCGTGTCGCCTGGTTGACTCGGCAAAGCCCTCCCAGCTTCGCGCTCGAGCCCGACTCCGTGACCATCAGCGGAGTTCGATCAGGTGGCGAGGCTCCACGGCGAAGCCGCACGGTCGGTTAATCCAACCACTCTAACCCCGCTTGCGCAGCGACGAAAGTGGGTGAACCACTCCGTTACACCCGACTGCGCATCGCGCAAGACCCCTGAAGCTGCGTGGGTCGGATTGGGGGCTCGCTCAGCCGGGCGCCGAGAGGTTGGAAACCGGCAACGCCGAGCCCGTCCGACCCTGGCGAGAAGAGGACATTCCTCGCCCTGATACACGCCACCATCGGACGAATCGCCCGTTATCTACAGCCACCTGATTAGGGCCCTCAGTCTGGGAGTGAGCGTTGTGTTTAGGTGAGGGCTGGCCTAGTGTGAGGCGAACGGGGGAACCGCTGGGCGGCCCCTTTCCTTTTTGGAGAGGGCTTCTCGGCTCGAGGGAGAGGGGTGCAGGATGTGGAAGGGTGTCTTTGCAGCGCTGGTCGTCTCTGCAACGCTTGTGGCGGTGCCGGCTGGGTTGGCGGCGAAGCCGGGTAACTCGCTGAACGCGAAGGCGTGTCAGAAGGGTGGCTGGGAGAACCTCGTGCGAGCAGATCAGAGCGCGTTCTCCGACGAGCAGGAATGCGTGAGTTACGGCGCTAGGGGCGGGACACTGACAGCCCCGACGACCAATGCTTGGGAGGCTGCCTGCATCCAGGCGGGAGGAGCCTTCTCGATCGTCATCCACCCGGCGCCGCGACCCGGATACGCGTACCGGTGTTCACCGGTTGAATACGAATTCGCCATGGGGGCGCTCGGGTCAATCTGCCTTACCTATCCGGACATCATCTCCTATGGGGCTTTCCGTCCCGACGAAAACACGCCCTGGACGGCTTCCTGCGACAGGAGCGGGGTGTAAGTCCGCAAGCAGCAAAGGCATCGCGGCTGCGTCCTGATCGGCCGGGATCGGACGCAGCCGGACGCTTGGACGCGTGAGTGAACCAAGCACCAGAATGCCCGCGTGAAGAACTGGGCCGGCAACATCACCTACTCGACGAGTCGCATCCTGCGGCCGAAATCGGTTGCCGAGGCGCAGGAGCTGGTTGCCGACGCCGAGACGGTCCGGGCGCTTGGGACGCGGCACTCGTTCAGCCTCGTCGGTGACTCCACGGGCGCACTCCTCTCGACCGAGAACCTCAATCGCGTGGTGGAGATCGGGGACGGGACGGTCACGGTCGAAGCCGGGATCCGCTACGGCGATCTGAGCAGCGCGTTGGAGAGCCACGGCCTCGCGCTGTCGAACCTGGCGTCACTGCCACATGTGTCGGTCGGCGGCGCCATCGCCACAGCCACGCACGGTTCCGGTGCGAGAAACCAGTCGTTGGCCGCCGGGGTCGCATCGCTCGAGCTCGTCGGTCCGGACGGGTCGATCAGCCGTCTCCGTCGCGGCGCCAGAGATTTCGACGGCGCGGTCGTGAGCCTCGGGGCGATCGGCCTCATGACCCGCGTGTCGCTCGATGTAGTTCCGGCGTTCGTCCTCCGCCAGTACGTCTTCGAGCAGCTTCCGTGGGAGGCGGTCGAAACTGACCTTGACGCGATCCTCGAGGGCGCCTACAGCGTCAGCCTGTTCACGCTGTGGGAGGAGCCCGCGATCGGCCAAGTCTGGGTGAAGACGACAAAGCAGCTGGGCTCGTCGTACTTCGGCGCGGCTTCCGCAACGCAACCGCGTCACCCGATTCCCGGGGCCAACTGGGAGAACTGCACCGAGCAATTGGGCGTACCAGGCCCTTCGGGCGAACGGCTCCCGCACTTCCGCCTCGGCTTCACTCCCAGCGGCGGCGCCGAGCTCCAGTCGGAGTACGTCGTGGCGCGCAGGCACGGCGCCGACGCCGTTCGCGAGCTACGACCCCTCGCTCGCGCCGTATCCCTGCTCCTGCTGACATCGGAGATCCGGACCGTTGCCGCAGACACGCTCTGGCTCAGTCCGTTCTACGAACAGGACAGCATCGCGTTTCACTTCACGTGGAAGCCGCGGCTCGACGACGTTCTCACTGTCTTGCCGCAGATCGAGACCGCACTCGAGCCTTTCGGTGTGCGACCCCACTGGGGGAAGCTGTTCACCCTGTCGGCGGAAGACATCGATGCTGTCTACCCGAGGCTGCCTGACTTCCGGCGGCTCGTGCAGAACCTCGACGGCGGCGGCAAGTTCCGCAACGAGTTCATCGCGCGCTACGTGTGGGGTGAAGCAGGCTCTTAGAGCCTCTAACGCAATGAAGCTCTGAGCCGCCTGGGCGCGCTGGGCGGCGCGATGCGGCGTCCTCAGTCGCGCCGATATGCCTGCATATCGACGCTCCCTGCGTCCTTGCCTCGCACCACCCAGCGCACCCAGGCGACGAGGCCTCATTACGTTAGAGGCTCTCAGCCGGGAACGTAGGCGAACGAGTCCGGGTTCGGCCCGTCCCGTCCCGCCTCGCCGCGGTCGATCCCGTCGATCCTCGCGATAGCGTCAGGCTCGAGCTGGAAGTCGAACAGCTCGAAGTTCTCCCTGATCCGCGCGGGTGTCGTCGACTTGGGAAAGACGATGTTGCCGCGCTGGATGTGCCAGCGTAGGGCGACCTGTGCCGGGGACTTTCCGAGCCTGCCGGCGATCTCGTTGAGCACCGGATTGTCCAGAACCTTGCCCTGCGCGATCGGCGCCCA
>JAXIPI010000362.1:0-2514 GCA_045403015.1 Gaiellaceae bacterium | reverse complement strand
GTGTCGTCAGTCATGTCGTGGTAGATGAGCAGGTCGTAGTTCATCGAGGCTCCCTTGTCGATAGCTCGGCGACGGTACACACGATCAGGATCCGCCGAATTCGACCGTCCGCCCCGTTGTCGTCTGGGACGCATCACACGGTCATTCCCGGCATCCCTGGCACGCTTGACCCGCGTAAACATGCGGCTTTCCGTGTAACCAGGCTAGAGAGGAAGGCCCATACGGGATTTCGAACCCGTGTCCGCAGAGACTGAGGTGCCGGAACCGCTTCGCCGACACCTCGATCAGCTAAGGGCGCAAAGATAGGCTCGTCCTGCTCGTCCTGGCGATCGTCACGATCGCCGTTGCCGGCTGGCTCTTCAGCGCCCTGCCGGCCGCGGTCTCCCTGGCGTGCGGGCCAGCTCGCGCGCTCGCTGACGCGCTGTCTTCACCGCGCTGTCACGTCTCGGTAGCGCAGTGGCCCAGCGAGCCGTTCTAGACTTGCGACTCCAATCTCGGACAACGGGGAGAACCGATGATCAGAAGCGCCTTGTCGTCGACCTGCTCCGGATCCGCGACCCTGGAAGTCCTCGGCGGCGAGCGCCTCCTCGTCGCAAACGACAACAACTACCCGTTCAGCGATGGGCGCTGGATCGTCCGCGACCAGCCAGACGAGATGGAGCTGATCGTCGTCCGCGCTCCGGCGCTGGGGTAAAGGGAGAGGAGCAAGGAATGAAGAAACGACGTCTCACCATCGTCGCTGCCATCGGAGTAGTGACGCTCACGGGCTCGGTGGTCGCCGCAACCGTGGTGAAGCCCTACGTTGTGCCGATCGGCAGCGAGTACAGGATCACGCCGTTGTTTAGCGCCGACGACAAGGTGCCGCTGCTCGGCGGCGCGCCGGGGCAGCAGTACCGGATGGTCGGCATCCCGGACGGCCTCGGGGCGCATCCGAACGCCGACGGCACGAGCACGCTGTTCATGAACCATGAGCTCAACAACTCGGCGCTCTCCGAGCCGGTCGTCGGCGGCCCCAAGAACCGCGGGACCTACGTCTCGCAATGGATCCTCAACGAGGACGGCGACCCCATCGCCGGCCGGCGCGCGTACGACTCGGTCTATGCGGAGGACGCTTTCGTCGGCCTTGCAGCGGACACCACGAACACGACCCGACCGTTCTCGCGGTTCTGCTCCGGCTTTCTCGCCGGTCCCTCCAACGGCTTCGACCGGTACATCTACCTGACGAACGAGGAGGAAGGAACGGCGGCGAATACGTTCGACGGCCGTGGCGCGCAGTCAGTAGCAATCTACGACAACCAGCTCCACACGCTTCCGGCGATGGGCCGCTTCCCGAAGGAGAACACGGTCGTCCAGCGTCACGAGGGCACGCGGGCGGTGATCTTCTCGTTCGAGGATGGTCCTGCCGAGCTGCAGAACCAGCTCTACATGTACGTCGGCAAGAAGGACCGCTCGGCGCACGCTTCGGTGCTCCAGCGGAACGGGCTAGTCGGCGGCACGCTCTACGTGTTCCGCTCGAACGATCCTGGCCGGAACAGCGAGAGGACCTTCGTCACGGGCACGGTGACGGGCGAATGGGCCGCGATCCCGGGCGCCGAGCACATGACGGACATCGAGCTCGAGGCGGCAAGTGACGCCGCCAACGCGATGACGTTCGTGCGCCCGGAAGACGGGGCGTTCAACCCCAACGACGACAACGAGCTGTTCTGGGTTACGACCGGCTCGTCGAGCGGCGTCGACAACGGCGTCAACGAGCTCGGGCGACTCTACTCCCTGCGGCTGCATCCAGGGAACCCGCTCAAAGACGCGACGCTCACGATCGTCTACAACGCCGACCTCGTCGTCGCGGGCGGCGGTGACATCGCTATCAGTCCGGACAACGTCGACGCCAGCGACCGCTACCTGATGATCAACGAGGACGGGACGACCGAGAGCCGGCTCGTGATGGCCGCCAAGGGGCGCGACGGGTCGATCTGGCGGTTCGACCTCGTCAAGGGTCCGACCGGCGCCGTAGGCGTCGACGTCTCGACGGCGACCCGCGTCGCCGAGCTCGACCCACCGGGGCGCGACGGAGTGCCCGTCGGGCCGGGCATCTGGGAGACGAGCGGCATCATCGACGCCTCGGCGCTGTTCGGCGCCGACACCTGGCTGTCGGACGTCCAGGCGCACCCGCCGACGACGCCGCCCGGCGGGTCGACGGTGACCGTGGAGGACGGTCAGCTGTTCGTGATGCGGCCGGCTTAGAAACGGTCGGCGTGTCGCATGTGCGCGGGCCCGCTTCGGCGGGCCTGCGCCGCTCCGAGGCGGCGTGTGGGGTGCGTAAATTCGGTTCCGCCTCGCGAAGGGGCGATATTGCAGGAGAAACCGTGGGGCAGCGGCCTCGATGATCAGCGATGCGTTGGTGGCGCCTGGGGCGTGGGCGTTGTTGGGTGAGGAGGTCTCATCGTCTGCTGCTGTGTGGTTGACCACCGGCCTGTTGTGGCTGCAGAATCGTCCGCGTGTCGGAGGGCAGCGCCG
>JAXIPI010000254.1:0-3797 GCA_045403015.1 Gaiellaceae bacterium | reverse complement strand
GCGCGAGCTCGAAGGGTGGCTTGCCGGGACGCGTCTCGACAGCGGCTGCAACCGAAGGCCCGACCGCCCACAGCGGGGCGCCCACCCGGCCGTTTCCGAGCACGCGCTCGACGAGCCCCTCGCGGATCTGAACCGTCCCGGGCCGGTCCTCGACGGCGATCGCGCCGGCGGCACCGGAGTCGGCGAATGCCCTGGTGAAACGGCCGATGTCGCCGCGCGTGAAGAGCTTGTCGGCACCGAGCACGAGATACGGCGGTACCGGTGCGGCCGCGAGCACGGCGTCGGCAGAGCCGTCGGGTGAGGCCTGTCTCGCGTAGCGGACTGCGAGCCCGAAGCCGCTGCCGTCGCCGACAAGCCGCTCGATCTGTTCGCCGAGGTGACCCGTGACGATGGTGACGGTCTCGAAACCGTCTTCCGCGAGCTCGCGCAGCAGCCGTGCGAGCACGGGCCGGCCGTCGATCGGGAGCACCGGCTTGGCGTAGTGCTCGGTCAGGGGCCGCAGCCTCGTCCCGAGGCCGGCGGCGATCACCACGGGGTGCAGGGTCACGCGCGCAGTGAGCGGAGGGCGACGAGCCCGCGAAGTCGCGCTCCCCGGCCGAGTCCGTGCCGGATCACCCGCAGCAGCGCTCGCAGCTCCTTTTGCGTCCGCGCTGCAGCCGCAGCGCTCTTCTCGGGCGGTCCGAAACGCGCCTCGGCGAGCGCAGCAGCGAACCGGCCACCGTCGGCGCCGAGCTCCTCTCGGACGAGCTGCCGCAGCTCATCGGGCGTCGCGCTCGGCCGAACCTCGAGGCCCTGGTCGACGAGGAAATCTGCGAGCTCGCGACGAGCCGCACCGGCGAGTCGTCTCGGATCGCGCGTCAGGTAGCGAAGCCGGCGACGGACGACCTTCGCGGCGCCGATCGCGACACCGGCGGCGAAACCTGCGAGCAGAACCAGCCACAGCGCCGCCGGCCGGCCGTCGTCCGCTGCCGCTCCGCCGGCGCGCTGCCGCTCCGCCAGCCGCTCCTTCTGCAGCAGGCGCTGAAGCTCGCTCGCGCCGCCTTTCGCGCGAGCGCCGTTCGGCCCGCCGAAAGCGAAGGCCGCGTCGCCGGCGTTGAATCCCGTCGATGAGGCGCTGTAGTTCCCGGTGAGCGACCCCCGCCCCGGAGTCGGGTCGAACGCGAGCCAGCCGTAGTCTGGGAACCAGGCCTCGACCCAGGCATGGGCGTTGTGATCGGTCACGACCCAGCTGTCCCCATCGCGCTTGCCGCTCGTGAAGCCGCCTGCGACACGAGCCGGGATCCCGAGGAACCTGAGCATCAGCGCCATCGCACCGGCGAAGTGCTGGCAGTAGCCGCGCTTGCCCTCCGTCACGAAATGGGCGAGCGGCGGCAGGCCGCCGGTCGCGGGCGGCGACTCGTCGTAGTTGAAGCCGCCGGTGCTCCGCAACCACGTTTCGATCGCGACGACGGCTCCGTACGGCGTCCTCGCGCCTGCCCGCAGCCGCTTGGCCTGGTTCCAGAGCTCCTGGTACGGCCAGAGCGCGACGTAACGCTCGTCGTCGAAAAGGGCCTCGACGCGCGCATCGCGGCCGGCCGCGCCGAACGGCTCGACCCGCGTGCGGCCGATGTCGAAGAAGCGTTCGAGCCCCGGCGGATAGTTCGCGGCGACGCGCGCCAGATCGGCCGGCTCGGGGCGCGGCGCGTAGCTGTAGATCGTGTATCGCTGTCCGCGCGTGAGACCCCGGTAGACGCGCACGACCCCACCCGAGAGGTGGAAGACGCCGCCCAGCCCGGTTGCCTCGAGCGCAACCGGCTGCGCCGCGCCGATGATGTGCTGATCGCGCAGCGCGCCGATCTCAACCTCCTGCTTCACCCACGTGGTCGGGTTCAGCGAGCGCGTCGGCAGCAGCGGATCGTTTGGCAGCCTCCCGTTTGCGAGGCCGGTCGAGAGCGGTATTGAGTTGTCGAGCCAGCGGTCCGAGTCGAACTGATCGAGCGTCGTCGCCCGCCAGTAGAGCCCGCGCTTCGGGCCGGTGATCCGCAAGACGGTCCGTTCCTTCTTCGAGAACTGAATCCCGCCGTACTGCGCGTCCCACACGTAGCTCACCGAGATCTGCGCGCCGAACGACCCGCTCGGGTCCCAGCGCTCCCAGGCAAGGACGGCGTCCCGTGCGACCGCCGACGAGGTCGACGCTACTGCCGCCACGAGAACGAGCGCTGCCCCGGCGAGAAGTGCCGTGACGGGCTGCGTCGAACGCAGTCCGGCGAGTGCCCAGAGGGCGCCCGCGAGGATCACGGCCCCGTAGACGACGCTTTGCGACGGATACAGGGTTGCCGCCCAGCCCGCGCCGGCCACCACCGCCAGGACCGCAAGGAGCGGACGCCGAGCCGCAATCGCGTGGGCGAGCACGAGGCAGAAGCCGAAGATCGCGAGGATGACGACGCCGTGCATCTTCATCCGCTCGAGTCCGGAGAACGGCACGGCGACGTTGAAGAAGCCGTTCAGGCCGTCCGCGAACCGCTCGGCGACCGGCACGAAGAAGCCGCGCTTGTCGTCCTGCGCGGGCGTGTCGAACGCGACCCATAGGGCCGTGAGCGAGGCCGGCACGGTGAGGGCGAGCCGGAGCGCGAGTGTCGGTGCCAGCGCCGGCGCGAGGGCGAGCACGAGGACCCACCAACCATCGAGTCCCGCCGCCTGCGGGTCCTCCAAGCGCAGCCACGAGATGGCGATCAGGACCGCCGGGAAGGAGTAGACGGCGGCGGTCCTAACCATGGGCGCTCCAGGGAGCGGAGGCTGCCCCCAGCACCGCCGCGAGCGAGTCTCCGCGCCGGACAACCGCGACTGCCACGCCGGCGGCCTGGAGGCGGAGCAGCTCCGGCTCGATGCGCGTCGGACGTCCGACGAAGCTCGGCGCGTCGATCCACACGACGCTGATGCCCTGTCCCGCGAGCGAGCGCTGCACGAGCCTCGCCGCGAGCGCCCCGGAGACATTTGCGGTCACGACAACGGTCTCCACGGCCCGAGACGCGGGGCCGCCGTCCCGCGCGAGGAGCTCGACGACGGGACGTGTCCCGTCCGCCTCCGCAGCCGCCAGGAGACCGAGCGCCACGAGCCAGTCGCCGTCGAGCGATGAGACCCTGATGCTCGGCCGCGCCGCAGAGGTGACCGCCAGCACCACCCGCCTGCCGTGGGAGGCATGGGAGCGGAGGATCGATCCTCCGGCCCTCACCTGCTCGTCGAAGCTTCCCCCCGCGACTGCGCTCGCTTCCGCGTCGAGGACGACGGCGATCTCGTCGCGCGGCGCGTCTTCGAGCTCCTTCACCATCAGCTGGCCTCGCCGTGCCGTTGTCCGCCAGTGCACCTTTCGCAGTGACTCGCCCTGTTCGTACTCGCGCACCGAGTGGAGGTCGAATCCCGAGGGGCGCCGCAGCAGCAGCCTGCGTCCGTCCTGGGCGTGCGCCCCACTCTCCGAAAAGAGCCGATCGAGTGCGACGAGCCGGGGGTAGACGAGCAACGAGCCGCCGGCGGCGAGTGCGACTTCCGACCGCGCCAGCCCGAAGGGGTCGTCGATCGTCGCTTTCGTCTCCTCGACGACATAGCGTCCGCGCGACACGCTCTCGATCACGTAGGTGCCGCGGTACGGGCCGCCGGCACGCTGGAGCGGCGTGTGTTGCTCGCCCAGCTTCGCGATCTGCTCGGTGACCGAGATCGAGGGCAGCGGCACGCGCGCCTCGGACTGCGCCTCGAGCGTCACCCAGACGTCTTCGCCCTCGAACAGGTAGCCACCGCTCGCGCGCCGGCCGAGGAGGCCACCG
>JAXIPI010000046.1:0-11274 GCA_045403015.1 Gaiellaceae bacterium | reverse complement strand
AGCGGCAGGAGCGTTGTCGCCGAGGTCCAGCCCTCGGTGGTTGCACGCGACAGGGCGTAGACGAGCAGCATCAGCCCAGCGGTTGCAGTGACCGCGCCGCGGGCGTCGAGGTGCCGATGCCCGAGCTCTGGACGGCTCTCGCCGAGCAGCACCGGCGCGAGCAACGCGGCCGCGATCCCGACCGGGACGTTGACGAAGAAGATCCACGACCAGCTGAGATAGCTCGTCAGGACACCGCCCAGCAGGACGCCGGCGGCGGCGCCACTTCCGGAGGCAGCCCCGTAGATGCCGAGCGCGAGGTTGCGCTCGCGCCCTTCGGTGAAGGTGGTCATGAGCAGCGAAAGCGCCGCCGGCACAAGCAGCGCACCGGCGAGTCCCTGAATGGCGCGAAAGCCGATCAGCGATGCTTCCGACCAGGCGATCCCGCACAGCAGCGAGCTCGCGACGAAGAGCACCAGTCCGCCGACGAAGAGGCGGCGCCGACCGAGCAGGTCGGCAAGCCTGCCCCCGAGCAGCAGCGCGCCACCGAAGAAGATCGCGTATGCCGACACCACCCACTGCAGGCTCTCGTCGGAGAAATTGAGATCGGTCTTGATCGACGGCAACGCCACGTTCACGACCGCGACGTCAAGGATCACCATGAACTGGGCTGTCACGATCACAGCCAGCGCCGCCCAGCGGCGCCTTCCGGAATCTGTAGTCATGCTCATCAATTAATCACCTCTACCGTTGATGATGTCAACAATATACCCAAACAACGGTATTGGCGCTACACTTCTTTCCGATGACCGAGATCGAGACAAAGCCACTTCCGCAGCGCTTCCCCGAAGAGCTCGTTTCGTCTGCCCTCTTCCTGCTCAAGCGCCTCGGAATGACCGCGAAGGAACGCTCTTTCGTCGCCTACAACGAGGCGGGCCTGCACCCCTATCACCACGCGATCCTCGCCGTCCTCGACGAAGGCTCACTGGCGACCCAAGGCGCGATCGCCGACACCCTTGGCTACGACAAGGGTCAGCTCGTCGGGCTCCTCGACGAACTCGAGGAGGCCGGCCTCGTCGAGCGCCGCCGCGACCCCGCCGACCGCCGACGCCAGCTCGTCCGAATGACAGCCGCGGGACGCAAGACGCTCGAACGCCTCCGCCGCCTCTCCAGCCAGCTCGAAGACGAATTCCTCGCTTCCCTGAGCGACAAAGAGCGAGCACAACTCCACACGCTGCTCCTGCAGCTCGCCGAACAGCACCTACCGAACTGCCGGCTCAGCACCTAGGTCGCGATCGGTTAGTCTCCGTGCGATGCCTGCGCTGAACGCGATTGGGATCGTCGTCACGGACATGGCTCGCTCGATCCGCTTCTACCAAGTGGTCGGGCTCGACGTTCCGGACACGCCCGACGAGGGCCACGTCGACACGTCGATGCCGAACGGAGTGCGCCTGATGCTCGACACGGAGGACACCGTCCTCAGCTTTCGCCCCGACTGGACGCGCGCGACCGGCAATCAGGTCGGGCTCGCCCTCGGGTGTGAGAGCCCCGCCGAGGTGGACGAGATCTACGCGCGCGTCACCGCGGCCGGCTTCCACGGCGAGAAGGAGCCGTGGGACGCGTTCTGGGGACAGCGGTATGCGCAGCTGCAGGACCCGGACGGCGTCCCGGTCGATCTGTACGCGGCGCTCTAGTTCGTCGTGCCCGGGCCGGGCACGGGCTGAACTGTCGTCGTGCTCGTTGCGACCGGAGTCGGCGCGGCCGGAGCCGCGTTCGTGACCGGAGCCGGCGCCGGGTTCGTGACGACTGCAGGCGCGGGGGTCGGGACCATCGTCACCGTGCGCACGTCGGCAACAGGCTCGGCCTTCGCCGACGAGGCGGAAGCCGGCGCCGCGGTCGGCACGATGACGGGCCCGTCCACGTTCGGCACCGGCTCGACGCGCTTGCTGCCGTCGTTCGTGCCCTCGTAGGTGCGCGGCTGCTCCGCCGGCTGTGCCGCGGGAGCTGAAGCCTGGTCCGACGTGGGCTCCAGGGCCGCGGCGAGCGGCGCAGCCTCGACGGGCGCGACTCCGGCCGGGGTGGCGTACAGCGGCGCCGAGTGCGTCACGACCGCCGCAACGGCGGGCTTGGAGCCGGCGCTCGCGTGCTTCGTCGCGGGCTTGACCGCACGCTTCGGTGTTGAAGCTGCAGCGGGCCGAACGGAGCCGGAAACGGAGGAGACCCGAGCGGTCGCGGAAGCGGTGGACGAGGGCTTGCTGACCAGCGTCTTCGCCGGTGCAGCTGTGCGAACCGGTGGCTTCGACTCGATCTTCTCGACGCCGTAGGCGGTAGTGGCGGCCGCTGTGACCGCGACGGCGGCGGCTGTCGCCTTGACGGCCGCGCTCCCCGCGAGCAGCGCCTTTAACGCGGCGGCAACCGTGCCGATGTCGAACGCGTGCAGAGCCCGGCGGAAGCCCTTGCGCTTCGGCGTCTTGACCGACTCCGGCTGCTCGAGCCCCGCGGCGAGCGAGCGGCGGGCGCGGAAGATCAGCGTCTCGACGGCGGACTGGGTGACCTCGAGCTCCTCGGCGATCTCGCGATAGGACAGCCCCTGCCACTCGCGCAGCAGGATCGCACGGCGCTGCTGCTCCGGCATCGACGCCAGCGCGTCCTCGATTCCGATCAGCTCGTCGTTCTGCCGGCTCGGACCCGGAACGATCTCCTCGATGATCTCGAAGTCACTCGGGCTCTCGATCCGGCCGCGACGCCACGACGAGCGGCGCCGCGAGAGGCAGACGTTCTCGGCGATCTTGAACAGCCAGGCCGACTCGGCTTCGGGCACGATGCCGCGACCGAGCGCGCGGAACGCGTTCATGTACGTGGTCTGGACGGCGTCCTCAGCCTCTTCGCGCGAGCCGAGCTGATGCAGGCAGTAGCTCTGGAGCTTCGCGGCGTGGCGCTCGTAGAGGCCCTCGGTTGCTGCCGCCTGAGGGGCGACACGCGAGCGCTCGACGAGAGAGGCACGTCCTATGGACGGAACTGCGGCCAAGACAACTACCCCTTATGCGTGGAGAGACGGAAAGACCGGCGTCCCGCCCGAACGCCTTGGTCCCAGTCTTAGCTCGTGCCGTACGGCGCGCAACCCCTATTGGGGGATCTTTACATCACCCTCTCAAATCTCTGTTTAAACATGTAAAGCGCTGGAAAATGCCCGTCTCAACTGGACGAAGAGCGCCTCGAGCGTCAGTGCCGGATTGAGGTTGAACTCCTCGAGTGCGCGCCACGTGTCGCGCGCCAGCTCGGCCGCGGTCTCGGCGTCCGGCGCCCGTTCGCGGGTCGCGTCTTCGCGCAACACATCCAGCCGGTCGGCGTGGACGGCGGCCTGCTCGGCACCCGCAGCGACGACCACCAGATCGCGATACCAGGACGCGAGCTCCTCCAGCATGGCCAGCAACTCCTCCCGCTCGGCCCCCCGTTGCACGCGCCGGAGACGCTGCTCGGACTCGCGCGCCGTCAGCTCGACGCCGGCCAGTCCAGTCTCCGCGCGCTCCCGGGCGACGGCTCCCACGGACCGGGACGCGTCGAGGAGCGTCGCCGCTGCGTCGGCCGGGTCGAGCTCCGGATCGGCGTAGGGGGAACGTGCCACGCGCAGCAGCTCGTCTCGGTGGCCCCGAGCCTCGGGATCGAGAAGGCGCTCGGCGCGATCGAGCCGACCGCCCGACACACGGGCGAGCGCGCGGGCCTCGGTCTCGGACAAACCCGGCGCGCGCTCGGCAAGGAAGGCGCGCACCGCCCGTTCCGAGAGCCGCCGGAACGGAACGAGCTGGCAGCGCGAGAGAATCGTCGCCGGGATCGGGCCGAGCTCATCGGCGACGAGCACGATCACCGCGTACGACGGCGGCTCCTCGAGGTCTTTCAACAGCGCGTCGGCGGCGTCCTCGTTCAACAGGTGCGCGTCGGCGATCACGTAGACGCGCCGGTCGGCCTCGTACGGCCGCATGTGCAGGTCGCGGTGGAGCGCGCGCACCTCGTCGATCCGGATCATCTCCCCCAGCGCCTCGAGCGAGAAGAGGTCGGGGTGCGTCCCCGCGGCGACGCGGCGCTCGTCACCGAGAAGCTCAGCGGCGAACGTGCGGGCAGCGGCGCGCTTGCCGACCCCGGCAGGGCCGTGGAGGAGATAGGCATGCGCCGGACCCTCGGCGACCGCCGCCCTGAGCAGGCGGCGCGCCTCGGGCTGCTCAGGCAGGTCGTCGAAGCTCATCGAGAATCCTGTCCGCGAGCACATCCGGATCGAGCGAGCCGTCGAGGACGACGACTCGGTCCGGGAAGAGGGACGCGAGTTGCGCGTAGCCGTCTGCGACGCGCTCGTGGAAGTCCGCGTCCTCGCGTTCGATCCGGTCCGGCTTGGAGCCCACACGGGCGGATGAGGTCCCCGGCTCGATCGAGAGCACGAAGGTCCGGTCCGGGAGGAGGCCGCCCGTCGCGAGCAGGTTCACCTCGAGCACCTCGTCGACCCCGAGTCCGCGCCCCATGCCCTGGTAGACGATCGAGCTGTCGAGGTAGCGGTCGAGCAGAACGTCCGCGCCGCGTTCCAACGCGGGCCGCACGACCTCCGCGACGACCTCCGCCCGCGAGGCTGCGTACAGGAGCGCCTCCGCCCATGGAGTCATCGGGCCGCCGTGCAGGACGAGGTTGCGGATCTCCTCGCCGAGCACCGTCTGGCCCGGCTCTCGAGCAATCACGACCTCGCGATCTTCCGCCTCGAGCGCCGCCCGCAGCCGCTCCACCTGGGTCGTCTTGCCGGAGCCGTCCATCCCCTCGAAGGTCACGAACATCGAGCGTAGGATAGGGCCGTGCGGGCGGTGGTCACCGGAGGAGCGGGTTTCATCGGCTCGCACGTCGTCGATGCGCTGCTCGCGCGCGGCGACGAGGTGCACATCGTGGACAACTTCGCGACGGGCCGCCGTGAGAACCTGAACCCGGCGGCGGCGCTGCACGAGCACGACATCCGCGAGCCGCTCAGGCCGCTCTTCGATCGAATCCGACCCGAGGTCGTGGCCCACCTGGCCGCGCAGGCGGACGTCGGAACGTCCGTCGAGCAACCCGAGCTCGACGCCCAGGTGAACGTGCTCGGCAGCCTGAACGTGCTCGAGGCCGCGCGGCCGCACGACGCGCAGGTGATCTTCAGCTCCACAGGCGGCGCGATCTACGGCGAGTGCGAACGTCCTGCTCGCGAGGACGACGCGCGGGGGCCGGTCTCGCCGTATGGCACGTCCAAGCTGGCGGCCGAGGAGTACCTGGCGACCTGGAATCGCCTCTACGAGACGAGCCACGTGGCCCTCCGGTTCGCAAACGTCTACGGGCCGCGGCAGCTGCCGAAGCTCGAAGGCGGCGTCGTCTCGATCTTCATCGACAGGCTGCGCGGCGGCGAGAGCGTCACGATCTACGGCGACGGTGAGCAGACGCGCGATTTCGTCTACGTCGGGGACGTCGTCGCCGCGGTGCTCGCCGCGATCGGACAGCGCGGAAACACCTTCAACATCGGGACCGGCACCGAGACGTCTGTGAACGAGCTCTTCGAGGCGTGCCGGCGGATCGCAGGCATCGAGGTGCAGGCGGCGCACGCGCCGGCGAAGCCGGGCGACGCGCTACGGAGCGTCCTCGACGTCTCGCGTGCGGAGCGGGAGCTCGGCTGGCGGCCGCAGACGCCGCTCGCGGAGGGCCTCGGACTCACGTGGGGCTAGGGCCTGCGGCGACGTTCGTCGCGATTCGCGTCGCGTTCTGGCTCGTTGCGGCGGCCACCGTCATCTGGGCGCCCGCGCCGGACCGGCGCCTGATCGGCAGCGCCTACGGGCCGGCGAGCGACTTCCTCTTCCGCACCTTCGCGCAGTGGGATGCGCGCTGGTTCCTCCAGATCGCGGAGCACGGCTACGAGGAGGTGCCGCAGGCAGCCGCCTTCTTCCCGGTCTATCCAGCGGCGGCGCATGCTCTCGCTTGGCTGACCGGCTCCACGCTCGTCGCCGGCGTGCTCATCTCGCTGGCTGCGGGGGCGGTGGCAGCGTGGACGCTTGCGGAGATTGCGCGGCCGATCCTTGGCCGGCGCGGAGCGAACGACGTCGTCCTCTACCTCGCTCTCTACCCCGTCGGCTTCGTGCTCACAGCGCTCTACTCAGACGGACTCTTCCTCGCCCTTGCGGCCGGCTCGTTCCTCGCCGCGACGCGCGGGAAGGCCGTCACGGCCGGTGTGCTCGGAGGACTCGCGACCGGGACGCGATTGCTCGGCCTCGCGCTCCTGCCTGCACTCGTCGTGCTGCTCTGGCGCGGGCGCGACCCGCGCTCGCTGGCCCGGCTGGCGCCTCTCGCGCTGTTGCCGGCCGCTGTGGGTCTCTACGCGCTTTATCTCGACTCGACCCTCGGCGACCCCTGGGCGTTCACCAGCGCGCAGGCCGACTGGGATCGCGGGCTCTCGCCGCTCGGCCCGCTCGCGGGGCTACACGACTCCGTGCTCGCTGCCGGGCGGGGCGCGCGCGACCTGCTGGACCTCCCGGCGGCAGGCCCCGGCCACAACGAGCGTGTCGCGCTCTGGAACGTCTCCCATCTGGGCCTGCTCGTCGTTGCCGGCTGGCTCACCTGGGTCGCGTGGCGCCGCCTCGGCGTCGCGTTCGGCGTGTACTCCGTCGCCACGCTCGCAATCCTTCTCTCCGTGCCGGCGGAGGGCTTCCCTCTCGTCAGCCTCCCGCGATTCCTCCTCGGCGACTTCCCTCTCTTCCTGGCGCTGGCTTCAGTGACGCTCGACCACCCGCGGGCACGCGGCCCGACACTGTGCGCGTTCGCGGCCCTCGGCGCGCTCGCCGCCGCGGCGTTCGCCCGCGGGATCTGGGTCGCCTAGCAGGAGCGGAGGCCGGGGGCGCGAATCTAGGCGGCCGTGGATCACTCGCTCCCCGAGATCCGGACCCCGTGGCGCACGGCAACGCTCGTCGCCTCCGCGGTCGCCGCGCTCGAGCTCTTCGCGCTCGTCGGGGTCGGCGTCGTCCTGCTCGCCAAGCCGGTCTCGCAGCACGTCCAGCAGGCGGCGGCGAAGAAGGTCTTCGCGCCGGTGAAGGCGAAGCCACGCGTCGTGACTCCGATCGGGAAGCCGAAGCTGACGCGCGCTGAGACGTCAGTGATCGTCCTCAACGGCAACGGGCGCTCCGGCGCAGCCTCGGACGGCGCGGCAAAGGTTCGCAGGCACGGCTACACGATCGGCACCGTCGGCAACGCTCCGCGCAGCGACTTCACGCGGACGCTCGTCATGTTCCGTCCGGGCTACCGCCCCGAGGCGGTCCGCCTTGCGCACGACCTGAAGCTGAAGATCGTCGGGCCGCTCGACGGGCTCCGCCCGCGCGACATGATGGGCGCACACGTCGCGCTGATCATCGGCTCCTAGCAGTTCCCGGCGTTCACCCAGGCCAGCGAGACGACGAGCGGGCCGCCTGGCCTCCACTGCTTTCCGGCCGGGTCGAGCGTGTAGGCCTGGTTCAGATCGCGGTAAGCCCCGCAGCGATCGCCGATGTCGAACTCGTACAGGCCGAGCTGGAGCCACGCCTCGGGGTTCTTCGGCTGCAGCCTCGTCGCCTCGCGGTAGGCCTCGAGCGCGGCGACCTCGCGCCGCCGCTGCTCCGCGACGCGGGCGTCGGCGAAGACCGGCTGGAGTGAGAGCGGGTCGAGCGAGCGTGCGCGCTCGACCGCGTCGCCGGCGGCCTCGAGGTCGCCGCGGTCGAGCGCGACGTTCACCTTCCGGAGCTCACGGTCGGCAAGCCACGGCGTCGCGACCGACACGATGGCCGCGAGCGCGAGTGCCGCGGCTCCCGCGGCCGCCAGGAGCCCCGGCGCACGGCGCGCGGGCCGCCCGGCGCTGGCGAGAACGCCGGCGGCGAACAGCGCAGGCCCCGTGACGGCCACGAAGTCCCAGTCGTAGTCGACGAGCGCATGGACGAGCCAGAGCGCCATGGCGACGGCCAGGGCGGCCGCCGCGTTCCGCTCGATCCCCTCGAGCCGACGCACAGCACCGACCGCGGCCACCCCGGCGGCCGCGACGAGCGCGAGGAAGAGAGCGAAGCCGACGAGTCCCGTCCCGGCCAGGAACTGGAGCGGAACACTGTGCGGCTGGGACACCGCCGACGCCGTCTCGCGGTAGCGCTTGCGCGCGACCTCGAACGTGTTCGCACCGGCCCCCTTCAACTCGTCGGCGCGAAAGATGTCCCAGGCTTCGCCCCACCACGCTGAGCGGTTGTTCGAGCTGAGGCTGATGAACCGGTTGGGATCGTTCGGGACCTCTGGACCCTGAAACTCATCCGCGACGCGGCCCGCGTTGAGGAGAAGGGCGACGGCCGCGGCCGCCGCGCCCAGAGCGGCGAGCACTCCGAGCACGCGGCCGAGTAGCGGCCGGCGTTCGCTCGAGATCGGCGGAATGCGCATCGCTCCCAAGGCGACCAGCGCACCCCCGACAAGAAGCAGAAGGCCGAACCACGCGCCGTCGGTCACTCGATCCGCGCGGGGATAGCCATCCTCGACGAGCGCGGACCGGGTGAAGGCCCAGGCGGCCACCAGGCCACCCGGCACGACTGCGACGAGCGCGAGCAGAGCCGACTCGACCCGGTCACGCCGGAGCCAGAGCCACAGGGCGACTCCGAGCACGGCTGCCGCGACGCCGGCACGCGAGGTCGCAAGCAGCACGGCGACAACCGCCGCGTACCCCAGCACCGCACCGGCCGCTCGCAGCGCGCGCGACCGCCCCGCATCCGCCGCAAGTGCAAGAGCGAGAACGAGAAGCATGTCGGCCGCGAGCGCGAGCGCGTTCCAGTAGCCGATCGGATCGCGAAGCCGCGCCGCGCGACCGCCGTCGGGAAAGAGCGCAGGGATCGCCTTGCCCGCAAGGCCCCAGAGAACGGCGGCCCCGAGTGCCGTCACGAGCGCCGCGGCCGCCCAGCGGCACACCACTTTCCCGGCCGCGCCGAACAGCAACCCGACACCGAGAAAGCCGGCGAAGACGAGCGTCCGGTTCAGCTCGGCCCACGAGAGATCCGGCGCCACCGACCAGGCGATCGACAGGCCACTCCACGCGGCGATCGCCAGGATGAGCCCGAGCAGCAGGCCGCCGCCGCCGGGAAGCGGCGTCCGGCCGGCGAGAGCGAGGGCACTCCACCCGCCCGCAATGGCAAGGACGGCGATCGCCGTCCACACCGAGTCGCCCGCGAAGACGGCGCCGAGCAGCATCGCGGTCGCGACCGACACCGCCACTCCGGGCATCCGCATCGCGGGCCAAGCTAGCATGTGACGCCGGAAGGCCCTGTGCCGTATCCGCAGGGCATTACAAACCGTTTACCTGCCGCTCACCCGGGCATTAACGGTGTCCGAAAGACTCTGCACACTGCGCAGGCAGACGTCCCGGGAACACCACGAACGACCACGAATGTGACAACTCCCACCCGCCGCCACCAAACGATCCGACATGTGCTCCATGGGCTTGCGCCGATTGCGGCCCTGGTTGCGGTGCTCGTCGTCGCCGCGCCGGCCGCTGCAGCCCCGTCCTGCGCGCGCCAGGTGATCGACGACTGGTACGACGACGGCCGCGTCGATCGCACGTACCCCCTGCACTGCTACGACGACGCGATCAATGCCCTGCCGCCTGACGTCCGGGACTACTCGAGCGCGAAAGAGGACATCCAGCGCGCGCTCCAGGCTCGGATGCGGAACGAGCCGGCACCGGCCGCGACAAAGGATCCCTCACCCGGCGGCAGCGGCGGCACCACCACCACGCCGACGAAACCGCCGAAGAACCAGACGACGACGGACGTCAGCAACCCGAAGAACGAGAACCCGCCCGAGGCCTCGGGGCAGGTCGACAGCGACAGCGCAAGCTCGGTGCCGATCCCGCTCCTCGTGCTAGCCGGCCTTGCGCTGCTGCTGATCGCGGGCGGTTCCGCCGGCTATCTCGTGCGCCGGTACCAGGGTCGAAACAACCCGCCGCCGGCCGTCTAGCACCCCGCCAGACCGGGCCTAGCGGCTAAAATAGAGGCCTCCTCTCGTTCTGTCCGACGCGGGGACTAACGTCCCCGATCCGCTCTGAGGACCGCAGTTGACCTGCGAGCGCCGCACAAGACCTAAGGCCGGGAGGACCAGAATGGCGACCGCGAAGCAGACGAAGGACACCATGCAGGAAGCAGGAGCAGCGCACCAGGAGGTCACAAACGTCGTCGTCGAGGAGACGGCGTCGGTCGCCCCGGGTCGCTTCTTCACGATCCCCGGACGCGACCCGTTCGACGAGATCGAGTGGGAGCTCCGGGACGCACTCATCCCCGGGAAGGACGGGCCGGCCTTCGAGCAGCGAAACGTCGAGTTCCCGCGCTTCTGGTCGCAAACCGCCACGAACATCGTCGCTCAGAAGTATTTCCGCGGACGCCTCAGCTCCCCGGAGCGCGAGCGCAGCGTGAAGCAGATGATCGGGCGCGTCGTCGACACGATCGGCGGCTGGGGTCGCGCGGGCGGCTACTTCGCCACCGACGAGGAGGCCGACACGTTCGAGGCTGAGCTGAAGGCGATCCTCGTCAACCAGTACGCCTCCTTCAACTCGCCCGTCTGGTTCAACGTCGGCTTCGAAGAGAAGCCGCAGTGCTCCGCCTGCTTCATCCTCTCGATCGACGACTCGATGGAGTCGATCCTCGACTGGATCCGGCGCGAAGGCGTCATCTTCCGAGGCGGCTCCGGCTCGGGCCTCAACCTCTCGAAGCTCCGCAGCTCGAAGGAGCAGCTCTCGAAGGGCGGCTACGCATCTGGGCCGGTCAGCTTCATGCGCGGCGCCGACGCCTCGGCCGGCACGATCAAGTCGGGCGGCAAGACCCGGCGCGCGGCCAAGATGGTCGTGCTCGATGTCGACCACCCGGACATCGAGGAGTTCATCTGGTGCAAGGCCAAGGAGGAGCGGAAGGCGCGCGTCCTCGAGCAAGCGGGCTACGACATGTCGCTCGACTCGGCCGACTGGGCGTCGATCCAGTACCAGAACGCGAACAACTCGGTCCGCGTCACCGACTCCTTCATGGAATCGGTGCTGGAGAGCAAGGAGTGGAACCTGACCGCCCGCACGGACGGCTCGGTCGTCGAGACAACGGAGGCGCGAGACCTGCTGCGGCAGATCTCGGAGGCCGCCTGGCAGTGCGCTGACCCCGGTGTCCAGTACGACACGACGATCAACGCCTGGCACACGCTGCCGAACACCGGTCGCATCAACGCGTCGAACCCGTGCTCGGAGTACATGTCGATCGACGACTCGGCGTGCAA
>JAXIPI010000388.1:0-19205 GCA_045403015.1 Gaiellaceae bacterium | reverse complement strand
GTAGCTGACAGACGCGCCGCCGGCCACACAGTCGTGGAGGACGACCGCGAGGCCGTCGAGCTGCGCCCGCACCTCGGTCGCACCGAGACGGCGGACCTCGATCTGCTCGGTCGCGGACACCGGGTCAAGTCTTGCATTGATCGGCGAGGACCTCGGCGATCGTGTGTCTGGCGCCGGCTGCGAGCACAGGGTTCGTGTCCCGGTAGTACGGGAGCTGGATGAGCGCGATGGAGAGCGCCCAGCCGCGACCTCGCTCCCACGTGGCGTCATCGACCCCCAGCGCGGCGCGGAAGACGTTCCTCGCTTCCGCCGGTAGGAGATTCCAGGCGACGGGCAAGTCGCCGGCAGGATCGCCGACGCCGACACCCGCGAAGTCGATCACGCCGCTGAGCCGTCCGTCGACCATCAGCAGGTTGCCGGGGGCCAGGTCGGAGTGCAGCCAGACGGGCGCGCCGGTCCAGTCGGGAGTCCGAAGCGCTGCCTCCCACACAGCGGTCACCGCATCGGTGTCGACCATCCCGGCGAGAGCTTCGATCGCAGTGCGCGTGTCGGCGTCTCGCCGCGCCAGCGGAACGCCGCGGCCTGCCTGCGGCCCGTCCGTGAGGTCGAGCCGCTGCAACGCGGCGACGAATGCTGCCAGATCCGTGGCCAGCAGCTGCGAGTCGGCGAGGCGGCCGACGGTCGGGTTCTCGCCCTTCAGCCACCCGTAGACGGACCAGCTCCAGGGATAGCCCTCTGCCGGTTCCCCTCTCCCGAGTGGGACGGGAATGGCAACCGGAAGCAGCGGGGCAAGCCTCGGCAGCCACCGCTGCTCCTTGTCCACCTGCCCCGTGGCCCAGTGGATACGCGGGAGTCGGACGGCCATGTCGTCGCCGAGCCGATAGATGGCGTTGTCCGTCCCCGCGGAGTCGACCGGCGCGATCGGAAGGTCAGCCCAGTCCGGAAATTGCGCCGCGACCAACCGGCGGACGAGGGAGACGTCTGTGTCCACCTCGTCTGCGTGCATTTTCTCAGCCGGCATCAGCGTCGCAAGCTACGAGTGGTCGCCGTCGAGCGTGAGGACAACGTTTCCGGTCTTCTGGCCCGTCTCGACGTACCTCGTCGCCTCGAGCACGTCCTCCAGCGGGTAGCGCCGGTCGATCACCGCCCGGTACTGACCCGCCTCGATCAGCCCCTTGAGGAAGAGGACGTCGTCCTTCGAGTATTTGGTGATCCCCATCGCCACCCGCCTGGTCAACAGGGCGAGAGGGAGGACGTGCCACATGAAACCCGGATCGGTGGTGAGGAAGGTCCCGCCGGGCCTCAATGAGCGTCGGCAACGCCTGAACGACTGCTTGCCGACCGCGTCGACGATGACGTCGTACGTCTCGCCGCTTCTCGTGAAGTCCTCCTGGGTGTAGTCGATCACCCGGTCTGCCCCGAGCGAGCGCACGAGCTCGAAGTTCTTCGCGTTGCACACTGCCGTGACGTCGGCTGCCCGGAAGTGGGCGGCCAGCTGCACGGCTGCCGTGCCGACGGATCCGGAGGCGCCGTAGATCAAGATGCGCCGTCCCTTCAGAGGATCCGTCTTCCTCAGACAAGCGAGTGCCAGGCTCGCTCCGTCGCAGACCGCCGCAGCCTCTTCGTAGCTCATGCCGGACGGCTTGTGAGCCAGCGGCGCGCTTTCCCGCAGGCAGATGAACTCGGCGTGCGCACCGGATCCTGTGACCCCGAACACTTCGTCACCGACCTCGAACTCGGTCACGGCCGCCCCGGCCGCCTCGACTTCGCCCGCCAGCTCCATCCCGAGGATCCTTCGCTTCGGCCGGCGAAGTCCGGTGACGAAGCGGCTGACGAAGTACTCGGCACTGCGAAGCCCGCAGTCCGTTCGGTTGACGGTCGTGGCGTGGATCTTGACGAGGACCTGGTCGTCCTCGGGTACAGGCCGCTCGACCTCCTCGAGTCTCAATACCTCGGGAGGCCCGTAGCGATCGTGGACGACAGCTCTCATGCGCTCACGTCTTCTTGTCCACGCGCTGAAAACGATGGATCGGCCCGCCGTGGCTCCACGCCCGTCCAGCCCGATAGAGCTCCGCGGGCCTGCCGCCGGACGGTCCGGGCCGGGCGCGACGCCCGGTCGGGATCACCCAACCATCCTCTGCGACGACGCTCCGCCGGAAGTTCGCGGCGTCGAGCTCCACTCCCCAGAGGGCCTCGTACA
The DNA here is from genome assembly GCA_045403015.1 of Gaiellaceae bacterium. Taxonomy (GTDB): domain Bacteria; phylum Actinomycetota; class Thermoleophilia; order Gaiellales; family Gaiellaceae; genus Gaiellasilicea. Next base: position 17,005 of record JAXIPI010000388.1, on the reverse strand, counting down.
CCGCCCGCAGCTCGGCCAGGGTGAAAGTCGGCCCGACGAAGGCCGTCGCGATGCCCGTGACCTCGAGCTCGACCCGGACTCGCTCGATCGCATCGCGCACGATCCCGAGATGATCGAACGCCAGGTCGACCTTTCCGCTCAAGACGTCGGACACTGGGATCAGGGCCGCTGCTGCCGCATCCGTGCCCCCCTTGACCGTCCCCACATCGCGAATCACCGCGAGATAGGCGACCGTGACGACGTTCATCCGCGGGTCGCGCTCAGGATCGCCGTAGGCGCCGAACTGGGTCAGCAAAGTCGCAGCGTCGACCCCGGTCTCCTCGCGGAGCTCCCGCCTCGCAGCCTCGTCGAGGGTCTCGGTCGGACGCTTGAAGCCACCCGGGATCGCCCACATCCCCTCAAACGGCGCCTCACCACGACAGACGAGCAGCACCTGCAAGAGGCCGTTGGACATCGTCAGGATCACGACGTCGACCGTCACCGCAAAGGCCGGGAACTCAGAAGGGTCGTAGTCGACCGGCACGCTCGCGTCCCTGGTTTTTGTCTTCATGACTCTTACCTTAGCAAACAGTTCTAGTCTTGTCGACCACAACCAACCGAAACGCCCGTCGGACAGCGGGACCGGGGCCGCGAAGCGGCCGCCTTCAGGGGTTTGCGCGACGCTCGAGCCGCTCCCGCGGATCAAGCGTCGTGCGACGGAAGACATGGCGAGGGCCGGACTTGAACCGGCGACACCACGGTTTTCAGCCGTGTGCTCTACCAACTGAGCTACCTCGCCTCAGGCGGCACCAGTCTAGCCCAGGCCGCGAAGCGGCCCTTCAGGGGTCTTCGCGCGGTGGCAATCCGCTTCTGCGGATTGGCACCCTGCGCAGAGAGTAGGGTTTTGACTCGTGGCTCGGGACAAGCAGGTCGCGATCATCGGGGCGGCGCTCGATCTCGGCGCGGGCCGTCGCGGCGTCGACATGGGGCCGTCCGCGATCCGCTACGCGGGGCTCCACGACCGGCTCGACGGGATCGGCTACGACGTCCTCGACTGGGGCGACGTCGAGACCGCGGTCCTGGAGGCGACCGAGGACACGGACCCGAGCGCTCGCTACCTCCCTGAGATCAAGGCGGCGTGCGGCCGGGTCGCCAGGCTCGTCTCTCTCGCACTCGAGCAGGGCTCGCAGCCGCTCGTGCTCGGCGGCGACCACTCGGTCGCCCTGGGAACGCTCGGTGGGCTCGCCCGCGCCCGCGGCGTCGGCGGCGTGCTCTGGCTCGACGCGCACGGCGACCTGAACACGCCCGAGACCTCTCCCACCGGCAACGTGCACGGGATGCCGCTCGCCGCGGCGCTCGGTCTGACCGACGGCCGCTTCGTGAGCGAGATGTGGACACTGCCGGCGGTCGAGCCGAGCCGTGTCGCGCTCGTCGGCCTGCGGTCGCTCGACACACGGGAGCGTGAGCGGATTCGCGAGCTCGGCATCCGCGCCTACACGATGAGCGACATCGACCGGATCGGGATCGAGCGGGCGATCCGCGAGTCGCTGACGCAGATCGCCGGGCCGGGCTTCGTGCACGTCTCGCTGGATATGGACGTGCTCGACCCGGAGGTGGCGCCCGGAGTCGGCACGCCGGTCCGCGGCGGCCTTTCCTACCGCGAGGCCCACCTCGCACTCGAGCTCGTCGCGGAGTCGGGACTCGTCGGCTCGTTCGAGGTGGTCGAGGTGAATCCGATCCTCGACCGGGCCAACGCGACCGCCGCGCTCGCGGTGGAGCTCGTCGCGAGCGCGCTCGGCAAGACGATTCTCTAGGAGGCGCCGGTCACCAGCGCCACGCCGGGGATGGCGTAGCCGTCGTCGCGTTGGAACCGCTCGATCCGGACACGTGCGGCGGCGTCGACCTCGTCCCTCGTGGTCTCGTCGAGCGTTCCGAGCAGCGCCCTGAGCCCGGCTCCAAGCGCGGTCACCACTCGCATATACTCCGGCCAGTCGCTGAAGCGGTACTCGACTGGGACCTCGGCGACAGCGACCTCGTCGAACCCCGCGTCGCGAACCAGCGGCTCGATCTCCTCGTTCGTCGACAGCGCAAACTGGCCCGGTTCCCCGGGCTTCGGCGGTTCCTGTAACCCGCGTTCGATCAGCACCGGCCCGTACGCCGTCGCCCACGGGTTGCGGCTCGCCGGCGCCCACGTGGCGAACGCGAGTCGGCCTCCTGCGCGGAGCACGCGCCGGGTCTCGCGCAGGGCGCGGGCACGATCCGGAACGAGCATGTAGCCGAAGCGGGAGACGACCGCGTCGACACTCGAGTCCGGGAGGTCGATTTGCTGCATGTCCATGACTCGATGCTCCGCGTTCGCGACTCCGCGGCGTCGCGCCGCCTCGACCATCACGGCCGACAGATCGGTCGAGATGACACGCGCGACCCGGCCGGCGACCGCCTCGGTGATGTCCCCCGTCCCGGCCGCAAGGTCGAGCACGACGTCCGTGGGCTGCGGGCGGAGCGCCGCGAGCAGCGCGTCGGTGACGGGCGCATTGACGGTCGCGACGAGCTCACGCTCGGCCTCCCAGCCGGCTGCCGCTGCGTCCCACCGCCTCCGGACGTCGTCCGTCGTCTCTACGCCGCGACCCCGCTGAATTCCGGCAGGATGTCGCGGCCGTACGTCTCGAGCGTCTGCTCCTGCCCGTGGGTCATCAGATAGATGTTGAACTGGTCGACGCCGATCGACTCGAGCTCGCGCAGCTTCGCAATCGCCTGCTCGGTGGTGCCGAGCACGCAGAAGCGGTCGCAGATCTCGTCGCTGACGAACTCGCCGTGCTTCGCCCCGACGCGCGAGTGCTCGTTGTAGTCGTAGAACTTCCGCGCCTCCACGTAGTCCGTCAGCACTTTCGGCACGACCGACCCGTCTGTGCCGTAGCGGTCGATCAGATCCTGGACGTGGTTCGAGACCATGGCCGGGAACCAGCGCACCTGATCGCGTGCGTCGGCCAGGTCGTCGGAGATGTGGCTCGGGGCGCTGACGATGCACTTGAGCGCCGCCGGGTCGCGGCCGGCCTCCTCGGCCGCCTTCCTGGCCGTGTCCATGATCCACTGGATGATGTCCGGGTCGGCCAGCTGGATGATGACGCCGTCGCCCTGGCGGCCCGCGACCGCGAGCGCCTTCGGCCCGTAGCCGGCGACATGCATCTCGATCTCTGGCAGCTCCGGGCGCACCCACTTCAGCTGGAGCTGCTTGTCGTTCCAGGTCACCTCCTTGCCGTTCATGAACGGCTTGACCATCTTCAGCGCTTCCTCGAACTCGGCGACCTTCATCGGCTGGCGGCCGACGTAGCGCACCGATGAGTCACCCCGGCCGACACCCATGATCATCCGGCCGTTCGAGATGTCCTGAAGCGTGGCATACGCACTCGCGAGCACCGTCGGGTCACGGATTGCGGGGTTGGTGACCATGTGGCCGAGCTTGATCTTCGAGGTCTGGTCGGCAAGGAGTGCCATCACCGGCATCGACTCCTGCCAGAGCACGTGAGAGTCGTAGGTCCAGCCGTATTCGAAGCCCTGCGCTTCGGCGAGCTTCGTCAGCTCGATCAGGCGTTGGTAGGGCGGGTCGGGCAGGACGGTGACGCCGAAGCTGAGCATTGGACCCCCGGAGCTTGTTGGCAGGGAAAGAGGCATTCTCGCGCGAATTCGGGCGCGTGGCAACGTGCCCCTACTACCTCTTCGCGGTCGCGGCGGGCGCGATGCTGCCGATCCAGTTTGGAGTCAACGCCCAACTGGCGAGCTGGGTCGGTAAGCGCTGGTCGCCGCCGGCGTGGCGGCCGTCCGCTTCCTCTAGCTAGGAGGGACTGGCGAAGTAGCGCGGCTCATCGCGGCGCGCGAGGTCGCCGTTGGACCATGTCCATGAGGAACACCCAGTACAGCCCTACTGCTGGGAACACGATCAATGATCTGAGCCAGTTCCCAGTGACGATCGAGAGAGTCAGGTAAAGCACGACCCAGGTGCCCACGACTGCGCGTGGCGGCGGCGACATGGACAAAGCATAGGCCGTGCCGCGCGAGATCTCATGCGGTGATAGGAACGGCTCGAGCCTCGCCGTCTCCCCAGCGCTCTACGGGAGAGTCAGCGCGGCTCGGACACGAGGATCGGTCAGCGACCCAGCGACGAGGTCCGCTTCGTCCAGCAGAACCCCCGGAAACGACGGGATCCCGACCACGAACATCCCGGCGGCGCGTGCGGCGGCGACGCCCGTCGGAGAGTCCTCCAGCCCGATCGAGCGGGACGGCGCCGCCCCGAGCAGCTCGCAGGCGCGCAGGTAGACATCGGGCGACGGCTTGGGCTCGGCGACCTGATCGGCCGTGACCACCACGTCGAAGTACTTCGCAAGACCGGCGCAAGCGAGGGCGCCGCGGACCAGACGCTCCGGCGTATTCGACGCCACCGCGATCGGCACGCGCTCCTTCAGTTCTTGCACGAGCTCCTCGGCGCCGGCGAAAGCTGTTGCTTCCTCGAGCAGCCGTCTCTCAACGAGCTGGAGCAGCTCCTGGCCCAAAGGCTCCGCGCGACCCGGCTGGTCGAGCAGTCGCTCGAGCACGCGGGAGCCTGCGTAGGCCGAGGTGCCGATCAGGACGCGCTTCTCGTCGTCGCCGAAAACTCTGTCGTAGCGAGCGAAGAGCTCCGCCTCGGCGAGCGACCAGCAGCTCTCCGTCTCGAGCAGGAGGCCATCGCAGTCGAAGATGACGGCGGCGGGCGGCGAGGGCGGTGTGCTCAGGCGGACGCAACCCGGGCGATCGTCTTGTCCGCGAGACGGTCGAGCGCCTGGACCGCCAGCTCGATGTGCTCGGGTTTCGTGTCCTCGAGCTTCGTGTGCGACAGGCCGCGGAGGCTCTGGACGAAGACCATCACCGTCGGGACGCCGGCGCGCGACACCTCGGCGGCATCGTGAAGCGGCCCACTCGGCAGCTTGTGCGAGGTACCCGCGACCTCGCGGATCGCCTCATCCGCGAAGCCGACGAGCGTCTCGTCGAACAGGATCGGTTCGATCTCCCAGATCCGCTCGTACTCGACCTCGAGCCGCTCCTCCTGCGCGAAGCGCTCGCAGGCCTCGCGCACCTGCTCCCACATCGAGGCCAGCTTCTCGGCATCGAGGTGACGCATGTCCATGAGCTGCTCGGCCGTCTCGACGACCGAAGTCACGATCCCAGGCCTGCAGACGACACCGCCGCTCGTGAGGACGGCGCCGCCGCCGACGCGTTTTGCGATCTCCCGCAGCTCCAGAGCGAGCTTGGCGGCGCCGGCGAGCGCGTCGCGCCGCTGGTCCATTGGCGTCGAGCCGGCGTGCGCAGCCTGGCCGCGCCAGATGATCCGGTATCGCTCGACCCCGAACGTGCCGAGCACGGCGCCGAGCGGGAGCGCCATCGACTCGAGCACCGGCCCCTGCTCGATGTGCAGCTCGAGATAGGCAGAGGCTCCCTCCAGCTGCGAGCGCGCCGCGAGGGCGTTGTCGAGGTCGACGCCGTGCTCGGCCAGCGCATCCGGGAGCGCGACGCCGTCGCGGTCCTGCAGGGCGCGCAGGTCGTCCTGGTCGGCCATCGAGCCCGCCGCTGCGGAGGAGCCGAAGAGCGACCGTCCGAAGCGGGCCCCCTCCTCGTCGGCCCAGTTGACGAGACGCACGGTGACGGGAGGCGTCCCCTCGGCGGCAATGCGCCTGAGCACCTCGACTGCGGCAACGACGTTCAGGCAGCCGTCGAGCCAGCCGCCGTTCGGAACCGAGTCGATGTGGCCGCCCAGCAGCACCGCGCGATCGGATGCGCCGCGCAGCGTCCACCACTGGTTCCCCGCCTCGTCGACCTCGTACTCGAGCGGCAGCCCTGCGAGCTTGGAGCCGAGCCACTCCCTGGCCTGCACCCACGTCGGCGTCCAGGCGACACGCTGGGCGCCGTCGTCGTTGCCGGTCAGCTCGCGGAGCTCGCGCAACTCCTCGACGGTGCGGGACGGGTCGAGCGGCATGGGCGCAGCCTACTCAGGCCGCTCGCCCCTTTTCAAAGGAGGTCGTGTCGTGTTACAGATGAAGTGGTGCAGGCAGAGGTGGTCGCGGAAACGGCGCGGCGCGCTCGAGAGAGACGTGCCTGGCCAGGCGACCTCCTGAAGCGAGTCGGTATCACGCTCCTCGTACTCGCTGCACTCTGGGCCCTCTGGGAGGCATACCGCGCACTCTGGATGGCGACCGGGTGGACGCGCCCCTTCGTCGTCGACGACCTGACGATGCCACCGATGACCGACATCGTCAGCCGTCTCTGGGAGCCGCTTGCCGAGGGACAGCCGCCGCTGATCCGCGACCTGCTGGACAAGAGCGCCTTCACGATGCGCGAGGCGATCGCAGGCTTCACGCTCGGCGCGCTGATCGGCTTTGGGATCGGCGTCGCCCTCCACCACTCGCGCCTGCTCCGCCGCGGCTTCCTCCCCTACGTCGTCGCCTCGCAGACGGTGCCGATCCTGGCGATCGCGCCGATGGTCGTGATCTGGCTCGGCGGCAAAGGGCTGCCGATCTGGATGCCGGTGGCGGTGATCGCCGCGTACCTGACCTTCTTCCCCGTCGCGATCAACACGATCCGCGGCCTCGACTCGGCGGAGCCGCGAGCGCTGGAGCTGATGCGCTCCTACGCCGCCTCGCCCTGGCACGTGCTCTGGAAGGTGAAGTTCCCGGCCTCGCTGCCGTACATCTTCGCCGCGCTGAAAATCTCGGCGACGGCCAGCGTCGTGGGCGCGATCATCGGGGAGCTGCCGTCGTCGATCCAGGACGGACTGGGCGGCGCGATCCTCAGCTTCAACCAGTACTACTCGCTCGATCCGACCGCGCTCTGGGCGACGAACATCGTCGCAGCCGTGCTGGGAATCGCCTTCTTCGGCGTGATCGTCCTCGTCGAGCACCTCGTCGTCCGCGCCGCTCCGGAGCACGTCGCATGAATACCGGCGTAGGCTCGACGGAGCCGGCGAGGAGCGGAGGTGCCGGCTCCGCCGGCGCCGGAGCGGGGAAGCGCGCTGCTGCGGTCACGATCGACGGCGTCACGAAGGCGTTCGCCAAGGGCGGCACAGTCGCGATCCAGGACATCGATCTCGAGTTCCAGCCCGGCGAGTTCGTCTCGCTGATCGGCCCCTCCGGCTGCGGCAAGTCGACGCTCCTCCGCGTGATCGGCGACCTCGTGCAGCCGACGACCGGCACGGTCAAGGTCGGCGGCAAGAGCGCCCATCAGGCGCGGCTCGACCGCGACTACGGCATGGTCTTCCAGGAGGCGGTTCTCTTCGACTGGCGCACGATCACGAAGAACATCGCGCTCCCGCTCGAGCTCGCCGGCTGGGACCGGGGCCGCCGCAACGACCGGGTCAAGGAGATGATCGATCTCGTCGAGCTCTCCGGCTTCGAGAGCCACCACCCGTGGGAGCTCTCGGGCGGCATGCAGATGCGCGTCGCGATCGCGCGGGCTCTCTCCTTCGATCCGAAGCTGCTGCTGATGGACGAGCCGTTCGGCGCACTCGACGAGATGACGCGCGAACGGCTCAACCTGGAGCTGCTGCGGATCTGGGAGGCGAGCGGCTCGACGGTCGTCTTCGTTACCCACTCGATCACGGAGGCCGTCTTCCTCTCGACGCGCGTCGTTGTGATGAGCCCGCGGCCGGGCCGGGTGGCCGGGATCGTGGACATCGACCTGCCGCAGCCGCGCACAGGCGACACGCGTGAGGAGCCGCGCTTCTTCGAGCTCGCCACCGAGCTCCGCGAACTGTTGCGAGGGCGCGCCCCGGAGGGGGTGCATTGAGCAGCGTCGTCGTCCCCGAGCCCGGCCGATCCCTGGCGCGCGACTTCGGCCGCGGCGTCCGAGACTGGATTCCCGCCGTAGTCGTGCTCGTCGCGATCCTCGTCGGCTGGCAGGCCGCAATCGAGGTCTTCGACATCCAGCGCTTCCTGCTCCCGAAGCCGACGGCGATCGCGTCGCGGTTCTGGGAGGAGCGCTCGACGCTGTGGGCCGCGGGCTGGTTCACGTTCCAGGAGGCGTTCTGGGGTTTCGTCGCCGGCTGCTCCGCTGCGATCATCGCAGCGCTCCTCCTGGCCCGCTTTCGGCCGCTCGGCGCGGCGCTGATGCCGTACTTCATCGCCGCGAACGCGGTACCGATCATCGCCTTCGCCCCGATCGCGATCGCCTGGTTCGGGATCGACAAGGGCTCGAAGATCGCGATCGCCGCCGTGCTCTGCTTCTTCCCGGTGCTCGTGAACATGCTCAAGGGCCTCACCTCGGTGCGGCCGGCATCGATCGAGCTGATGCACTCGTACGCGGCGGGCAACCGTGAGATCTTCCTGCGTGTGCGCATCCCGGCTTCGCTCCCGTACCTCTTCGCCTCGCTGAAGGTGGCGAGCGTGCTGGCGATGATCGGCGCAATCGTGGGTGAGTACTTCGGCGGCTCGCTCACCTCGCTCGGGATTCAGATCAAGAGCGCCGCCGCGCTCTTCAACTTCGAGACGGCCTGGGCGGCGATCCTCGTCGCCTGCATCTTCGGCATCTCGTTCTACCTCGTGATCTCGCTCATCGAGCGGGTTGCGATGCGCTGGCACCCCTCGGCACGGGGAGCGCAGTCCTGACCGGGTCGGAAACAACAAGGAGGGTTCGATGAAGTCACTCAGGTTGGCCGCGCTCGGCGCCGCCATGGTCATGCTCGTCTCGCTCGCGGTGGTGGCCGCCGCCGGCGCACGCCCTGACGCCGCGGCAGCACCCGCCGCGACGAAGGTGACGCTTCAGCTCAAGTGGGTCACGCAGGCCCAGTTCGCCGGCTACTACGCGGCGAAGGCGAAGGGGTACTACACGGCCGCAGGGCTGGACGTGAACATCAAGCCGGGTGGGCCGGACATCACGCCCGAACAGGTCGTCGCATCGGGACAGGCGGAGTTCGGGCTCGACTGGCTCCCGAGCCTCCTCTCGTCGCGCGACAAGGGCAGCGACCTCGTCAACATCGCGCAGGTCTTCAACCGCTCGGGGATGACCCAGCTGACCTGGAAGGATTCCGGGATCACGACAATCGCGAAGATGCGCGGCAAGAAGGTCGGCAACTGGCTCTTCGGCAATGAGTTCGAGCTCTTCGCGGCGCTCGTCAAGGCGGGGATGGATCCGACGAAGAACAAGGGCGTCACCATCGTCCAGCAGCCGTTCGACATGAACCTCTTCCTGCAGCGGAAGATCGACTCGGCCTCGGCGATGACCTACAACGAGCTCGCGCAGGTGCTGGAGACCAAGAACCCGAAGACCGGCAAGCTCTACCAGCTCAAGGATCTGAACGTGATCACGATGGAGAAGGCCGGCACGGCGATGCTCGAGGACGGCGTCTTCGTCCGCGGCGACTGGATCAAGTCGACCACGAACCAGGCGACGGCGAAGAAGTTCCTCGAGGCGTCGTTCCAGGGCTGGGCGTACTGCCGCGACCACCTCGCGGAGTGCACCTCGATCGTGCTCAAGAACTCGCCGATCCTCCCCAAGGGGCACCAGCGCTGGATGATGAACGAGATCAACGCGCTGATCTGGCCGGCGCCGCAGGGTGTGGGCGTGATGAACCAGAAGGCGTTCACTCGCACCGCCTCGATCTCGAGGCAGTTCGGCGTGATCAAGAAGCTGCCGAAGGGCGCGTACCGCACGGATCTCGCCAAGGCGGCGTTGGCGGCCCTGAAGGCCAAGGGCGTGGACACCGTCGGGTCGAACTGGAAGAAGGCCAACGTCAAGGTGACGGCAGGCGGTAAGGGCTAGTAGAACCGACGAACCGAGAAGGGAGATCCGCATGTCCGTTCTGATCAAAGGTGGCCGCGTCATCACCGCGGCCGACGACTACGTCGGCGACATCTTCATCGAGGACGAGCGGATCTCCCTGATCGGCGAGTCATTGGACGTCGCAGCAGACAAAGTGATCGACGCAGCCGGGAAGTACGTCCTGCCGGGCGCGGTCGATCCGCACACCCACCTCGACATGCCCTTCGGAGGCACGACGACGATCGACGACGTCGAATCGGGCCAGCGGGCGGCGGCGCGCGGCGGCACCACCTGCCACGTCGACTTCTGCATCCAGGCGCCGGGCACGAGCTTCTCGGACTCGCTCGCGGACTGGAAGTCGAAGGCCGAAGGCAAGCAGCTGATCGACATGGGCTACCACATCGCGGTCACCGACCTGAAGCAAGGCGGATCGCTGGAGGAGCTCGCGTCGCTCCCCGACCAGGGCATCACCTCCTACAAGCTCTTCATGGCCTACAAGGGCGCGCTGATGGTCGACGACGAGACGCTCTTCAAGACGATGGAGGTCGCGGCCGAGACGAAGGCGCTCGTGATGGTGCACGCCGAGAACGGCGATGCGATCGACGTGCTGGTGAAGAAGGCTCTGGCCGCAGGGAAGACCGAGCCCAAGTACCACGCGCTGACCAGGCCGCCCGAGACCGAGGGCGAGGCGACGAACCGGGCAATCCAGCTGGCGCGCGTCGCCGGCTGCTCGCTCTACATCGTCCACGTCTCCTGCCAGGAGTCTGTGGAGCCGATCGTGCTGGCGCGGGAGACGGGCTGGGACGTCTGGGGCGAGACCTGCACGCAGTACTTCTTCGTCGACTACACGTTCCTCGAGCGCCCGAACTTCGAGGGCGCGAAGTACGTCTACACGCCGCCGCCGCGGGACAAGGCAAACCAGGACGTGCTCTGGGACGCCGTCCGGCGCGACACGCTGAGCGTGATCTCCACCGACCACTGCGGCTTCCTCTGGGACGGCCAGAAGACGCTCGGCAAGGACGACTTCTCGAAGATCCCGAACGGCGGACCGGGACTCGAGAACCGGCTCCACATGATCCACCACTTCGGCGTCCGCGAGGGTCGGATCGACCTCAACCGGATGGTCGAGCTGCTGTGCACGAACCCGGCGAAGCTCTTCGGCCTCTACCCGCGCAAGGGCACGATCGCGGTCGGCTCCGATGCCGATCTCGTGATCTTCGACCCGGAGAAGCAGCACACGATCACGGCCGCCGGCCAGCAGTCGAAGACCGACTACAACCTGTACGAGGGAACCGAGGTCGTCGGCGACGTTGAGACCGTCCTCCTACGCGGCAACGTCCTGGTCGAGGGCGGCGAGGTCGTCGCGAAGCCGGGCATCGGGCAGTTCGTGCGGCGTGCGAGGTTCGGCGAGCAGTTGCACGCTGCCGCCGAGAGAGCGGTCGCCTGATCAGCGGCGGAAGAAGCCCCGGCGTCGAGGAACGACGCTGGGGCGGTCGAGCTGGAGCAGCTCACTGCCGTCGTGCTCGTCCATCGCGTCCCTGAGCGCGTCGTCGCCGCGCTTGAGCTTCAGCTTCATCTCGTCCTCATAGATCGGGACGAAGGCGTAGAAGTGCACGACGCGCCCATCGGTCATCGTCAGCTCGTCGAAGCCACCGGGCGTAAGAACCGGAGGAGCGATCCAGGCGCAGCAGAGCCTCGTCGTCGTCGCATATGGCTCGGGCGGATCGCCGTTCGGAACCGTGTGGCCGTAGAAGAGAAAGGTGTCGTGCTCGTGCGGAAGGCGGGCGAGCATCTTCAAGGTACGGACGGGCCAGAAGCTCTCCTCGGCATCCTCCGCGACCGTCCACGCTTGGTGGTCGACCTGCCACTCTGGGGGAAGCGAGACCATCATCTCCGCGTACCGGTAGTCCTCGAGCCCTTCTGGGACGTTCATGGGCCGCTCAGCCATCCCCGACGTGATCAGCGTGTACCAGGGCCTGTCCTCGGTCGGCTCGACGACATAGACGTCAATGTGGACGTGAGGGGACACGATCTCGTCAAAGACGGCCCCGCTCTCGCCATACCCCTCGAAATGGGCTGAAATGTGGTCGCCGACGGCCTCGATCAGCGCCTCGTCGCCGCCACTGAGGTGCGGCTCGTCGTCACGCGCGTCGTGCCGGATGATCTCACTGCCACCGCGTGAACGCTCTTGGTCGGGCACGGGCCGAGCATAGTGCGGCCGGGCTCACATCGCCCGGCCGCACTTTGGCGCGCCCTCAGCCTTCGTTGAAAGGACGGACGAGCGGGTTCATCCCCGCGTAGACCCCGTCCGGGTTCGGGTACCACGCCCAGACGTGCAGCGTCACGAAGTCGGGGTGCCAGAACCCGAACGCGGCGCCGCTCTGGGGGCTCGTCTTCGCACAGTCGGTCTCCGCTGCCGCCGGCACGAAGGTGCCGTCGACGTAGTGGCACGCTGCCGGGAAGGAGCCGTACTTCGCTCCGGGGAGCGGTGGCTTCGCGGGCTTCTCAGTGAACACCCACTCGAACGCGGCGAGCTGCCACGACTTGCCGCGCTTCTCGTAGACGAGGATCGGCGGCTTGTTCGGGTCGAAGCCGCTGATCTTCGGGTTCAGGAAGTGCCAGCCCATGTCCGGGATCATCTGCGTGACGTTGACCGTGTAGCCCGCCTTGCGCGCTTTCTCGAGACTCGTCGCGTATTTCGCGGTTGCGAGACGGGCCTCGGCGATGATCGGTGCGAGCGCCTTCGGCGTCCCGTGCGTTGCCGGGTGGTGGTGCAGCGGCTTTGCGGGCTCCGGCCCTCCGGACGCGAACGGCACGGCCCCTGCGGCAGCACACAGGAGCGTGAAGAGCGATGCGGTGATGGCTTTGCGCAACATGACGTCCCCCTTAACTCGCGATGGCCACCGGCACGGGATCGGGCCGGACGATGACGGTGTCCGAGACGGCGATGATTTCGGTCGCCGGGAGGTCGGCGGCGGTGGCGTGCCGCACGATCGCCTCCGGGCTCGTCGCTTGGTAGACGCAGACCGTGCCCAGCGTGCCGTCGGGCTCCGCGACGACATAGCTGCGGATCCAGCGGACCTCGTCTGAAGCTTTCTCCCCCTCGAGCGTCGAGCGCTCGGCGGCCGCGCCGAGATCCGCACCGTCCCGCCAGCCGTTGCGTCGCAGGATCACGTAGGTCTCCATCAGGACGAACCTCCCTCTCTCGTTGACGGCCCCGATCGTGCTCCCGGCACCGTCAAGCGACCGTCACGGGGATCGTCAAAGCCGCGTGACCGCAGTACGCTCACCGGATGCTCCGCATCCACGCCATCGGCGACTTTCGTGTCGAGGTCGGCGGGGAGGACCGCACGCCGGCCGCGTTCGACCGCGCAGCCGCTCTGCTCGCGTGGTTGGCGCTCAACCCCGGCCTGCACACCCGCTCGGCGGTCGCGGCACGCTTCTGGCCCGACGTGCTCGACGAGAGCGCGCGCGCGAGCCTGCGGAGCGCGCTCTGGGCACTGCGCAGGCAGCTCGGCGAAGAGGCCAACGGGGCGCTCGTCGCGACCCGCGACCGCGTCGGTCTGGGGGACGGTGTCTGGGTCGACGTGAGCGAAGCCGAGCGCCTGCGCGCCGCCGGGCAGCTCGAGGAGGCGCTCGCGCTCGCCGAGGGCGAGCTCCTGCCGGGGCTCGAGGACGAGTGGGCGTTCGACGCCCGCGACGAGCATCGTGCGCGGACGGCGGCAGTGCTCGAGCAACTCGCCGCAGCCTCGGAGGAAGCGGGCGACCTTCGCCGGGCAGCCGACCTGTCTCGGCGCGCCGCGGCGCTCGAGCCTCTGTCGGAAGAAGCGCACCGCTCGCTGATGCGACGACTCGCGGCGGCCGGCGACCGTGCTGCTGCATTGACGGCGTTCTCGGAGCTCCGGACGCGGTTGCTCCAGACCTTGCGCGTGGGGCCGTCGGAGGAGACGCGGCACATAGCGGAGTCACTGCGCGCCGATGCACCGGCCGAGCGCGTGCCTCCGCAGCTTCGCCGGATCGACACACAGCTCTTCGTCGGGCGGACGGGCGAGCTCGCACGTCTGGCGCATCTCCGCGACCGCCACAGCGAGGGCGTGGGCATCGGCCTCATCGCAGGCGAGGCGGGCTCCGGCAAGACGCGCCTGGCGGCGCGGTTCGCGGTCGATTCCGCTGCCCTGAGCGCAACGGTGCTCTACGGCTGCTGCGCGGAGCAGGCGCTCGTCCCCTATGAGCCCTTCGCCGATGCGATCGGCGAGAGTGGTCTCGACGCCGCCGCGCTGGAGGAGCGGCTCGCCGGCGTCCTCGGCGAGCGGCTGCTGCTCGTGCTCGACGATCTCCAGTGGGCCGACCGGGCGACGTTGGCGCTGCTGTGCCGGCTCGTGCGCGGCCCCCTGGCGGAGCGGCTGCTCGTCGTCGGCGCCTACCGCGAGGACGAGGCGAACGAGCCGCTCTTCGCGGCCTTCGCCGACCTTCGGCGCAACTGTGTCGTCGAGCGGGTCGAGCTCTTCGGCCTCGGCGTCGAGGAGATGGCGACGCTGATCGGCGGCGCCTTCGAGACGAGCGCCGCGGCGGCGCAGGCACGCGCGATTCACGCCCGGACAGGCGGCAACCCCTTCTACGCCCGCGAGCTGGCGCGCCATGTCTCCGAGCAGCCCCGGACCTCCTTCGGCGATGTTCCCGAGGGCATCCGCGACGTGGTGCGAGCCCGCGTCGAACGTCTGTCGGATGACTGTGCGAGCGTACTCGCCGCGGCCGCGGTGCTCGGCGAATCCTTCGGGACACCGGAGCTCGAGGCGGTCTCAGGACGGAGTCCCGACGTTCTGGAGCAGACACTCGACGAGGCGGCCGCGGCCGGGTTGATCGAGGACCTGGGCGGCGGGCGGTACCGCTTCGCCCACGCGCTGACGCGCGACGCGGTTTACGCGGGGCTCGGCGCGGGTCGCCGCGCACGCCTCCACCGAGCCGCCGCGAACGCGCTTGCATCGCGTCATGGCCTCGACACGGGGCCGCGGCTTGCTGAGATCGCACTGCACCGCTGCGCGGGCGCTGCGGACGGGAGCGACGTCGAGGCGGCGGTGGAGCTCGCGGAGCGCGCGGCCGACTGGGCGCTCGAACGCGACGCGTATGAGCAGGCCGTGACGCTCCTGACCCGTGCGCTCAAGCTCCTCACCGATGCCGACGTGGAGCGGCGGCGCCGCATCACGCGCACGCGCGCGATCGCCTACGCCCGACTGACGCACGCCCTCTGGGACAGCTAGGACTGCGCGGCGGCGGCCCGGCGGCGGACTTCCGTCGGCGTGACGTCGTCCACGAGCTCGTAGAGGTTCGTGATCGAGTGCGAGCCGAACGCCTCGGCGTGCTCGCGGATCATCTCCTCGCTCGGCGCGCCGTAGATGCAGAACGTGACGATCTCCCCGTCATCGGTCGCGACGATGTGGCTGTGCTCCCAGACGATCTCCGGGAAGCGCGCAGAAATGAGCTCATCGGACAGCGCAGACGCGGCAAGCATGTCCTCGTCGCTGATCGTTCCGAAGTTGCGCTCGATCACGTAACGCGGCACGAGCCGATGCTACTACTCCCTAGCGGGTTTGCGGGAACCCCAGATCGACCTTCGAGGTGGCCGGGTCCGGCCAGCGCGAGGTGACGACCTTGCCGCGGGTGTAGAAGGTGATCCCCTCCGGCCCGTAGATGTGGGTGTCCCCGAAGAGCGATGCCTTCCAGCCCCCGAAGGAGTAGTAGGCGACCGGGACCGGGACCGGCACGTTGATCCCGACCATCCCCGCCTCGGCCTCGAACTGGAACTGACGTGCCGCGCCGCCGTCACGAGTGAAGATCGCCGTCCCGTTTCCGTACGGGTTCTCGTTCACCAGCTTGACGGCCTCGTCGTAGGTGCCGACGCGCGTGATCCCGAGCACCGGGCCGAAGATCTCGTCCTTGTAGGCGTCCATGTTCGGGGTGACGTCGTCGAGGAGCGTCACGCCGAGGAAGAATCCGTCGCTCTCGAGAGCGGTCTCGCGCCCGTCGACGACCACCGTCGCGCCCTGCTCCGCTCCACCCTCGATGTACGAGGCAACCTTGTCGCGGTGCTCGCGCGTTACGAGCGGGCCCATCTCGACCCCCTCCTCGAGGCCGTTGCCGACCTTGATCTTCGGCAGGCGCAGCTTGATCGCCTCGACGAGCTTGTCGCCCGCGTCGCCGACGGCGACGACCTGCGAGATCGCCATGCAGCGCTCGCCGGCAGAGCCGTAGGCGGCGCTCACGGCCGCGTCGGCGGCCATGTCGATGTCGGCGTCCGGGAGGACGATCATGTGATTCTTCGCCCCGCCGAGCGCCTGCACGCGCTTGCCGTGCCGCGTGCCCGTCTCGTAGATGTAGCGCGCGATCGGGGTCGAGCCGACGAAGCTCACCGCCGCGACGCCCTCGTGCTCGAGCAGCGCGTCGACCGCGACCTTGTCCCCGTGCACGACGTTGAAGACTCCGTCGGGAAGACCTGCCTCTTTCAGCAGCTGGGCCGTCCAGACCGAGGCCGATGGATCCTTCTCGGAGGGCTTCAGCACGAACGTGTTGCCGCACGCAAGCGCGGGTCCCCACATCCACATGGGCACCATCGCGGGGACGTTGAAGGGCGTGATTCCGGCCACCACGCCAAGCGGCTGCCGGATCGAGTAGACGTCGATCCCGGTCGAGACCTGCTCGGACATGCCGCCCTTGAGGAGGTGCGGGATCCCGCAGGCGAACTCGATCACCTCGAGCCCGCGCGTGACCTCGCCCATCGCGTCGGAGAGCACCTTGCCGTGCTCGGCAGTGAGGATGCGTGCGATCTCCTCGCGCCGTTCGTGCAGGAGCTCGCGGATCGCGAACATCAGCTCGGCACGTTTGGCGAGCGACGTGGCGCGCCAGGCTGGGAAGGCGGCCTTGGCGGCCGCCACAGCGGCACCGACTTCGTCCACCGTCGCGTGGTCGACCTCGCCGGACTGCTGTCCGAGCGCGGGGTTGTAGACCGGGCTCGTCCGGCCGGACGTGCCGGCGACGCTCGTGCCGCCGATCCAGTGGCTGATGCGCGTGAGTCCTTGCTTCTGCTCGGTGGGCGGGGTCGCCAGCTCAGTCATGTCCTGCCTCCTCGAAAGTGTCGAGGAGAAGCCTAGCGCGCCTACTAGGAGGGTTTGGTGAAGTGTCGCTCGTCGCCGAGGTGCGATGCTCGCTCCGAGGCAAGGACGCAGGGAGCCCGCGGGCGGGTAGCCCGTGG
>JAXIPI010000460.1:0-6303 GCA_045403015.1 Gaiellaceae bacterium | reverse complement strand
TCCCGAGGCGATGAACGTCGCGCTCGCACGGCTCGTCCTGCTCGGTTTTCGCAACTCCGTCCCGGCCCCGCGTCTCGAGCCGGCCGCGCCGGCGGCGCCGAGCCAGCGGCCACAGGTCGAGGCGAGCGTGCTCGTCGCCGGTGTCGACGGCTACCGCAAGGGCTGGGTGGCAGTCTCACTCGACCCCAGCGGCGACGTCGAGGTCTCGATCCATGTCACGTTCGCCGAGGTGCTGTCGCTCCGGGCGCAGGTGATCGCGGTCGACATTCCAATCGACCCGCCGGGGCTCGGTGCACGCGCGGCGGATGCTGCCGCCCGTGCGTTCGTCGGCGGCAGCCGCGCGAGCAGCGTCTTTCCGACCCCGCCGCGCGCAGCCCTCGAGGCTCGCACGTTCTCGGAGGCGAACGAGATCACGCGGACGATCACGGGCAAGGGCCTCTCTCAGCAGGCCTTCGCGCTCGGCAAGAAGATCCTCGAGGTCCACGCGCTCGCCGAGGTAGACGACCGGGTAATCGAGATGCACCCTGAGGTGTCGTTCTGCGAGCTCTCCGGGTCGCACGTGTTCGAGTCGAAGCACACGCCGGAAGGGCTCGAGCGGCGGCGGGAGATCCTGGCTGACGCAGGGATCAAGCTGCCCGGAGCCGTCCGCGGCATCCCGGAGGCGGACCTACTCGACGCCGCCGTCGGAGCGTGGACGGCGGCCCGCTACTCGGCGGGCAAGGCGCAGGCCGTCCCGGCCGGGCACGGCGACCGGCTCGGCGCAATCTGGCGCTAAAGGACTGGCGATATGGGTCGCGCCTGATCACACTTGCAGCGTGATCTACCTGGCGATTCCGTTGCTCGTCATCGTGATTGGGATCGCAAGCGCCCTCACAGGCTCCTCGATCATGATTCGCCGCTTCAAACGCGGTATCTCGCCTTCCGCCCGGCCGGAAGAGCCTCTTCCAAGAGCCGAGATCGTGTCAAGCGTTCTCATGCTCGGTGGTACGGCGACCGTCGCTCTTGGCGGAGCACTGCTGCTTTTGTTCGTGCTCGTCTGGTCGCTGCGGCGGGTCGTCTAAGCAGCGAGACGATGAGCCCCGTCAGGTGCGCGTGAGGAGCGCGACCGCTTCGACGTGCGGCGTGTGCGGGAACATGTCCACCGGCCGCACGCGGGCGAGCTCATAGCCGTGCTCGGCGCGCAGCACCTTCACATCTGATGCGAGCGTCGTCGGGTTGCACGAGACGTAGACGATCCGCTCCGCCCCGAGCGAGCCGGTCCGCTTCAGTGCCTTGCCCGCCAGGCCGGCGCGCGGCGGGTCGACGACGACCACGTCCGGCCGCCCGGCCCGCTCGGCGAGCTCCTCGAGCGACTGGCCGACGTTGCCAGCGAAAAATGCCGCGTTGCCGATCCCGTTCAGCTCGAGGTTCTCGAGCGCGCAGGCGACGGACTCCTCCGAGATCTCGACGCCCCAGACGGTCAGCGCGTTCCGCGCCATCGAGATGCCGATCGTGCCCGTGCCGCAGTAGAGGTCGTAGACCGTCTCGGTTCCCGTCAGCGCGGCGTACTCGATCGCGAGGCCGTAGAGCTTCTCCGCCATCTGGGTGTTCGTCTGCAGAAATGCGTTCGGACGGACGCGGAAGCGAAGGCCGAGCAGCTCCTCCTCGATCGCGTCCTCGCCCCAGAGCAGCGTCGAGGGAAGGTTCGTCACCTCGGAGGGCGTGTCGTTCACCGCCCAGTGGATCGAGCGCACCTCCGGGAAGCGCTTGAGCACCTCGACGAAGTAGCCGCGCTCGAACTTCTCCCCCGGCCCGGTGACGAGCACCACGAGCGCCTGGCCGGTGTTGCGACCCTCGCGGACGACGAGATGGCGGAGGTAGCCGGTGTGCTCGGCCTGGTTGTAGGCGACGAGGTTCTCCTCGCGCGCCCAGTCACGGACCGCGTTCCGGATCGAGTTGCCGAGGTCGGTCGTCAGCCAGCACTTCTCGATCTCGAGCACCTCGTCCCAGCGCCCGGACTTGTGGAAGCCGAGCGCGGGGCCGTCGGGCGTCTGCGTGAAGGAGTACTCCATCTTGTTGCGATAGAAGAACGGCGAGTCGGCCGGCAGGATCGGCTCGAGCGGCGGCTCGGCGATGCCGCCGATCCGCTTGAGTGCGTCGCGAACCTGATCTTCCTTCGCCGCCACCTGGAGGGCGTAGTCCATGTCCTGGAAGCGGCAGCCGCCGCACACGGGGTAGTGAGCGCACGGAGCCTCGACGCGGTGCGGCGACGGCTCGAGGACGTCGGTCGCGAGCGCCTCTGCAAACCCCCGCTTCACCTTCGTCACCCGCGCCCGGACCCGGTCGCCCGGCAGCCCTCTGCGGACGAAGACGACGAACCCGTCCAGCCGGGCGACGCCGTTCCCGCCGTAGGCGAGCGAGTCGACCTGGAGCTCTACCTCCTCATCCATCTTCACCGGCGCGGCCACTGGATGAGGGTAGCTACCGGTAACTACGGGTCGCGGCGGGTGATCGAGAGAGCCCCGAGCGCGGACAGACCGATCGCGTAGCCGACCGCGAGCAGCACGGCGCCACCGCCATTGAGCAGGAACTCGTTGCCCTCGCCGCCGACGATGCCGCCGAGCGACGAACCCGGCAGGAACTTGGAGATCGGGTCAGGCTCGCCGACGTCCGTGAACACGAGGCCCGCGATCACGGTGACCAACGACTCGAGGACCAGGATCCAGATGAACCAGCCGACGATCGCGCCGACCTGGCTCTGGACGATCGCGCCCACGGCCGCGCCGAAGACGGCCGTGAGGCCGAACGCGAGCAGCACCCGGCCGACGGCCTCGAGAGCCTGGCCGTCCAGCTGCAGCGACTCTCCTCGCCCCGAGAGCCACGGCAGAGCCACAGCAGCCGAGACCGTGATTGCTGCAGCGGCGAACACGAACCCAGCGATCCCGGCCGCCGCTAGCTTCGCAACGAGGACGCGGACACGATGCGGCTCCGCGAGGAAGGTGGTCATGATCGTGCCGTGCCGGTACTCGTTGGTGACGATCAGGATCCCGATCACGGCCACGAACAGGTTTCCGAAGCTCGCTGCTTGGGCCAGCCTGAGCGCGGGGTCCTCGTCGGCTCTGTCGACCGAGCCCGAGCCCACGAATCCGGCCGCCGCGGCGGCGCTGATCACGACCGTCCCGAGCAGCAGGATGTACGACGTACGGACGGTCCGCAGCTTCACGAGCTCTGACGCGAGGAGCCTCACGAGGGTGTGCTCGCCCCCTCCGTGAGCTCGAGGAAGATGTCCTCGAGCGATTCCGACTCGGCCACGAGCTCGTGGAGGACGATTCGCTCGGCCGCGGCGACCTCGCCCACCGTTGCCGGCGGAGCATCGACGGCAAGCCCGTCGTCGCCCAGGAGCTGAGCCTCGGTGCCGGCACGGACGAGCGCGGCCGCGAGCCGGTCGCGGTCCGGCGTTCGCACACGCGTCGCGCGTCCGCTGCCGGTGGCCAGCACCTCGGCCATCGGTGCCTGTTTGATGAGGCGACCCTTGGCGATGATCACGACGTCGTCGGCAAGCTGCGCCATCTCGGTGAGCACGTGGCTGGAGACGAGCACCGTGCGTCCCTCGCCCGCGAGGGAGCGGAGGAAGTCGCGGAGCCAGCGGATGCCCTGCGGGTCGAGCCCGTTCGCCGGCTCGTCGAGTACGAGTACCTGCGGCTCACCGAGGAGCGCACCGGCGAGCGAGAGGCGCTGCTTCATCCCGAGCGAGTAGCCCTTTGCGCGCCGGTTCGCGGCCGCAGTCAGGTCGACGAGCTCCAGAACCTGATCGACCCGCGCGTTGTCGATCTCGCCGGCCGTCGCGATCGTGCGGAGATGGTTGCGTCCTGTGCGTCCCGGGTGGAATGCGTTGGCCTCGAGGATCGCACCGACGGTGCGGACGGGATCTGCGAGCTCCGGGTAGTGGCGTCCGAGGATCCTCGCGTCGCCGCTCGTAGGGTGGAGCAGCGACACGAGAGCGCGCAGAGTGGTCGTCTTGCCGGCGCCGTTCGGCCCGAGGAAACCCGTGACGCGGCCGGGCTCAGCTCGGAAGGAGAGATCGTCGACGGCGAGGACGCGTCCGTACCGTTTCGTGAGGTGCGAGACCTCGATCACGAAAGCGCGGTGACGTAGACCGACCGCTCCCGGGGGCCGTCAAACTCACAGAGAAAGATCCCTTGCCAGGTGCCGAGCGCAAGGCGGCCGTCACGGACCGGGACGAGCACGTCGGAGCCCATGAACGCCGCGCGGATGTGCGTGGGCGCGTTCTCCTCGCCCTCTTCGATGTGCTGCCACGGCCAGTCCTCGGAGACGATCCGCTCGAGCGCGGTCTCGAAGTCGCGCGCGACGGCCGGGTCGGCATGTTCGTTGATCGTGACGCCTGCGGTGGTGTGCGGGACATAGACGAGAGCCGCCGTTGCGCCGTTGAGCTCACCGAGTGCCGCCTCCACCTGCCGCGTGATGTCGACGAGTTGGCTCCGGCGTTCGGTTTTCACTCTCAGTTCGTGCACGGCGCGTATCCTAGGCCGCGTGGGAGAGGGATCGTTCAGTGACCGTGAGCTCGACGGCTACCGCGCCGGCGCCGACCGCTTCATCGCCGAGCTCGACGAGGAGTACTACCTCCACTACGCCGGCCTGAAGCCGGACTTCGAGCTGCGCGCGATCTACGAGCGGCACGCTGATCTCACCGACCTCGAGACGATCAAGCGGCTCGGCGAGGCGGTCGACGGCCGCACGAACCTGGAGCTCTTCCGCTTCGGCTGCGAGGGGTATTTCGGCGAGCTCACGCGCGAGCACGCCGAGAAGATTGCGGAGCTGGAGACCAAGCTCGAGACGCAGCACGACGGCGAGACGGTCGGCTATCGGATGCTGCCACCGACGATCGCGAACACCGCCGACCGGGACTCGCGGGCACGGCTCGAAGAGGCGCGGAACGATCTGACCGAGGAGCATCTGAATCCGCTCTACCTCGAGGCCGCGCACCTCACTCAGCGGGCGGTTCCGGAGCTGGGCGCGCCAACCTATTTCAACCTCTACCGCGATCGCTTCCAGTACGACCTCGAAGGGCTCGCGTCGCATTGTCGCGCGTTTCTCGACTCGACCGAGCGGCTGTACGAGGAGTCGATGGACCGGGTGCTGCGCGAGCGCGTCGGCATCGGGCTCTCGGAGGCGGAGCGCTACGACGTGCGGCGGTTCTTCCGAGGCTCCACCTGGGACGCCGCCTTCCCGGCCGACCGGATGGTGCCTGCGCTGCGCGGCACGCTCTCGAACCTCGGCGTCGACCTCGATGCCCAGGACAACGTCCACCTCGACGTGGAGGAGCGGCCGACGAAGAGCCCGCGCGCGTTTTGCGCGCCGATCGAGATCCCCGGCAAGGTGATGCTGGTGATCCAGCCGCAGGGTGGCCCGGACGACTGGTACGCGCTCTTCCACGAGGCTGGCCACACCGAGCACTTCGCCTTCACGAGCCCCGACCTGAAGATGGAGGAGAAGCGGCTCGGCGACAACGCCGTCACCGAAGGCTGGGCCATGCTCTTCGACCACCTGATCGACGACCGCAACTGGCTCTCGAGCATGCTCGACTTCCCGCGGCCGGAGACCTTCGCGGCGGAAGGCGCGGTGCAGCTTCTCTTCTACGTCCGCCGCTACTGCGCGAAGCTCCTCTACGAGATCGAGTTCCACGCCGCGCCCGACCCGACGCAGATGCAGAGCCGCTACGTCGAGCTCCTCGGCGACGCGCTTAAGGTCCTGCCGAGCCCGACCGACTACCTCTCGGACCTCGACTCGAGCTACTACGTCACGTCATACCTCCGCGCCTGGGCCTTCTCTGCGCAGATGACGACGTTCATGCGCGAAGAGTTCGGCAGCGACTGGTTCCGCCGCCGCGAGGCGGGCTCGCTCCTGAAAGAGCTGTGGGAGCTCGGGCAGCAGCCGAACGCCGACGAGCTGCTGAAGGACGTGACGGGCGCGGCGGTCGAGATGGAAGCGGTCGCGGAGCACGTCCGCTCCGCCATCCCCACTCTGGCCTAGAGGCTAAAGCGCCCCGCCTGCAGCGGCCGGCGCCGCCGCATCGGCGCCTTCGTCCCCGACCGCCTCGCGCGCGAGAAAGTCCTCGATCAGCATCACGTTGTCGCGCGAGCGCTCGACGACGGTCAGCAGCGCGGCCATCGACGAAATCTCCTCGCGTTGCTCCTGCAAGAACCAGTGCAGGAACTGCTCGCCCACGAGGTCGCCTTCCGTTCGCGCGAGCTTCGCAAGATCCGAGATCTGGTCGGTGACACGCTTCTCCTGCTCGAGCGCGAG
>JAXIPI010000285.1:0-5729 GCA_045403015.1 Gaiellaceae bacterium | reverse complement strand
CCTTCCTGGCGCCGCTGCTGGCGCAAAGCGGGGCGGTCCGCGCCTCACAGGAGAACGGGGAGCGGCTGCTGCGCGAGCAGCAGCTGGTGGGCGTGTTCCCGGAAGGCGTGAAGGGGATCGGCAAGCCCTTCGCGCAGCGCTACAAGCTGGCGCGCTTCGGACGCGGCGGCTTCGTGCGTCTTGCCTGCATACCGGAGCGCCGATCATTCCCTGCGCGGTGGAGGGCGCCGAGGAGATCCATCCCGTGCTGGCACGTGCCGATTGGGTGGGCCGGGCGCTGGGCCTGCCGTATTTCCCGCTCACCCCCACGTTCCCGCTGCTGGGGCCGCTGGGCGTCGTGCCGCTGCCGACCCGCTGGTCGATCGAGTTCGCGGACCCGCTGCCGACCGCCAGCTGCGGGCCGGAGGCGGCCGACGACGTCATCCTCGTCAATCGGCTCTCCGAAGAAGTGAGAACGACCATCCAGCGCATGCTGGATGGCCGTCTGGCCCGGCGCCGGTCTGTTTGGTTCGGGTGGCGCCCTCACCTCCTTGTGAGGTAGTTGCTGCCGTAGTTCGAGATCCACATGTTCGTGCCGTCGAAGGCCAGCCCGGCCGGGCTGGTGCCGGCCCCGTAGGTCCCCAGGTCGGCGCCGTCGCTGGCCCGCAGCTTCGTCACGTCGCTGCTGATCTCGTTGGCGACCCAGATGGCGGAGCCGTCGAAGGCGATCGCGCTGGGCTGCGTGCCGACCGAGAAGCTGCCGAGGTTGGCGCCATCGCTGGCCCGCAGCTTGCTGACGTTGTTGCTGCCTTGGTTCACGACCCAGATGTTCGCGCCGTCGAAGGCCAGGGCGATCGGGCTGCTGCCGACCGAGAAGGTGCCGAGGTTGGCGCCATCGCTGGCCCGCAGCTTCGTCACGCTGCTGCCGAAGTAGCTCCCGACCCAGACGTTGGTCCCGTCGAACGCTATCCCCGTCGGGCCGTTGCCCGCGAAGAAGCTCCCGAGGTTGGCGCCGTCGCTGGCGCTCAGTTTGGTCACGCCCCCCAGGATATCCGCCACCCAGATGTTGGCACCGTCGAAGACGATCCCGGCGGGGGCTGAGCCGACAGTGAAGGTTCCGACGTTGGCTCCGTCGCTGGCTCTGAGCTTGGTGACCGTGTTGGCGCTGCCGCTGGTCACCCAGACGTAGGTGCCGTCGAACGCCACGCCGCGAGGGGAGTTGCCCACCGTGAAGCTCCCGAGATTGGCTCCGTCGCTGATACGCACCTTGACGACGCTGTTGCTGTTGTTCCGCGCGGCCCAGATGTGGGTGCCGTCGCAAGCCAGGCCCCACAGGCTACCGGGCACACCGTAGATGTTTTCCAGGGCCTGGTTTCCTTCGTACCACGCGAGCCGCGCGACGCGGGCGGGGTTGAGGCGGGCACCCGGAGGACCCTGGGGGCCTGCCGGCCCAGCCGGCCCCTGTGTTCCCGGTGCGCCGTCCGGGCCCGGAGGGCCGGGCGACCCCGGAGGCCCGGGCGGTCCCTGCGGCCCCTGGCTGATGAGCACCACTTCCAGCTCGGGGCCCTTGCTCGAGAGCGTGTTCTCTTTGGTGTCGAAGCGGACCGCGACCGTCGCGTCGCCTCCCACCAACGCCAGGCCCTGGTTGGTGAATTGGCCCGTGGCCCAGGCCTGGACCAGCGGGGTGACGTCCACCGACACATAGTGCTTGAGCATCGACTTGTCGACCTGGAACGCAGTGAACGGGGCGTCGATGGGGGGAGCGGTGCCAGCCGTCAGCGTCGACTCGTTCCACGGGCCCAGGACGGGAGCCACGGCGACCAGGCCCTCCTTGGTCACCGCGCTGACCCACAGCCGCAGCGTGGCCTTGTCGATCGTGAGGCCGGCTGGCGGCAGCGCCTGAAGGTCGAAGCGCATGAAGCCCCTGAAAGTACCCCCTGGCGGGCCGTTGTGCACGTACATGTTGACCAGCGCACCACCCTTGGCATTCACGGCGGCCGAGTTGGTCTGGGCATCGGCGTCCACCGACAAGGTGTCCGCCCCGGCCAGGGCCGATCCCGACGTCACCGCGGCCATCATCACAACCCGCACTCCACGCATCGAGTCCTCCTTCAGAGTCGTCATCGCCGGCATACGCGTTCACGCAACACTGGACGTCTGATCGCCGCCGTTCAGCGTCTCGAGACCGAGCTCGCAGCGTAGTTGGCCGACCAGATGCGCAGACCGTCAAAGGCCAGCCCCCGCGGGTCACCTCCCACCGCGAACGTTCCGAGGTAGGCGCCGTCGCTCGCGCGCAGCTTGGTGAGCGTGCTCGTGATGGTCGCCACCCAGATGTTCGAGCCGTCGAAGGCCACGGCCGTGCCGGCACCGCTCAGCCCGTAGCTGCCGAGGTTGGCGCCGTCGCTGGCCCGCAGCTTGGAGATCAGGCCGGCGCTGTGGGTCACCCACATGTTGGCGCCGTCGAAGGCGATGCCGCCGAGCAGGTTGCCGATGACGAAGGTGCCGAGGTTGGCCCCGTCGCTGGCCCTGAGCTTGGAGATGTTGTTGCTGCCGCTGTTGACGGTCCAGATGTTGCTGCCGTCGAAGGCGATGGCGCTCGGGTTGGTGCCGACGGGGAAGCTGCCCTGGTTGGCGCCGTCGCTGGCCCGCAGCTTGGTGACGTCGTGGGTGTAGTAGTTGGCGACCCAGATGCAGGTCCCATCGAACGCCACGGCGATCGGGCCTGCGCCCGTAGCGAAGGTTCCTGTCCCGAGGCCGTCGCTGGGGCGCAGCCGCAGCACGTTGTTGGAGCTCAGCAGCGCGACCCACACATACGCGCCGTCGAAGGCCAGGCTGTACGGCCCGCCCGGGGCCGGGAACGTCCCGAGGTTGGCTGCGTCGCTCGCCCTGAGTTTCGTGACCGAATTGGCCGCCGAGTTGCTGAGCCAGATATTGGCGCCGTCGAAGGCGAGGGCGTTGGGGTTGGCACCGGCCGGCACGTCTGCATAGGTCGTGTTGGCGGCGTACCAGGCCAGGGTCGCCAAGCGCTGGGGATTGAGACTGACTCCCGTGGGTCCCGCGGGCCCAGCGGAGCCTTGCGCTCCAGGCGCTCCGTCTGCACCCGGAGGGCCAGGAGGGCCGGCCGGCCCAGGAGGGCCGGGCACGCCTTGCGGTCCCTGGCTGACCAGGGCCAGCTCCAGCTCCGGGCCCTTGCTCGAAAGCGTGTTCTCCTTCGTGTCGAAGAACGCGTCGACGCCGGGGTTGGCGCGCAAGGCGATGCCGTTGTTCACCACGGCGCCGGAGATCCACGCTTGGACCAGCGGTGTGATGTCCGCGGTTACGTAGTGCTTTGCCGAGGCGGCAGCGACAGCCAAGCCTCCGACGGCGGTACCGAGGGAAGGCGCGGTTTGCGCGCTCAAGGTCGCCTCGGACCAGGGCGTCGTCGCCGGGACCACTTCGATCCCACCGGCCTTGACGACCGAGCTGACCCACAGCCGCAGCGTGGCCCGCTCTACCGCTGCGCCGGCGGGCAGGGGCTGCAGGTCGAAGCGCGCAAAGCCGATAAAGGTCGCGCCGGGCGGCCCGCTGCGGACGTGCAGCGTCACCCCGGCTCCGCCTTTTGCGGCCGGCGCCGCCAAGTTGATCTGGCCGTCTGCGTCTACGTGGAGCGTGTCGGCCCCGCACAGGGCCGGCCCCAACAGTGACGCCGCACACACCCACAAGCGCAGTCCACGCATCGAGCCCTCCGGAAATCGGTTCTGCCGTCATTCCGGACGCGTAGGCCTGCTTCGAAACGTGTCATTCGGCTGTTCTTGGGACCAGCCATGGCACGAGATACTCTCGAAATCGGGGGATGAGTGAGGCGAGAGCGACGCCTACGGTGCTGGAGGCCCTTCTTGTTCAGTCCCGCGCAGGCGCCAGCCGCCGCGCGTCCATCAGTTCGGGCCGCTGCGCATCGGGCACGACCATGGCGACCAGCTCCGCGGAGAGCTCCGCCGCACGAGCCGGGTTTCCTGCCGCGGCTGCCGCTCGGGCAGCTCCGGCCAGACTGTTGAACCGCTTAGGACTCTCGCCACGGCAGCTGTTGCAGGGGCAGCTCGAGCGCCGCGCGTTGAATGAGATTGGCGTTGTCGGGATGCCGGTATGCGGCGAAGTGAAACAGTGACCGGATGGCGGTCAGCCTAGCATTACGGGTCCGGATGCTCACACCGCGGTCGGTCTCGAGGTGATTGAGAAACGCGCCGACCAGTGACGCATCGACGTCTGTAAGGGTGAGCTGATGCGGCTGCTTGCCGCTTTGAGTCTGGGCGAAGCGCAGCAGGAGACAAACGGGGGATGTCCCGCGCGCTGTTGAGAATTGAGCAGCGGCGGCGCTTGAAGATTGTCTGACGACGGCTTCGATGTCAACGATCTGTTCGCGACCTCCTCGCCGACGAATGAGCCTCTCGAGAGGCGACAGTGAGATCGACAACGCACCAGAATGCCCCAGGATCAACGCAAGCGGACTTGGACGATCTGGAGGTCGACCGGATTTGCCGTACTTACGGATCACGCGACCTCGACCTTGGCCTCGACGTTCCGCAGCGCAGTGATGAGCTTGGGCATCTCGCGATAGCCCTTGATGCGCCGGAAGCGCTTGGCCGCGTTGAAGAGGCCGAGGCCCGCCCAGCGCCGAATCATGTCGCCGCCGCGCCACCGCTTCACGTTGCGAGTCACGCGGCGGATCGAGCCGACCAGGTTCTCGATGCAGTTGGTGGTGGCGAGCGTGCGGCGAAGAGTGAGCGGTAGATCGAGCTTCAGGACCGTGAGCGTCTCCTCGAGGCCTTCGCGCAGGCTGGCCGCAGCGTCCTCGTGGCCGTTGCTCTCCAGCCAGGACACGAGCGCGCGGAGCTTCTTGCGCGCGGTGTCCGCAGTGGCGGCGCGGTAGGCATCGCGCATCGTGGAGAGCACGTAGGCGTGGCGTTCCTCGGGCAGATGTTCCCGAAGGTTCCGCTGCTTGTGGACCTGGCAGCGCTGGATCACCGCTCGGTCTCCGAAGACATCGTCCAGCGCCTTTCGGATGCCCTTCCCGCCGTCGATGATACAGAGCAGCTTGTCCTCGACCTTGAGACCACGGCTCAAGAGGCCCTGGAGCAGGCTCGTGCACAGCGCGCCGTTCTCGGTCGAGCCCTGGGCGAGACCCAGCGGCACCTTGGTCCCGTCACTCGTGATACCGAGAGCCACCACCACGGTCTGCCGCGCCACCTCGACGCCGTCGATCAGCAGCGCGATCAGATCCAGTTCGTCCAGCCGCCGATCCAGAGAGGCAGAGAGCCGCTGCCTTGTCTTCGCCACAAAGGACCGGCTCGCCGAGCTCTTGCTGCTGCCCCGCGCACTCACTCCAGACGGCCGTGGCTCCAGGCTTGCGTCATAGCCTCGCGTCGAGACACCCAAGAGCAGCTGGTTCATCACCCGCTCCGACAGCGGGTCCCGATCCCGGAACTCCTCAAGCGCGGGCAACGCCGCTTCGTGGCCGTCCTTGCTCCGCACCCGCGGCTTCTCAACGCTGATCCGCCGCCCGCCGAAGGTCAGCTCCGACCTGGTCTTGCCCCAGTAGTGGTGCGTTCGATCCCCTCGGTGCTTGCCCTTCTCTCCGACGATCCTCGCCGCGTCGTCCCGCATCAGCTCGTCCAGGGCCTTGAGCCCGAAGTCGTGGACCCACTCCAGCAGCCCCTGCCTCGTCGCCGCCATCCCCGCGACCAGAGGCAGCAGCCTCTGCCCGACCTGTTCCA
>JAXIPI010000202.1:0-3232 GCA_045403015.1 Gaiellaceae bacterium | reverse complement strand
CGCCGGCTGAACGCCCGCTTCAACTGGTTCGTCGCCCCTTCCTGAGGGGCGGCTGCCATGGCCGCCGCCGACACCAGCATCGCCGTCGTCGTCCTGACGCACAACCGCGTCCACTTGCTCAGACAGTGCGTCCAGAACGTGCTGGCCAAGGTCTCTCCGACGACCCGCGAGATCGTGATCTGGAACAACGGCTCGACCGACGGGACAGGCGCGTATCTCGACTCCCTCGACGACCCACGCATCACGGTCGTGCACAACGAGGAGAACATCGGGCAGAACGCCTATTCGCGGGCCTTCGCACTGACGAGCGCCGCGTACCTCGCCGAGCTCGACGACGACGTCGTTGGAGCGCCGGAGCACTGGGACGCACGCCTGCTCGACGCATACGTGCGACTGCCCGAGATCGGCTTCCTGGCAGCCGACCTGGAGGACGATCCGCACGACGTCGCGACGCACTGCCGCTATCGCGTCTACGAGTACGAGTCCGCCGAAGTGAACGGCGTGCCCCTCCTGTTCGGGCCCGTGGGCGGCGCGTGCGCGATCACCTCGCGCGAGCTCAACGAGCGCGTCGGGGGATTCCGCCCGCGTCCGAAGGCCGTCTTCTGGACGGAGGACGCAACGTACGTCCAGGACATCCGCAAGCTCGGCTACCGGGCTGCGGTCCTCGCCGACCTGAAGGTGCACCACACCGGCGGCGAGTACTACGGCGTCCACAACCCCGAGAAGGACGCGTTCTGGGCCGCGCGTGCCAGGAAGAAAACGCGCCGCGCAGCCGTCAAGAAAGTGATTGTGCGCATTCCCTTCGTCCGCCGCCTGAACGCGCGTTACGCGTGGTTCGTGGCGCCGTCGTGAGCCGTGTACGCGCTGATCACACCCGCTCGCGACGAGGCTGACAGCCTCGCAGTGCTCGCGCCGGCCGTCGTCGGCCAGACGCGCCCGCCCGCGTGCTGGGTGATCGTCGACGACGGGTCGAGCGACGCGACGGCCGAGGTGGCGACAGAGCTCGCGCGCAGGCATCCGTGGATCGTCCTCGTGCAGTCGGGCCGCATCGAGGCCGGCTTGCGCCAGGGCCGGCGACAGGGGAGGGACCTCCTGAGCTTCCAGGAGGGCTTGCGCGCCGTTCCCCGACCCGTCGAGCTCGTGACCAAGCTCGACGCGGACGTGACGCTACCGCCGCACTACTTCGAGCAGCTCCTGGCGGCGTTCGACGCCGACCCGCGGCTCGGGATGGCGAGCGGAACGCGCTGCGAGCTCCTCGACGGCCGCTGGCGCCCTCGTCCGCTCACGCGCTCCACGATCGCCGGGCAGTGCAGGACGTACCGGCTTGCCTGCTGGGAGGCGATCCAACCCCTCGAGCCGCACATGGGGTGGGACGGGATCGACGAGGCGCGTGCCGTGCTCGCGGGCTGGCACGTGCACCCGGTTCCGGGGCTGTTCTTCCGCCACCATCGCCCACGCGGCCGCCGCGACGGCTCGGCCTGGCGCGCCCGCGCCGCCGAGGGCAGTGCCGCGCACTACATGGGGTACCGCCCGTCCTATCTGCTCCTGCGTGCTCTGTGGCATTCGCGGCGAGAGCCGTCAGCGCTCGCGATGCTCTGGGGCTGGTTCGGCGCTGTCGTGCGCCGTGAGGCGCCGTGCAGCGATGCGGCTGCCCGCGGGCAGATCCGCGCCCAGCAGGCGGCACGGCACTTCGGCCGCCGCCTCCGCGAGGCGCGCGGCCAGCTCGGTTAGGGCGCGCCGACCGGGGTGTCCCGGTCGGTGGCGTTCTCGGCAGCGGTGAGGGCGCGGTTGTAGACGCGCACCTCGTCGATCCGGCCGGCGAACCACTCCGACCAGACGTTGTTGCCGCCGATCTGCAACGCCCCCGCGGACACCTTCAGGTTGCCGCTGACCGCCCGGCTGGCGACCAGGGCGCCGTTGACGTAGAACCGCAACGTCGAACCGTCGTATGTGCCGGCGATGTGGGTCCAGGTCGAGAGCGCGAGATTGGTGGTGCCGCGTGCGTCGTATTCGGCGGAGGTGTCGGCAAACGCGCCTGGCCGGCCTGTGTCAGTTGCAGAGTAGAGCGCGTAGGCGAGGCCGCCGGGTCGCTCCTTCAGCAGGACGGTACGCCAGGTGGTCGAGGCAGTCGGGAAGACCCAGGCCTCGAGCGTCATGCCGGCCGTCAGGTCGAGCGAGCTCGCATCCGCGATCGTGACGAGATCGTTGAGACCGTCGAAGGAGACCGCCTTCCCGTACTTGCCGCTCGCGTGACGCGTCGCACCGTTGAGGGTTCCCGTGTTGCCAGTGCCGGAGCGGTCGAGAGCGGCCGCGCCCGATGCCTCCTCGAAGCCGTAGGCGGCGACGAGTCCGGTCGGAACCGGCGGCGCGACGATCGTGGCGCTCGCTTCGGGCGACAGTCCGCCCGCGTTCCCGGCGGCGTCCACTGCGACGACGCGGTAGTACCAGGTGCCTACCGGACGATTCGCGTCTTGATGCGACGTTGTGCTGCCGCCGAGAGACGCTACGAGCGTTCCCGAATCGGGTACGAAGCCTGCGCTTGCCGAACGGTGGACCCGATACCCGGTGACGCCCCGGTCGTCGGTGGCGACGCCCCAGGTGAGCTGCACGTCGTCGTTCGTGACACTCGCCGACAGGCTCGCCGGCGCGGTCGGCGGCTGCGTGTCCGGCTCGACCGTGGCGGCGACTTCCGCGCCGGGCGCGCTCGAGTTGCCGCCGACGTCCACAGCCACGAGGCGGTAGTACCACGTGCCCGCCGGGCGGTTGGCGTCGAGATACGCGGTGACGCTGCCGTTGAGCGCGGCGAAGAGGTTCGACGGGCCGGGCGTGAAGCCGGCGGTGAGCGAGCGATGGAGGTGGAGGCCCGTCACCCCGGCCGGAGCGGCATCCCACGTCAATTGCACGTCGTCCTCGTTCACGGAGGCCGTCAAGCCGGTCGGCTGCGGGACCGTGTTGTCGACCGTCACCTGGATCGAGCTCGTGGCCATCGTGCCGCCATAGTCCATCCAGTTCATCCAGGCTTGGATCGTGTGGATGCCGTTCGTAGCTGTCGTCGTGTCCCAGGAGAACTGAAACGGCGGGAAAGCGCTACCGCCGACGTAAACGCCGTCGACGGTCATGTACATGCTGTTCAGCGGCCAACCGCTGATGGGCTGCCCGTCCGCATGCGGCTGGGCGGCGATGGGCACGACACCGCGCACGACTGCGCCGGCGGCCGGGGCGGTGATCGGAA
>JAXIPI010000441.1:0-20208 GCA_045403015.1 Gaiellaceae bacterium | reverse complement strand
TTTCCCTCACGCGACCGAGCCGCAGGCGAGGGAGGCGGCATGAGCGCGACCGTCGCCGCCCCGGAGCGGCCGCGTCTGCGCTGGGGGCGGCTTGCGCGTCGCCACGCGTGGACCCTCGGCGTCTACGTGCTCCTCCTCGGCCTGATCCTGTACTGGCGCACCATTCCTGCGGGGTGGGGCACGTTCGACGTTCAATCGCTTGCGATCGACGCGCTGCCGTTCGCCTTCGTCGCGATGGCGCAGGCGGTCGTGATCATCTCGGGCGGGATCGACCTGTCGGTCGGCTCGATGATGAGCCTGATCAACGTTCTCTCGGCGAAGTACATGTTCGACGCCACCTCAGGACAGGCGGTCTCGTTCCGGGAGTCGATCCTGATCGCCGTGCTGCTCGTGGTCGGAGCCGGCCTGGGCGGAGCACTGACCGGCCTGATCATCACGGTCACCCGCGTCGCGGACATCATCGTCACGCTGGCGATGCTCTTCGTCTGGGGTGGCTTGGCGCTCGCGGTGATGCAGATTCCGGGCGGCGGCGCGCCGCTCGAGTTCACGAAGCTGGCGGTCGGCTACACGTTCACGCCCTGGCTCCCGACCGGACTCGTGCTTATCGGCGCCGTCGTGGTCCTGGCCTGGGTGCCCATTCGCCGCCACAAGCCCGGGCTCTCCCTCTACGCCATCGGCTCGAGCCGCAACGCATCCTTCCTCTCCGGCGTCTCGGTCGCGCGAACGCGAATCGGCGCCTATGCGCTCGGGGGAGCCCTCGCCGGGATGGGCGGCCTCGCCCTGACGGCGACCTCCGGTATCGGCGACGCCCTCTCCGGCCAGTACTACACGCTGAACAGCGTCGCCGCGGTCGTGCTCGGCGGCGTCGCCCTCGTGGGCGGCGTCGGCGGCCTGATCGGGCCGATCGCCGCGGCGTTCGTGCTCACGCTCGTCAAGTCGATCATGATCCTGAAGGGCGTCGACCAGAACTGGGCGCAGGTGATCCAGGGCACGCTGATCGTCCTCGTCGTGATGATCGGCGGCCTCGCACTGCGGCAGCGCGGGAAGCATCCATGAGCGAGGCGATCGACACGCCCACGCGGGGCCGCGACCTGCGCCGGCTCTTCTCCGACAACCCGGTCGTCGTCCTCACGCTCGTATTCGTCGGCCTCTTCGTCGCCACGGACATCGTCAACCGTGTGCAGTCGAGCGAGGCGTTCCTGACGCCGAAACAGGTCTCGACGACCTTCCTCTACGCGGCGATCCTCGGCCTGATGGCGGCCGGCCAGACGCTCGTGATGCTGACGGGCGGCGTCGACCTCTCGGTGGCGACGACGGCCACGACAGGGGCGTTCATGATCTCGAGCTACGCAACCGACGGCGCTGCGAAGGCGATCGCGGTTGCGCTGGCCACCGGCCTCGGGATCGGGATCGTGAACGGGATCGGGGTCGCGATCTTCCGCGTCAACCCACTGATCATGACGCTCGGGGTGAGCACGGTGACCCTCGGGGCACTGACTATCTACGCCCAGACACGTTTCCTCGCGCCCGCACCTGACCTCGTCAAGAAGCTCGGGTCGGAGCGCTTCTTCACCTATGTCCCGTACGGCCTTCTCGTCTGGGTTCCGATCTCAGCGCTGATCATCCTCGGCCTTCGCTACAGCGGCTTCGGTCGGCTGATCTACGCGGTCGGCGACAACCTGATCGCCTGCCGTCTGGCGGGCGTCCGGACGTGGCAGGTCCTGCTCGCCGTCTACGCTCTCTGCGGGACGCTCAGTGCCGCGGCCGGGATCCTGCTGGTCGGCTTCAACGACGCCGCCGACCTGGGGATCGCAACGCCCTTCCTGCTTCCCTCGGTCGCGGCGGTGGTGATCGGTGGGACCTCGATCTTCGGCGGCGTGGGCGGGTACGCCGGCACGATCCTCGGGGCACTGATCCTGACGGTGCTCGACTCGCTCCTGACGATCCTGAACGCGTCGCAGGCCGTGCGCCAGATCCTCTACGGCCTGATCATCCTTGCGCTCGCGGCGATCTACGCGCGGGCGGCTGCAGCCGACTGAGCGCGCGCTTGTTGCATTGCGCTTGGCGGCGTAGGATCGGCCGGCCGAGGAAGGAAACGCGAAGTGCGGCAAGCGGTCGAGCTCGTCGGGATCGTCAACCTCGTGTTATTCGCGGCGATCGCCGTCGTCTGCGTCCGCCAATGGAGTAGCGAACGAGCACCGACCGCGTTGTGGGCCGCGCTGGCGTTCGTCGATCTCGTCGCCGTGATGGTCGTCGGACAGCTGCTGCCGGACGAGCCACAAGGCTTCGCCGAGAAGGCGCTCCAGCGCGTGGATCTCGCCTGCCTCGTGCTCTTCCCGTATCTCCTCTATCGCTTTGTGGTGGCCTTCGAGGCAACGAAGCGCCCACTCACCCCGTATATCGACGTGCTCACGAGCGTGCTCGTCGCTGCGTCCTTCGCCCTGCCGCACGTGCCGGCCACGGGCGATTCGTGGCCGTGGTGGTTCGCCGCCTACGTCATTCTCTTTGTCGTCCACTGGTCGCTGTTGCTGCTGATCGTGGCTGGGCGCTTGTGGCGCGCCGGCCGGACGGAGGCAAGCGTCGCGCGCCGTCGGATGGACATGCTCGCGATCGCCGCTGCCGCGATCACGGCCGCGCTCGTGCTCGCGGCGGCGGGCGGCGACGAGGACTCGCTGCGCGCGCTTGCGGCCGGACTCCTTGCCACGCTCAGCGCGGTTGCGTTCCTGCTTGGTTTCGCGCCGCCCAGCGGTCTGCGGCTCTTGTGGCGGCGGCCTGAGCAGCAGCGGATGCAACTCGCGATCGGCGAGTTGATGTCGGCAACGAGCGAGCAGGACGTCGCCGAACGAGTGTTGCCGTCGATGGCACGCATGGTCGGCGCGCGCGGCATCGCGCTCGACGCTGCCGACGGATCACGAATCGCCGAGCACGGCTCGGTGGAAGAGACGCCGAACGGCGACGTGAGACGGCTGGAGTTTCCGTTCGGGACGCTGGTGATCAGGACGAGCACCTTCGCGCCGTTCTTCGGCGCGGAAGAACGCAAGCTGCTCACTGCGCTCGGGTCGCTCATGAGCCTGGCACTCGATCGCGCTCGCCTGTTCACGCAGGAGCGCACCGCGCGCGCGTCGCTCGAGCGCGTCGACGAGCTGAAGAGCCAGTTCGTGAGTCTCGCCGCCCATGAGCTCCGCTCACCGGTCGGCGCGATCTACGGTCTCTCCGAGACGCTGGCCGAACGGAAGCATCAGCTCCCCGCGGACCAGGTCGTGGAGCTCGAGGTTTCGCTGACCCAGCAGATCCGTCGCCTGCGAGCGCTCGTGGAGCAGTTGCTCGACCTCTCGCGTCTCGACGCCGAAGCCGTCGTGATCAAGCCGCAGCGCGTGCGGGTTCGCGAGCGGCTGGAAGAGATCGTCAACGCGGCCGCGCACGAGTCGGTTCCGATCGGGATCGACGTCGATCCGGAGCTCGAGGTCGAGGTTGACGGGCACGCGTTCGACCGCATCGTCACGAACCTGATCGCGAACGCCTGCCGGTACGGCGCCCCGCCCGTGATGGTGAGTGCCGGGCAGGTGGGAGAGCTTCTGCGCGTGACGGTCCAGGACCACGGGCCGGGTGTGCCGGTCGAGTTCGTGCCGCTCCTCTTCGACCGGTTTGCGCGCTGCGCCGCCAGTTCATCGAGCGTGCCGGGCACCGGTCTGGGGCTTGCGATCGCGCGCTCCTATGCGCGCGCACACAGCGGCGAGATCAGCTACCGCCCGGCGGCTTCGAGCGGCTCGGTCTTCGAGCTGACGCTGCCGACCGCCACCGCCTGGTAGTCGAGATCGACCGGCGCGGTGCTGGTCAGTCCGGCCGGTCCCGGCCGAGGCGTCCGCAGCAGGCGGCGCGCGTAGAGCCGCTCGTCGGCTGCACGGTAGAGCGAGAGCGCATTGCGGCCTTCGGTGGGGCTTCCGGCCCACCCGACAGTGACGGGATGCGCCGCGTGTGCGACCGCCTGCTCCAACCGGTTCGCATAGCGAGAGGCGTCCAGCACCGAGTTGGCGGTGCACAGAATCGCGAACTCGGCGCCGCCGATGCGCGCGATGTCGTCCTCCGGTAGCAGGGCGCTCCCGAGCGCTTCGGCCACATTCCGAAGTGCGTCGTCAGCGGCGGCGCCGCTGCGGCCGGTCATCCTCTCGAAGCCGTCGACGCTAGCGAGCACCAGCCCGAACGGCCTCCCTGTTGCGAGCCGGCCGTCGATCGCCTTCTCGAATCCGCGCATGCTCGGAAGGCCGGTGAGCCAGTCACGTTCCGCGAGCACCTGCAGCTCAGCGAGAGCCGTCTTGTAATGCGAGGCGAACCAGCCGAGGAGCGCGCCGATCGAGACGTACGTGACGAGGCGGATCGGCGTGGACACCGTGACGAGCTCGTACGTCGGCACGTCGTGGTTGAGGGTGACGGCGAGCGAGAACAGGCCGGTCGCGACAACCCCGCCGGCGGCTCCGTACCACGGCCCGATCGCCAGCGCCAGGAGCGCGATCGCGACGTAGAAGAAGTGGCCGATGCCCAGTCCGGGCCGCTCGAAGAGCACGAGCGCCATGAAGACGCTTGCGAAGACGAGGGCGGAAAACAGGACGAGGAGTCGGTTAGGGAGCGCCGCAGGGCTCACGTTGTGATTATCCGAGAGCGCCTCCGCGCATTCGTCCCCCGATCGAGGGTCGCGTCGGGGCACCCGAAAGGGGGACTCGTTGCGTCACGGAGGGCCTACTCTGAGGGTGGGCGCGCCCTGCGACCGTGCCGCCCGAGCTGCCCTGCGAAACGGCTCGGCACTCGAGGTCCGATCGCATCGTGGGAGTGCCGCAGCTCCTGCTGGGCGCGCCCGCTCATGTTCGCGCGCCGGCTCAGCCTCCGACGACCAGCCAGGTCACGAAGACCGCTGCTCCCCAGAGCCAGACTGCGAGCGTGCCGATGGTCGCGACGCGCGTCGGGCTCTCGGCTTTCGCGACCCCCGCGCCCACATAGAGCGCGAGCGGCACGCCGAGCGGGAAGGCGACGAGCGCCCAGCCCTCGTCCCAGCCCGGCCAGTCGCCCCCACTGGTGGCGTCGATCAGCGCGAGAGAGGCTGCGCCCACCACGAAGAGGACGAGTGCCAGTACCGCACCCCTCGAACGACCCACGGACTCAACGTATCCGACCGCTGCCCGATGCGCGTTGTTGTCTGAGCGGAGGACGCTTCGATAGTCTTCGGCCCGGGCTTTCGGAGGAGGGGGCATGGACTACGTCATCGACTTTGGCGCGGACGCAGACGTCGTTGTGACGACGTCTGGTCGGGCAGATACGGCCGGCATCAGGCGGTTTCTGAACGAGATCGTCTCCGATGGGCGTTTCCAGCCCGGCTCGTCGGTCATCAACGACCACTCGGCGCTCGATTTCAGCGGGCTCACGCCGGCGGACATCAGAGACATCAGCGACCTGGTCAGCCGTCTGGACGAGCAGCACCGTTTCGGGCCATTCGCGGTGGTCGTGCCCAACACGTTCGCATTCGGCCTGGCGCGCATGGGCCAGACGCTCCTCACGACAGACGTTCTCGGCCGTATCTTCTATTCGCGAGAGGCCGCGATCGAATGGCTCCGCGAAGTCGAGTCCGGCGCAGGTGGCGCGCCCGACAGCTGACGCTCGCGCGTGGGTCGAGCCGCAAGGCCGCAGAGTCGGAGAATCAGCCGTACGCCCAGCGGCCTAGGCGTAGCCCTTGGAAAGGGGGCTTGTCCGAACGCTACGGCCTTGCGGTTCTGATCCACCTATTCCGCAAGCGCGTGCGCGCAAACCCGGCCGGAGCCATCCGAGCACGGCTCGCCCGACGAAGAAGGGGTAGGGGCGTGCAGGCCGGCGCGCCCCTAAAGCTTCTTCCGCCAGAAGAGGCCCTTCCCTAATGGCACGTCTGACGTCTTACGATTCGGCTTGCTGAGCCGTTTCACGTGCGGTGAGATCATCCGAGGTTGGTTCAGTCGGGTAGAACTTTCTACCACCGCCGAGCATCCGATCCTCGAGCGCCTGCGCCTCATCGCGGAAGACGACGCCGGCGGCCAACTTGGTTGCGAACAACGTCCTGCCGGAGGTCTGGCGGATCCGTCGTGGCGAACAATGCGAACCCGGTGACGTACAGCGTGGGGGCGTCGACCCTCGCATGAGCTTGCTGCGGCCCAGGCCTGCGGACGCGGTGAGGGAGCTGCGCGCGTGGCCTACCCGAGTCCTTCCGGGTGGGCTGGGCCGCGCGCCCTAATAGCGCCCGGAGCTACGGCTTCGGGCAGTCGCCCCGCCCGACCGGAGCCGAGTGAGGCGCGGTGCGTCATTACATCTGGTCATCGGCGGTGCCGTTCAGGATGATCCTCGGAGACGCCTTGACACCCAGCGAGATGCCTTCCAGGTGCATCTTCCCGCCGACCCTCGCTTTCGACGGACCCGCCTTGGGCGGGGCCTTCACCCCAGGGTCGTCGCACTCCGTATAGGTAATTCCGGCCGTGCAGCGTGGTGTCGGATTCTTCGACGGGCCTGCCGACGCGATGGGCGCTGCCGAAACGACGAACGCGACGACGGCGGCGAGGATGAGTGCGCGGAGCATGATGGCCGTCGCTGCGCGAAGCCCTTCCTGCTCGCTCTGCTGCTTCTTACCGGTCATGACTTCCCCCCTTCGTTGATATCCATGCTCCCTAGGACACCGAAAGGGGCCGCGTATTCCCGCGAAGGGAGGATCTGCCCAGCCGTCGAGAAGCAGAGGCACGCGGCCGAGCGGGGATCGCCAGCCGTGTCCGAGCCCGACGATCCGGCGATTTACGAGTGGCGGACGCCCGAGTGGGACAGGATCGGGAGCGTTCCAGCGATCGTCATCGTCTTCCCGGTCGAGGGACAGCCCTACACCGCGGGCCGGGGCAGCGGCACGACCGCGGACGAGACAGTCGGCAGGATCCTCGATGGGCTAAGTCCGGAGTGGCGCGAGTTGCTGGAGAAGGCCCTCGAACTGAAGTATCCCGACCTAGACAACGAGGATCCGGGGTAGAGAGTCCTGGTAGAAAGAGCTGGCCCAACCGCTTGGTTGAGCCGCTCAGAGCTTCTTCCGCCAGAAGAGGCCCTTCCACCCCAGCGAGAGCGAACGTCGGCCACTTGAGCTCGCGCTGGCGCGGGCGCCGCGTCGGCCACCGCTGAGGCCGGCCGAACGCTTGCGGATGTTCAGGTTGATCCCCGGGAGCAGCTTGACGCGCTTGCGGTAGCCCCAGCTCATCGGGTCAGGTGGTATCTGCCGCGGCTGTCCCGCTTGTGGCAATGGCGAACCTTCATGGAATCCCCTTGATCCTGGTGAATGCCGACTAGCGCGGCGACAGTAACAGCGGGTTCGGCAATCCACCATGAGCGGTTCGGCCCATCTCGCGCGCCGCCAGTCCTATGACTCGCGAGACTTCACCCCTTCGGGTGACACCAGTCGAATGAACGCGGGCTACGTTGATTCCCCCGATGATGGCCGCCCATCTCTCGCGACGTACCCTGGTCTGCATGCTGGCTGTCGGTGCGCTGGCACTGCTCGCCGCCGGCCGCGCGGACGCCGGCTATGGGGTAGGGCCGGACGGAAAGTCCTTCACGGTGACCGCGGGCTCAGCCGGCTACGTGCAGGCGCCGGCCTCGCTCGATCTCGTGGTCTACCTGGACGCCGAGGACAGCTCATCTTCCGTGTGGGTGTCGGACAGTCCGGCGGTCAGTCCCTCGGGAACGCCGTCGGGACGCACCGTCGGCTCCTGCTCGAGCGGCTCGCTGCTTCCCTTCGGCGAAGCGAACAAGTGGGTCTTTCGCGTCTCGACATCGCAACTGCAGCCCGGGCATACCTACTACTGGTGGCTCGCCTTCGTCCGCCAGGATCCCGGCGCTCCGGCCCCGACGGATCACATCTCCGGTCCGTTCAGCTTCTCGCTCGTGCAGCAGGCCACACCTCTGCCGCCGGCACCGCCGCCCGCAGTCACGGACCCGCACGCGCCCGTTTCGACGAAGACGATCACGGCCGCGGCGACGCTGCCGAGCGCAACCGTCTTCGATGGCCGCCGGTCGGTGAAGCACACGGCGCTCACCCGGCTCGTCTACCGCACGATGAAGAGGCTCGGCTATCCGCGCCAGCTCGCGTTTGCCTGCTGGAACCGCTCCGACTGGCTCTCCGTTCTGGCGGCGGAGGGGACTGAGCCCCGGAGGGGCAACTCGGAGCTGCTCGGGTTCTGGCTTGGCCGCCAACCTCGGTGGCTCCACCTGGCGCCTGGGATCTGCACCGACGTGCAAGGTCTGCTCTCGTCCAAGCAGCCGAATGCCCGCCGAGCCGGGGCTCTCAGCACCGTGATCCACGAGACTCTGCATGCCTACGGTGTCGTCAACGAAGCGCAGACGAATTGCATGGCTGTGCAGCTGGTGCCCGTGTTCGGCTGGAATCTCGGTCTGAGCGCGAGGCGAGCGGACTATCTCGGGACGCTGGCACGCAACTACGTCCGGAAGTACGCGCCCACCGGCTACTGGAACAGCGCCCGCTGCCGCGACGACGGCGCATGGGATCTGTTTCCGAGCACGCGCAACCTCGGCTGAGAAGAGGGTGGGCGGCGGCCGTGGTATTCGGCCGCCGCCGGCCCGTGAGACGGCTCGACGTGGAACGCTGCGGCACGGTCCACGGAACGCGTTCTGGCTCCCTTTATCGGCCGGTAGGACCTACCGCTTGAGCGGATAGGACCCGTCGAGTCACTCGATCGAGTGATTCGACGCTCGCGTTCGTATCCTGGGGCCATGGTTCGACTCGCGGTCGCGGCCGCCTTGACCGCACTGGTCGTCGCATTGGCGGCGACGCTTGATCACCGGCACAAGCGAGGCGTCGAGTTTTCGGCGCAAGAGGCGGCCTGGTTCTGCGCCCACGGGAAACCATCGTCGTGCCGCGACTTCGACGAGGTTGCGTACGAACAGCGGTGGGAGGATCGGGAACGCGTCTACCGGCTTGCGTTCTTCAGCTTGAGCGCACTCGGGCTCGGGCTTTACGTGACGGCGGTCTGGCGACGTCGGCAGGCGGCTTGACGGAGGCGGGCCGACCGCCCGTGTAGGGTCTTCGGTCAGGCGAGGGAGCAGCTCCCGTCTGGAGCGCTCGGAAGAGAGGCGAATCGTGCGGACGATGGTGATTGCTGTGTCGGCGGCAGCGCTACTGCTCCTGGCAGCGGGATGCGGCGGCAGCTCATCGAGCAGCGACGGCGACGCGGCGGCGACGATCGAGAGCGGCGACACGACCGCCGCGGACACGACCGGTGGTACCGACACAACCGGCACGGACACGGGCGGCGTCGATACGACCAGCACCGGTGACGTGGCTCTCGAAGGTTGCACGGAGCTGACCGACCTGTCCGTGAAGTTCTCCCAGGCGCTGGGGGCGGCCTCGAGCGGCAGCGGCGCGCCTGACCTCGACGCGACCGCGAAGGCCTATGAGGACTTTGCCGATGAGGTGCCGGAGGAGATCCGCGACGCCTTCAGGACCATCGCCGCGTCGTTCAGCGCCTATGCCGACGTGCTCGGGGACGTCGACTTGTCGGCCGGCGAGACGCCGAGTCCGGAAACGCTGCAGAAGCTGGCGGAAGCAGCGCAGACCCTCGACAACGCCAAGCTCACAGCCGCGAGCGCGGAGATCGAGGCTTGGGCGAAGGAGAACTGCAGCGGGTAGCTACTCGCGCACGCGCCGAACCGGGCTCGTCAGGGTTGACGGCCGAGCAGGATCATGTGCCAGGCGTACTGGATGTCCGCCAGTTCCGTCACGGCAAACGCGACGGTGCCGCTGATCGACGCCTGAACCTCGGCGAGCGCCTCGCTCGTCGGGTCGGCGACCGCAACCAGCACGCCGCCGTCCTTGAGAAAGCGAACCGGAACCGCAGACAACCGCTGACCGATTTGCGCGTCGAGACGCGCCGCGGCACGCAGGTCGACCGAGACATGCTGGATGTTGACGTAGTCGATCCCATACTGGGTCGCAAGCCCGCGCGCCAGATCCTGCGGGAAGAGCCAGCCACGCTCGATCAGGATC
Organism: Gaiellaceae bacterium; assembly: GCA_045403015.1. Lineage (GTDB taxonomy): Bacteria > Actinomycetota > Thermoleophilia > Gaiellales > Gaiellaceae > Gaiellasilicea. The sequence goes on along the minus strand of JAXIPI010000441.1, from coordinate 10,160 downwards.
TCGCCGAGACGCCTGCCGCTCTCCGCCTGCTGACTCAGAGCGTCGTCGAGCTGCTCGGGTTGAAGCAACTTGCTCTTCAGCAGGACCGCGCCGAGATGCGGTCGCGCTTCTTCGCTGAAGAATGAGTGATCGAGGCGAGGCAGGTACTGCCCGTCGGGAATGGTCGTCACGCCGCAGACTCCTTGTTCGTGTGCCGCTGTACAAACGTGAATCGGAGAATTCAGCGTCCGACTGAACAGGGCGATCCCTCGATCAAGGGATGCCGGTACCGGAGCCGCTTCGCCGGAAACTCGATGAGCTAAGGGCACAGAGCAAGAAGAAGGGGATGAAAAAAGGCGAGGTCTCTCTACGGCGCATCGCCGGCGCGGCGCAGCCTTCTGATGCCGATCACCAGCGCGAAGGGTGCGGCGATGAGTGCGACCACGCTTCTAGGCCTGTCGAGCAGGTGTTGGGGGTCGACGACCGCCCATATGAGGATGGCCACGCCTGCGACGACAAGCAGGCAACCGCTGAACAAGAGGCCGCCCATCGTCGTTTCCTCCCACGCCTTCAGTCGTCGGAAGGGCGAGCGCACGGCGGTGACACTAATTGACTGCCGCTGACCGGCTGATCGGCCAGGCGCACGACTACGAGCACCTCGCGGCTGCCGGTTCTTACGGCTGACGAGGTTGCTGAGCCGATGTCGGTGCCTGTGTCGTGGGCGCGCGAGTCGGCGCGGTCGGGCGGACGTATCTCCCGACCGTAATGCTGACGGTCTTGTCCGACGCCGCGTCCGTGCCGCCCGTGGGACTCTGAGTGACGACGATCCCGTCCTGACTCATGTCGGACACATCTTCGAAGTCAACGCTCGGAGTGAGTCCCGACCCTTCTAGGTTCATGATTGCGTCGGCTTGGGACTGGCCGGTGACGTCCGGAACCGTTATGTCGGTCGTGTCGCCGGTGCTCGTCTGGGTCGTTGACTCCGCGGACGTCGTCGGCGCCGTGATCGTCGTCGGCACGATCGGGGGCGTGTCCGACCGTGTCCTCACTGTCCGGTTGACGGCGGCTTTCAGTTCGTTCTTGGTTTCAATCCTGCGAACCCTGACTTCGGTGAATCCAAGGTCCTCGAGTTGCTTTCGAACCCGGCCAAGATCTCCGCTTGAGGCACCAAGCCAGAAGAACTGAATGCTCAGTCCGCCTCCGATAGGGAAGGCTGATAGGCGTCGTTCGCATCCGCTGTTGGCCACGAAGAGAATCAGGAGCTTCTGCTCGCTGTCCTGGATGAGTTTCTTTGTCGTCAGGTCATTCGCGGCCGAGTTGAGACCTTCGCGATAGGTCGACACCGGTTGTGCGGCGAGGTCGGTGAACACGTCCTTGTACCGAGCGGCGCTGTTCTTCCCGAACCCGACGGTCGGCGGAGTGTAGGCAGCTTTGCAGCCTGCACTTACCAAGCGGAGCGACGTAGAGACGCCGGGGAACGAGGCGACGTTTTCGAGAATGCTGTCCTGCGCTTCTGCGAGCTTTGTCGTTTCCCCAAGCGGTTTCCGCATTGCCGGCGAGACATCGAGGATGAAAACCACGCTTAGCTGGGGCGGTTCCGGTTTCGGGATGAGCTGCCGCACACCGAGAATGATCCCGACAGTCACGCTCACGAGACCCAAAGCCGTGGTAATCCAGGAACCGAGGGATTTCGGTTTCCACAGCTTCAATCTCGAGCCGCCCCCTCCCGTAACCAGGTGGCCCCATCTCGTCTCCGGCCGCAGGAAGAGCCGATGGCGGGCTGCGCCTTGCGAGTCGTCCAGACGAGCGTAGGGAGCCGCAATGACTGTGTCAACGCGACGTGGCGGCGCATCATCGCCCGGTGGTCTCGCGGCGGTCGCTGGTCATGGGGCGACGTGTTGCGACAGCGTCGGCCGTCCGGCGCGTCTACTTCAGATGCTTTCGAGCGTGTCGACGCGCGGCTGCACGAGGGGGCGCAGGCCGTGCACGCATCTGTGCACGCGCCTGACGCACACACTTGGCGCTCCTGGCACACCCGACCCACGCAACCATGCGGGTTTCGGCGTAGCCAGGATAGTAAGGAAGGCCCATACGGGATTCGAACCCGTGCCGCCGCCGTGAGAGGGCGGTGTCCTAGGCCACTAGACGAATGGGCCGTGGCGCCGCGCCAGTGTAGCTGAGCAGTCCGAAGCGAAGCTTCACCAAGGCTTTGCCTTGCCCTGCCTGCTGCTGCTCGAGCACCGAGCCTGCTCGCTCCGCCGGCGGGTGGTGACGACGACGACTGAGGCGTAGGATCCACCGCCTGTGACGACGGACACCCAGCGCGACAAGCGGCGGGTCATCCTGCGGGCGGCGATCACGGTCTTTGCGCACCACGGCTACCACACGAGCCGGGTCGCAGACGTCGCGCGCGAGGCAGGGGTCGCGTACGGCCTCGTCTACCACTATTTCGGCTCCAAGGAAGAGTTGTTGGAGACGATCTTTCGGCGCACCTGGTCGCGGATGCTCGAGGCTGTTCAAGAGGTCGAACGCTCGGGGATATCGGCACGCGAGCAGCTCCAGGCAGTGGCCCGAATCGTGCTGGGCGCATGGGAGACCGATCCCGATCTCGTCCGCGTCCTCGTTCGCGAGGTTGCTCGCAGCCCGCAGCTCGGGAACGAGGTGGAGGAGGTCGAGCACGCCTTCGCGGCCCTCGAGCGAATCATCGTCCACGGCCAGGAACAGGGCGAGCTGAAGCCCGATCTCGATCCGCGCTTCGCGGCGCTGATCGTCTACGGGGCGCTCGAGGAGATCCTCACCGGCTGGGTGTTCGGTCGCCTGCCGGCGGACCCGGGCGACGTCGCCCGGGCCGAGGAGACGGTGGTTTCCGTCCTGACGCACGGCCTCGCAGTGGATTGACTCGTCAATCAATTCGATTGATTCATCAATCAATTCGAAAGGTATTCGAGAGTGGTTTAGGAAACGAAAAGCGACGGTAGGAATCTCCGGTTTGTCTTTTCACTCGACATGAATTGGAGTCCTGCATGCGCGCACGTCTCCTGCTTCTCGGCCTGCTCCTTGGGCTGATCGCACTCCTCCCAGCGGCGGTGCACGCGGCCGTCCCGGGCGCGGGCACCGTCTCGCAGGCCACGCCGACGTCCTCCTGGACCGGTGGGCCGTTCCTGACCTCCAACCCCTCCGGCCTCTGTCTGACAGGGGTCGACCCGTCGTGCGACACGTACGCACTGACGATCACGCCTCCTGCCACCGGCAACTACACGGTCGAGATCACGACCACACCCTCTTCGGAAGGCGACGACTACGACCTCTACGTCAGCGGGCCGGGCGGCCAAACCGTCGGCAGCTCGACGACGTCCGGCGGCCACGAGAAGGTCGTCCTCACGAATCCTGCCGCGGGCGCCTACAGCGTCAGCACGCTCGCGTGGCTCGTCGCGCCTGGCGGGACGTATCAGGGCAAGGCGACGCTCGCCGTCGCGTCGACCCCGCCGCCCGGCGACACCGGCAGCGTCCTCTATCCGTATGACCCGAGTGCCGCGCAGGCCACCGTCGAGGTGCCGTTGCGCGTCGTCGCCGTCGGCTTCGCTCCGGGCGAGCTCGACGAGGCGAAGATCCTCGGTCAGATTCCGGACTACCAGCGTCCCGCCGTGCTGATCCCGCGCGGCCAGGATTCGCACGGCGACCAGTCGCCGCTCTTCGGCAACGAGACGCTCGTCAACCACGGGCGCAGCTACTACAACAACAGCAAGCCGTTCACCGTCCCCTACGAGTACAAGTGGAAGCCGCGGTTCGTCTACGCCCCCACGAACTTCACGCAGGGGCTCTTCACGGCGATGCGGACCAACTCGACCACCGGGGACTTCTCGAAGTCGGCGAACCGCCAGTACCTCGAGGGCTACAACGCGACCCGCGGCGGCTATCGCGGCATCGGTGCGATCGTGCAGCCGAATACTCCGGTTCGCTTCATCGACGGCGAGAAGACCGAGGACTGGATCGCGGCCAACTCCAAGGCCATGCTCGGGTGGGACGATCCGGCGCGCGGCAAAGGCCCCGGCCGCAATCCCGGCTACACCGTCTACATCCTGAACACGTGGGACTCGGCGGAGGCGCGAGGGATCCTCAAGCCGCAGAACGAGTACCACGTCTGGAAAGTCAACCGCACCGACCCGGACACCGGCCAGTTCGACGGCATCGACTGGGCGCGGGTCTGGGGCGGGCGCTACCGCTTCATGATGGTTGACGCCGGCGCCGCTCCGAACCCTTACGAGGCGGAGAGCTGGGGCAACCGCAACCGCACCGTCTACGGCTCGGCGAACTACGAGCCGCCACTGTGGGAGTACCGCGCGAACGCGCCGCGGCCGGTCACGCTCGTCAACATCGACGAGGGCGTCGAGCAGGCGATCACACCGGGTGCGACGTGGGACGCCAACCAGCTCAACTTCATGCTCGGCCGGACCGTCAACGAGGCCACCTCGTTCCGGTTCGAGCACTCGTACCTCTACGAGCCTCAGCCGGCCACCGGCCAGTACTGGTTCTCGGACAACGTCTGGCATGACGCGAAGGCGGAGCTGCCGTGGGCGTCCGATCTGAACAAGCTCTACAACCAGAGCGTCGTTCTCGCCGGCCTGCGGACGCTGACGCCGTACCTGACCTTCGCCGGTGACGTGCGCTTCGCGTACCTCGCTCAGGGCGGGGCGGACAACGACGCCGACCAGGCGATGCTCGACCAGGCCAAGCAGGACGGCGACGACGTCGCGGGCGTTCCCGGCGTCTCGATGCACACCGACACCGCGATGGATTACATCGACAGCCAGTCGCGGCTCTTCCGCGGCGGCGCGTGCTACACGACGGTGCCGGCGATCAACGTCGTCGCCGAGAAGCACTACGCGTGGGCGCTCCCGATCGCGGCCGGAATCGCGACGAACCGGAACGGTGTTCCGTGGGGCTACCTCGGCTCGGTGAACGACGTCTTCAAGTCGCCGTCCTCGGACCGCGACCAGTCGATGACGTTCGCGCATCCCGAGGTCAGCGGCGGTGCCTTCACCTACACGGCGATCCACGAGGCCAGCCATTACCTCGGCCTCGCGCACCCGCATGACTCGATCGGTGCGACCCGGAACGCCGACGGTTCGCCGCGCTACTACGACGGATTCACCTGGGCGTACAACTCGACGGCGTCGCCGACGACGTACTCCCACACCGAGCTCGTCTACTCGATCCTCGACCAGGAGAACATCGCCCGCGGCCACACGGCCTACTACCTCAAGTGGGCGGACGAGGCACTTTCCGAGGGCGGCGTGGTCTACGCCTCGCGCGGCGTCACGCAGATCGCCCTTCTGCCGGCGAAGGCCGCACGGCTCCGCCAGCAGGCGATCGACAACTCGAAGCGGGCAGAGACGCTGTTCGCCCGGTTCGACTTCGTGAACGCGACCTTCGCGGCCCAGAAGGCCTGGCGCTCGGCGGCCGGGTACCGCGACCTCGCACTCGGTCTCGCGCCGGGCACGAGCGAGCTTCAGAAGGGCACGAAGAAGGAAGGCGCCTCGGCCTGTCCCTCGGCGGCCCAGGGCTAGGAAACCGCAGCGACGCGGCGGGTAGGGTGCCTCGATGGCGCCCTACCCGCCGCTTCGTCTCTACCGGATCCCGTTCTCGACGAACGTGGAGCGTGTTGCGCTCGCGCTTGCGCACAAGCAGTTAGGCAACCAGGGCCTCGAAGTCGAGTGGATCGACGTCGACCCCGACGACCGCAGCGAGGTTGTTCGCGTGAGCGGCCAGGAGCTCGTGCCCGTGCTCGTGGACGGTGACCTCGTCCTGTCCGACTCGGCCGTGATCCTCGAATACCTCGAGGAGCGCTTTCCGGAGCGACCGCTCTACCCGGCGGATCCGGCGCGCCGCGCCGAGCTCCGGACGTTCGTCGACTGGTTCAATCGCGTGTGGAAGCGGCCTCCGAACTTGCTCGTGGCCGAGGAGCTGAAGGCCGAGCCCGACCTGAACCGCATCGCCGAGCTCGAGCAGCGAATCGCCGACGCGCTGCCGCTCTTCGAGGACCTGCTCGCCGGGCGCGACTACCTGTTCGGCGACGAGCTCTCGGCCGCCGACGTCGTCGCCTTCCCCTTTCTCAAGTACGCGGTGCTCTGGGAGGACGGCGACGAGGAACGCTTCCACGAGGTGCTTCGGGAGACGCAGCGGCTCGACGGCCGGTATCCGCGCCTCGAAGCCTGGATCCACCGCATCGACGCGCTGCCGCGGGCGTAAACAAAAGACGGGAAGAAAGAGTGCCGCTGCTCCGTCATGTAGGTGACGACGGAAAGGAGCCCTCTGATGCACCCGACCCTGATGCACGAGATCGCGCGGTACCGGCAGGCGGATCTTCTTCGCGAAGCGGAGCAGTCGCGCCTTGCACATGAGGTCAGAACGGCCTCTTACAGGCCGCAGCGTACGTTCCGGTTGCTGGACCGGAACAGGGGCGTGGTGCTCGGAAGGCCCGTCTTCAGCCGCTAATCGGGGGACTAGCGGCCCCAGGCGACCCCAAGACGCCTGGACTCGAGAAGAGCCCCGGAAACGGGGCTTTTCTCATTCGCGCCGGAACTAGAGGCCTAGCGGCTTGCCGAAGCTGCGACCGCGCGCTTGGCCGCGACCGTCGCGGCTTCGGCCAACCGCTGCGCGTGCGCGACGCGCTCGTCGCCCGGCATCGAGACGAGGTTCGCAGCGACGAGGCCGGCGGCCGCACGCGCCGCTGCTTCGGCGAGCAGGGAGGCAGCGCACGCGTCCTCGGCACCGCCCGGCGCTGCGTACTGCGCGGCCTCGCATCCGAGGAGGGCGACGTCGTACGCGCACTCGGCGATCGAGAGCGGCAGCTCGGCCGCCGTGTCCAGCGCCTTGCCGATGGCGGCGTTGCGCGTGCCGTCTTCCTCGGCGCCTTCGATCAGCGCAAGCGCCTCGAGGTACGCCTCCTCGTTCGCCTCGGCGAGCTTCTCGACGCGAGACCGGAGTGCCTGCGCCTGGGCGGAGACGCCGCGCCCCTCCTCCCAACTGGGGGAGCGCCTGGCCGCCGAGGCAATCAGGCCCGCGGCCATCGCGGTCACGATGCCGGAGACCGCACCCGCCCCGGGGGCGGCTGTAGGCCCGGCGATCTCGCCAAGCACTGCGTGCAGGTCGCGGTCGTACAGACCCATCGGGAGGAAGCCTACGCCGAATCGAGCTCGGCGAGGCGTGCACGCAGCGCTTCGGAGAGCGCGGGGCGCGGCTCATAGCCCGCCGACGTCAGCGCAGCCTCGAGATCTGCGAGGAGGCGAATGCGGAACGCCGCATCCTCGCGTGCCCGCTCGACGATCTCGTCGAGTTGGCGGCGCGCCTCGGGAAGCTCCTGCGCAGCCTGCACCCAGCCGGTCGGGGCCGGCGGCAGCATGCCGAGCAGTTCGCCCAGGCGTTCCTCGTCATGGTGGGCAGCGCTCATGAACCTCCAGACGGGTCCGGAACCGGTTTTCTTCCCTCGAGTTTCTCGCGCAGCTTGCCGAGGCACCGTGAGATCCGGCTCGCGATCGTTCCGGCGGGCAGATCGAGGGCTTCGCCGATGACGCGATAGCTCTCGTCGCGCGCGAAGAAGCGGTCGAGGACCTCGCGGCAGTTCGGCGAGAGGGTCTGGAGCCCTTCGTGGACGTCGAGCGCCTCGTCGAGGCGTTCGATCTCTCCGTCCACCTCGTCGGGGAGCGGCTCTTCGGTCGGCTGCTCACGCGTGCCGGCGCGAAGCCGGTCGACGCATGCGTTCCGCGTCAGCTGTGCGAGCCACGGTCTGATCGCGGTGTCGTCGCGCAACGACGCGAGCCGTTCGAACGTGCGGGCGAAAACGTCCTGAAAGACGTCCTCGGCGTCGCTCTCCGGGAGCCGGAATCCGCGCACGGCGATCGCGTACACGTAACGCGAGAAGCGTTCGACGAGCTCGTTCCACGCCTGCTGCTCGCCCGCCTTGCAGCGCTCGACGAGCTGCGCGTCGGTGAGTTCGATGGTCATCGCGGCACATTCATTCAAGCAGCGATTCTCGGCGAACGGGAAGAAACCGCCGCCTCGGTCCGTCTCGTGGTCGAGGCAAGGGGGTTCACGGCAGTGGGGAGGAGCACCATGACGAATCGGAGAAGGCGGTGGCTTCGCCGCTTCGCGATCGGCGTTTCACTCGCGGCATTTGCGGCGCCGGCAGCGGCTAAGCCAATTCCCGGTCCAAACAGCATGCAGATCTCGATCAGGCCCGACGACAGGTCGGATCGGTTCACCGTCGCCCAGCAGACGCAGTTCGCGAGCACCGCGGTGCGGCCGGACGACCGCGCGGATCGGTTTGCGATCGCCGACGGCGCCTCGCCGGCGACGTCAGCGAGCACCGCAAGCGTTTCCTGGGATGGGGCCATCACGCTAGGACTCGGCACGCTCGTGCTCGTCCTGGCCCTCGGCCTCGGGCTCGGCTACGTCCGTCGGCCCAAAGTCGCCCGAATCTAAGTTCGCGGGGGCAGCGAAACGGAGCGGGCTCTTCGGAGCCCGCTTTCGTCTTCTTAAGCGCTCTCGGGCTCGCGTGCGTCGAGCCGTTCCTCGAAGAGGACTCGCAGCTCCTCGCCGGTCGTGAGCACGTCCTCGTAGCGCGGCCGGCGCGGCGGCAGCTTCACGATTCGAACGTCGTTGTCCCGGTTGCCGTGACAGCGAGCGTAGGCAGCTGCTTCATCGAGCGGCGGCAACGCAGAGCGACGGCCCAGGAGGCGCACGACTGGGGCATATCATGAAGGGTCGCCAGCCGAAAGGTCGCGGGCCGCAGTTTGCGCCGAAAAAGACGGTGGGCCCCGGAGGGCCCGACCGTCTGACGCCGGCACTCTCGAGAGGGGATGCTGAGAACGCCGCTGCTTGCCTCACGCACTTGGGCTAGCAAGCGACGTATAGCACAGGTAAACATTTTGTTGCTATTAAGGTCCCGCGTGAACCAGAACTCCCCCGCTCAGGCAGCCGTGGAGAGCGTGCTGTCCGCGTTGACGACGAGTTTCTGACCCGACCACCAGGAGGTGACGATGGTGGTGTCTCCCTGGACCGTGTTGAGGTCGAAGCCGAGACCACCTGGTGAGGTTGTCTGCAGCTGGTACTTGGCGGAGCCGGCGCCGTCCGCGGTTGCTCTCCCAACCTCGGTGAAGGTGCCGCCAAAGGGCACGGCGTCTCGCGTTGCCCAGAGCCGATATTCGACGCCTGGTGTGAGATTTGTGAAGACGAACTCGAGGTTGTATGTCCCAGCCTTTGGCTGAATCGCGTTCATCTTGCCGCCGACATTGGTGAATTTCGTGACGTCGCCGCCGCAGAGCCCGTAGTCCGCGTAACCCGAGACCGCGCAGATGGACGTGAAAGCCTTGATCACCGCGTCCGAGCCGTTCTGCTTCGTGATTGGCCCCCCGGCCTGCGACGTTCCGGCCAGAGCAAGTGCGCCGACGAGGATTCCGCCGGTCATGACGCGCCTCATCTTCAAGATATCCCCCTCCGGGAATCCGACAGTTGACAATCTGGTCGCACAATCGTCCCACGCACGGCCGGGAACCTCTACGCCCCGAACGGATGGGTTGCGACCCGAATGAGTTGGGCGGCGCCCGGTGCCGCCAGCCCCGAGAGTGTTCCGCTCTCTGAAAACAAAAACCCTGCGAACGCAGGGCTTTTGTGAGGCTGCGGGACTAGGACTCGAACCTAGACTACCGGATTCAGAGTCCGGCGTCCTACCATTAGACGATCCCGCAAGGGCTCTTCGGGCGCCAGTTTAGCCGACTACGTTTCGAGGCGGTAGATCGGAACGAGCCGTTTTTCGGCCTCCGTATCGATGTGGGCGATCACTTCCACGTACGGCTCGAGGCCCGACCCGATGAGCTTGGCCTTCAGCAGGCCGTCGACCTGGAAGAGGCCCGACGAGTTGTTCATCAGGATCTCGATCCGCACGGATTTCTTCTCACCGTCGCCGATCCTGACCTCGTCGACCGCCGCCGCCGAGAGCGAGTGCATCGAGACGCGACCCTTCTCGAACGGGATTCGTGAGCGGCCTTCGGCCATGTCGAGGGCGTCCGCGACACGCAGGATGCCGGCCTCGAGCGCCAGCGGCTGTCCGTCGGCACGGTGGCTCGTGATCGCCTGAAGCACCTCGGAGATGACGACCGTGATCTCCGGTTCCTCGTAGATCC
>JAXIPI010000259.1:0-7884 GCA_045403015.1 Gaiellaceae bacterium | reverse complement strand
CGCCGCGCGCCTCCCATTCGTTCACGCCTCGCGGCTCGAACGCGAGCGTCTCCTCGAGGAGGGACCGGGTCCGCTCCGGGTCGATGGCGTACGCGCGCACGCCGGCGAAGCCCTGAAGCGCGTGCTCCTCCGGAATCTCTGGATGCTTGGCCACGAGCGGCTCGTCGCTCGTGACGTTCAGCTGGAGTTCGTGCCGCACGCCTTCCGGATCCTCGAAAACGAGGTTCTCGTCCGCCCGCTCGATGTTCTGCGCCTCGCCCTGCAGCCGCTGCTCCCAGAAGTCGAGTGCGTCCGCGGAGCCGACTCGCCACGCGATCGTGTGCACCATGCCGGGGCCTGCCTTGCCACGTGCGGCGCCGGGATACTCGAAGAACGTGATGTCCGAGCCCGCGTCTCCCCTCTCGTCGGCGTAGAAGAGGTGGTAGACGGTCGGGTCGTCCTGATTGACGGTCTTCTTGACCAGCCGCAGCCCGAGCACCCGCGTGTAGAAGTCCACGTTCCGCGGTGCGTCGCCGGTGATCAGGGTGACGTGATGGACTCCCTCGAGGCGCACAGGTGCATTGTGCAGACGCGCATAGACTCCGTGCGAGATGAAGGTGGGCATCGTCGTCCCGTTCTCGTGGTCCTTCTGGGGCGCTGTGGTGGAACATGCGGAGCTTCAGGCGGCCGCGCTACGCGATCTCGGACACGAGGTCCGCTTGATCATGGGCAACGATCCGCCCGGCCAGTTCACGCGTGTCCTCCACCCACGGGTCGGCCGGCATGGAGTGCCGCCGCCCGAGGTGATCCCCATCGGTCGCTCGGTGATCGTCCCCGCGAACGGCTCGCTGCCGAACATCATCCTCAGCCCGCGGTCGATCTTCCGCATCCGACGCGTGCTCGCGAACGAGGACTTCGACCTGCTGCACCTGCACGAGCCGATGACCCCGACGCCCTGCATCGCGGCGCTCGCGCTCTGGGACGGCCCGATGGTGGGGACGCACCACGCGAGCGGCGATCTCGGCTGGATGCGGCTGGCGACGCCGGTCTGGGGGTTCCTGGAAGAGCGCCTCGATCGACGCATCGCCGTCTCCGAGCAGGCGCGCGCCTCGGCGCAGAGGTGGCTCCCGGGCGAGTATGAGATCGTTCCGAACGGCGTGCTGATCCCCGAGGGAATCGAGCCCGGGGGCCGGGAGCACCGCGTGGTCTTCGCCGGACGCCATGAGTCGAGGAAGGGCCTTCACGTGCTGCTGCGCGCCTGGCCGGAGGTCCGCAGCCGTACGGGGGCTCGGCTCCGGGTCGCCGGCGCCGACCCACTCGCTGTACGGCTTCTGCTCACGCGCCTGCGGGTACCAGACGACGGCATCGACGTGCTCGGCTTCCTCAGCCAGGACGATCTGACGGCGGAGCTCTCCTCGGCCAAGGCGCTCGTCGCCCCGTCGCTCGGAGGCGAGAGCTTCGGGATGGTGTTGACGCGTGCCTTCGCCTGTGCGACGCCGGTGGTCGCGTCCGACATCCCCGGGTACCGTGACGTGATGACGCCCGAGACCTCGGTCGCCGTCCCGCCTGACGATGCTGGCGCGCTCGCCGAGGCGGTTTCGGCCCTGCTCGAGGACGAGCCCCGGCGCGAGACGCTCGGCACTGCCGCCCGGGAGCTCGCGATCGACAGGTATTCCTGGCCCGACATCGCCCGCCGCCTGGTGACGATCTACGACTCGGCTCGTGGCATCGACAAGCAGGTCGCTGCGTGAAATACGTCCCGCGCAGTCCCTGGTTACGGGCCGCGCTCGTGCTCCCATCCCTCGTCGCAGTGGTCGTCCTGCTCTGGTGGCGAGGCCCCGACTGGGACCTCGTCGCCCGCGCGTTCAACCTCGTCGACTGGGCGTGGATCGTATTCGCGATCGGTCTGAACCTCGCGTCGGTGCTCGTGCGCTCGCTTGCCTGGCGACTGACAATCGACCAGGCGCTCGACCCGCCGCAGCCGCGCTTCGACCAGGTCTTCTCGGCATTCTCGATCGGGCTGCTGGCGAACGCGGTGCTGCCGGGCCGGATCGGCGAGCTCGCTCGCGTCGCCGTCCTGCGGCGCCATCTCCCTCACGGCCCCGGGACGACCGGCACTCTCGTCGGCACGGTCTTCGCACACCGGCTCTTCGACCTCTTTCCGGCGGCGCTGCTCGTGTTGTACGTCTTCTCGACCGCGAAGATCCCGCACTGGGCGGTGACGAGCCTCATCATCGTGTTGGCAGTCGGTGTCCTGCTCTTCACACTCGCCGTCGCGAGCGCGAAGCGGGGACGCCGGCGGCCCAGTCTCGAAGGCGCGCGCCCGCTGCGGCGGCTGCTCGTGATGGCCCGCCAGGGCCTCGCGGTGCTCCGCTCGCCGCTTCCGGCTGCAGGGGCGATCGTCCTGCAGACCGCGGGCTGGGTCCTGCAGCTGTTCGCGGTCTATGTCGCGATGCGCGCCTTCAACATCCACGCGCCGCTTCCGGCGGCAGGGCTGGTGCTGCTGCTGATGAATGTCGCAACGATCTTCCCGTTGTGGCCGGGAAACTTCGGCCTGCTCCAAGCAGCCGTTGCCCTGCCGCTCGTCAGGTACGGGGTCTCCTACTCGACCGGTTTCGCGTACGCAATCGTGCTCCAGTTCGTCGAGATGTCCGTCGGCGTCGGCGTCGGCCTGATCTTCCTCGCGCGCGAGGGCCTCTCCTTCGCGATGCTGCGCCACATGCCGGACGCGAGCGAGGAGTTGCGAGCGGACGCCGAGGAAGAGGACGAGGAGGAGCAGCGCCCGGAGGCGGCACGTGCGCGCGCTGGCGTGTCCGGCTAGCCTCAAGGGCGTCCTCTCGGCACCCGCTGCCGCAGCCGCGCTCGTAGCGGGGCTGCGCGAGGGCGGGGCCGACGCTGACGAGCTGCCGGTCGCCGACGGCGGCGAGGGGACCGCGGAGGCGCTGCGGCTCGCGCTCGGCGGCGAATGGCTCGAGGCCGAGGTCCACGATGCGTTCGGCCGCCCCCGGCTCGCGAGTTGGCTGCGCCTTCCGGACGGCACGGCTGTCGTCGAGGCTGCGGCCGCCATCCCTCTCGATCCGCTCCGGCTCGACCCACTCGCAGCATCCAGTCGCGGCTTCGGCGAGCTCGTCACCGTCGTGCTCGAGAGTGACCCTACGGCGCTCCTCCTCGCCCTCGGCGGGACGGCGACGATGGATGCGGGCACCGGCTTCCTCGAGCTCGTGCACGAGCTTCCGGTGCCGGCGCGCGTCGCCTGCGACGTCACGGCCACGCTCGCCGAGGCGCCGCGCCTCTTCGGCACGCAGAAGGGCGCCGGGCCGGAGGAGATCGCCGAGCTCGAGCATCGCTTCGCCGCGTTTCCGGATTCCGGCCCCGGCGGCGGTGCCGCAGGAGGCCTCGGCGCGGCACTCGCGTCGCTCGGCGCGATCCTCGTCCCCGGCGCATCGCTCGTCCTCGATGCGATCGGCTTCGAGCCGGGCGCCTACGACCTCGTCGTCACCGGTGAGGGCCGCGTCGATCGAACCACGCTCCTCGGCAAGGCCCCGGGCGAGGTGGCCCGCCGGTCGCTCGAAGTGGGGACGCGCTGTGTGGTCTTCGGAGGCGTTGTCGCCGAGCCGCTGCCCGACGTGGAGTCGGTCGCTCTCTCCGGCGACCCGGATCGTGCGCACGACGATCTCGTCGCGCTCGGGAGGCGGCTTGCGGTCTAGGCGGACTGGGAGGACTGCCGCGCGTCGGCTTCGCGCAACTTGTGCGCGAGTGCCTGGACGAGCTTCCACGCGATCCGGGAATCGGTCTCGACGATCGGGCGGAACTCCCAGAACGTCATCGCGTAGGTCTTCATGTCCGTGTCGGCTGTGACGGTTGCCGTGCGTGCGCCCTCGTCGATCAGCGCGATCTCGCCGAAGTAGTCGCCGGGGCCGAGCATGGCACGGTCCTCGCCGTGGACGGTGACCTTCGCGTTCCCCTCGCCGATGATGAAGAAGCCGGCGCCGCCCTGGCCTTCGCCCGCGATCGTGTCTCCGGCGGCGTAGTTCCGCTCCTTGAACGAGTCGGCGATCCGCTCCAGGTCGCGCTTCTCCAGGCCCGAGAACAGGGGCACTCTTGCAATCGTCTCCGTCGAGGGGCGGGCCATTGGCGCGAGTCTAACCGCCGTCGTCCCCGGGCGAAAGCGGTGCCGCATCGGCGGCGCGCTGCGCAAGCTCCTCGATCTTGCCCTCCGCCGTCTCCAGGCGGGCGAGGCAGAAGCGCAGCAGCTCCTCGCCGCGCTCCCAGAGCTTGATCGCCTCGTCGAGGCCGGCGTTGCCGCGCTCGAGCCGCTCGACGATCTGCTCCAGCTCCTGCTGCGCACTCTCGAAGGTCAACTCAGCCATCGCGAATGTCCTCGACGCGGGCGCCAAAGCCGCCCTCGGCCAGCTCGACGTCCACGCGGTCGCCCTCCGCCAGCCCGTCTGTGTCCCGCAGGACCACATCGCCGGCGCGCACGATTGCGTAGCCCCGGCTCAACGTCGCCCGCGGGGAGAGCGCTGCGAGCTGCCCCGCCGCACGCTCGAGCGTCGAGCGCCGGCGCTCGACGAGGAGCGCGGGACCCCGGCGCAGCCGATCGCGGAGGAGCGAGAGTCGCTGAGCGTCACGGTCGCGCGTCCGGCGCGCGCCGCGCTCGAGCGCCGAGCGGGTGCGGGTGAGCCCCTCCCGCTCGCGTTCGATCATCCGGCGCACAGAGCGCTCCAGCGTGCTGCCCGCGCGCGTGAGCTCGACCCGCAGGGCTTCGAGATCCGGCACCACCAGCTTGCCGGCCGCCGTCGGCGTCGACGCTCGCACGTCGGCAGCAAGGTCGCAGAGCGGCGTGTCCTGCTCGTGCCCGACCGCCGACACGACCGGCACCGGGCAGGCGGCGACAGCGCGGACGACGCTCTCTTCGCTGAAAGGGAGCAGGTCGTCGAAGCTGCCGCCGCCGCGTGTGAGGATGACCACGTCGATGCCGGGCTCGCGGCTGATCGCCCGAAGCGCCTCGACGATGCCCGTCGCCGCCCGCGGTCCCTGGACGAGGGTCTCTGCGACGAGGATGCGTGCCGGCGGAAAGCGGGTGTGGATCGTCGTGATCACATCCCGGCGCGCAGCTGCATCGCTGCCGGTGACGAGGCCGATCCGCCGCGGGAAGCGGGGCAGCGGCCGCTTGCGCGCGGCGTCGAACAGCCCTTCGTCCGCGAGTGCCTGCTTCAGCCGCTCGATCGCGGCAAGATGCGCACCGAGCCCGAAGCGCTCGAGCGAGAGCGCACGCAACCTGAACTCGCCCTTGGCCGCGAAGAGCTCCGGGCGTCCGAGCACATGGATCCGCTCGCCGTCGGCAAGGTCGAGCTTCAGGGCATCGAACGTCCGCCTCGGGATCGAGGCGGGCAGGCAGGCGCCGTCAGTCGGATCCTTGAGCGTGAAGAAGACGCTGCCCCAGCGCTCCGAGCGGCGAAGCTCCGTCATCTCGCCTTCGATCCACAGCGTGGGCAGCCGCTGGAGCCAGTCGGCGACGCCGCGATTGAAGCTCGCGACGGTGTAGACCTTCCGGTCGCCGTAGAGCAGTGGTTCGACCTTCATCCAGGCCGAGACTAGATGATGACTCTCGTGACGGAAGTCGTCCCGCCACTCGGTCTCGCGCGCTATCGCGCTCTCTTCCACGTTCCCCACGTCAGGCGCCTCGTCCTGAGCGGACTACTTGCGCGGCTGCCGATGGGGATGATCGGGCTGGCGCTGTTGCTCCTCGTGCGCGAGAACGGCGGCAGCTACTCGGCGGCCGGCGCGGTCTCCGGCGCCTACTTCGTGGCGACCGCGGTCGGGTCGCCGATCGCCGGCCGGCTCGTCGACCGGCGAGGGCAAACCCGGATCCTGCTGCCGCGCGCGCTCATCTTCCCCGGCCTGCTGTTCGTGGTCTGCGCGCTCGCGCTACTCGACGCGCCGCTCGCAGCAGTCGCGGTTTGCGCCGCTGCGGCGGGTGCGCTGATGCCGCCGGTGGGCGCGTCGCTCCGGGCGCTGTGGCCGCGGATGTTCGCCGACGCGGAACTACGCGCCGCCGCCTACGCGCTCGAAGCATCGCTGCAGGAGATCACGTTCATCGTCGGCCCACTGCTCGTCGCGCTCCTGACCGCTGCCGTTTCGCCCGTGCTCGCCCTCGGCGTCGCGGCGGCGATCGGCGGCATCGGAACGACGCTAATCGCGCTCGCGCCTCCGGTGCGCGCATGGCGTCCGGACGAGAGGCATGCGGGATCGATCCTCGGCGCGCTCGAGTCTCGCGGCGTGATGACGATCATCAGCCTCTCTGTCTGTCTCGGGGTCGGCTTCGGCGCGACCGAGGTCGGGTTCCCCGCCTTCGCCGAGGATCACGGCGGCGCTGAGCTCGGAAGCATTCCTCTCGCGCTGTTCGCGTGCGGTAGCCTCGTCGGCGGGCTCATCGCCGGCGCGCACGTGACGGTCTCGCCGGTGCGCCTGTTGCGGCTCTCCTCTTTGCTGCTCGTGGTCGGCATCGCGCTGCCGCTGCTCGGGTGGTCGCTTCCGAGCATGGCGGTGCTCGCTTCCGAGCATGGCGGTGCTCGCGTTTCTCGCCGGCGTGCCGATCGCACCTGTGGTGATGTCCGCTTACGGGCTGATCGACGCGGTCGCGAAGCGTGGCACTGCGGCCGAGGCCTTCGCCTGGATCACCACGGCCGTGTTCGTGGGGTTCTCGGCGGGGATGGCGGTGGGCGGAAGTCTCATCGACGCCTTCGGTGTGCGGGCGTCATTCGGCTTCGCGGTCGCGGCCATGTCCGCCGGGGCAGTTCTCGTCGCGGCAGGGCCGGGCCTCGAGGAAGCTTAGGGCCGCTTGCGGCCCCTTTAGGGGTCTTCGCGCGGACACCGGCTTTGCCGGTGTCCTTGCGCAGCAGCTACAGCAGTATTTCGGCGGCGGTGCGCGGGTCGCAGCCCTGCCCGACGAGCTCGACCGCCTCATGCAGGTCGGCGTCGAGGGCCGCCGCAAGCTTCTCAGCGAGCGGCAGCGGATAACCGGCCTCGATCAGAACGTGCAAGCGCCAGGACTCCACTTTGGCCCGTTCGCTTTGCCGCTCGATCAGCTCTGTTGCATCGGTCATCGGTCGCGTGTTCGTGCTGGAGGAGACGTTCCCTGCGCGCGGTTGTTAGCCGAAGAGACAGACCTGACCCATGCGGGTCAGACCTGACGCAGGCGTGTGGCCTCGTCGATGCGGCGCGCGAGCTCCGCGAGTCGCTCGGCGAGCGCGGCGCGCTCGGCCTCTGCTTCGGCGACGAACGCGCCGAGGGTGCGTCGCAGCTCCGAGTCTGCGGCGGCGATGCGCTCCGCGAACGACGCCGCGAGCTCGTCCTGCTGCCGCTCGAAGGCGGACTGCGCCTGCCGTTGCCGCGCCTCGAGTCGCTGCTGGCCGGCCTCGCCGGTCTGGGAGAGCCGCTCGGCGAAGACCGTGTCGGCCTGGCGCACGAACATCTCGACGGCACGGTCGAGCTCGCGTGAGAGGCGAACCGCCGCCTCCTCGCGCGCGGCGCGCATCGTCGACTCGAACTGGACGCCCGCAGCCTCGGCGTAGCGCTCGGCCTCGCGCGCGATCACCCGCTGCAGGTGCTCGACCTGGCGCCGCTCGATGTCCGCGTACGTCATCTCGATTCGGCTCGCGGCCTCGGTCTCGCCTCGCTCGACCTGCTCCATCAGCGCCTGCTCGCGCCGCCGCAGCCGGTCGGCGATCTCCTCGATCACCCGTCTCCGCTCGGCGGTGTGGGCCTCGAGCTCCTCCAGCGCCTCGGAGACGGCGGACTGCGCCGAGCGCTCGAGCTCCTCGCGCAAGCGGAGCACCGACGCCCGTTGCTCGTCCGAGGTCGAGACGAGCTCGGATGCCTCGGTCTCGATCCGTGCCTCCG
>JAXIPI010000345.1:0-6864 GCA_045403015.1 Gaiellaceae bacterium | reverse complement strand
CCTGGCGGAGAACGCCGACTTCGCCGCGGCGGTCGAGACAGCCGGCCTGACCTGGGTCGGCCCGCCCGCGGAGGCGCTTCGGAAGGGCGGGGACAAGCTCGCGGCGAAGCGAATCGCCCGGGAGTCAGGCGTGCCTGTGGTGCCCACCGGCGAGCCGACGGAGATCGGCTTCCCGCTCGTCGTCAAGGCGGCCGCGGGAGGCGGCGGCCGCGGGATGCGGGTGGTACGCGAGCCAGGCGAGCTCGACGAGGCGCTCGAGGCAGCCTCGCGCGAGGCGGAGGCGGCGTTCGGCGACGGCACGGTCTTCTGCGAGCGCTACGTCGAGTGTCCGCGCCACGTCGAGATCCAGCTCCTCGCCGACGCGCACGGGACGGTGCTGGCGCTCGGGGAGCGCGACTGCTCCGTGCAGCGCCGCCATCAGAAGGTGCTCGAGGAGTCCCCCTCACCGGCGGTGGACCCGGAGCTGCGCACGGAGATGAGCGAGGCCGCGATCGCGTTCGCAAAGGGGATCGGCTACGCGAGCGCCGGCACGGCCGAGTTCATGCTCGACGGGCGCGACTTCTTCTTCCTCGAGCTCAACGGCCGCATCCAGGTCGAGCACCCCGTGACGGAGCTCGTCAGCGGCCGCGACCTGATCCGCGACCAGATCCGGATCGCCGAGGGAGAGCGACTTAGTGTTACAGGAACACAAAGTCAGGGCCACGCGGTCGAGGTGCGGCTCTACGCCGAGGACCCGCGCAGCTTCCTACCACAGGCCGGGACGCTCGAGCGGCTGCGCCTCCCGTCCGGGATCCGCGTCGACGCGGGCGTGGCGGAGGGTGACGAGATCGGAACCGGCTACGACCCGATGATCGCGAAGCTGATCGCGCACGGGCCGACGCGGGCCGAGGCGCTCGCCCGGCTCGCCGACGCGCTGGCCGAGACCCAGGTCGGCGGCGTCACGACGAATCTGCCCTTTCTACGCTGGCTCGTCGCGCACCCCGTCCTTCGCGCCGGCGAGGCGACGACCGCCTTTCTCACCGAGTACCCCCCACTCTCCGAGCCGCCACTGCGACTGCCGGACACCGCCTGGCGCGGCGGCTGGCGGCTCAACCTCGCATCGGTGCCTCCGGCCGCGCCGCCCGACGTCGACAGCGCGGCACACGATCACGTGGCCGGCGGCGGCGAGAGCCGGGTCACGGCACCCATGCCGGGAACGGTGATCCAGGTCCACGTGTCACCGGGCGACCAGGTCGAAGCGCGGCGGCCGCTGCTCGTGCTCGAAGCGATGAAGATGGAGACGCCGCTCGCCGCCCCGTACGACTCGACCGTCAAGGCCGTGCACGTCAAGGAGGGCGACCGCGTCGCGGGCGGCGCCCTCCTCGTCGAACTGGAGGCCGACTAACCGGCCGGGGCGACCGTCAGAAGAGTTTCTGCAACTTCATCGCGGCGCCCATATCTCCCTTGATCTTGAGCTTGCCGGTCATGTAGGCCGTGGTCGGGTTCTGCTCGCCGTTGATGACGGCCATCATCGTCTCCTCGGAGGTCGTGATCGTCGTGTCGGCCTCGCCGTTGCCGTTGCTCACGTCGACCTTGCCGTCCTCGACCTTGACGAGCCACTGGCCGGCGCCCTCGATGTCGAACAGGTACGAGTTGTTCATCCCGGCCGTCTTCTCGGCGTCGGCACGGGCCGCAAGACCGTCGAAGAACTCCTGCACGTTCTCAGCCATCTCCATTCGCTCCTTGATCGGTGGAACGGCGAATCTACCCGGTAGCATCCCGCCGCGTCCCATGGACCTCGATCTCACTCAGGAGCAGCAGCTCGTCCGCGACACGGTGCGCGAGTTCGCGCGCGAGAAGATCGCTCCCATAGCCGAGGAGCTCGACCGCGAGTCGCGCTTCCCGTACGAGATCGTCGCCGACCTCGGCGAGCTGGGCCTGATGGGGCTGCCCATCTCGGAGGAGTACGGCGGCGCCGGCGGCGACACCGTCTCGTATGCGCTTGCGATCGAGGAGCTCACCCGGATCGACTCGTCGGTCGCGATCACGGTCGCGGCGCACACCTCGCTCGGGACGATGCCGATCTACCTGTTCGGAAGCGAGGCGCAGAAGCAGGAGTGGCTGCCCGACCTCGCCTCCGGACGCAGGCTCGCCGCCTTCGGCCTGACCGAGCCGGGCGCGGGCTCCGATGCGGGGAACACGCGCACGACGGCCGAATTGCGCGACGGCCGGTGGCTCGTCAACGGCTCGAAGATGTTCATCACCAATGCCGGCACGGACATCACGTGGGGCGTGACCTTGACGGCCCGTACGGGCGAGGACGAGATCTCGAACGTCGTCGTCGAGAACGGCACACCCGGCTACGAGATCTCGGCGCCGATGAAGAAGCTCGGCTGGAAGGCCTCCGACACGCGCGAGCTCTCGTTCAGCGACGTCAGCGTCCCCGAAGGGAATCTGCTCGGCGAGCGCGGCGCCGGGTTCCACCAGTTCCTCGAGATCCTCGACGGCGGTCGCATCTCGGTCGCAGCGATGGGCGTCGGCCTCGCGCAGGGTGCCTACGACCTCGCGTACGCGTACGCCAAGGAGCGTGAGCAGTTCGGGAAGCCGATCGCCCGCTTCCAGGCCGTCCAGTTCCGGCTTGCAGACATGGCGACGGAGATCGAAGCCGGCCGCGGGATGGTGATCAAGGCCGCGTGGCTGAAGGACCAGGGCCGGCCTTTCGCACGCGAGGCGGCGATGGCGAAGCTCTACACGGGCGAGCTATCGAACCGCGCGGCGAACTGGGCGCTCCAGATCCACGGCGGCTACGGCTTCATGGACGAGTACGCGATCTCGCGCCTCTACCGCGACCAGAAGATCCTCGAGATCGGCGAGGGAACGAACGAGGTCCAGCGGATGGTGATCGCGAAGCAGCTGGGTCTCTAGCCGCTAGACGCCTTCGGCGAGCGCGTGACGGAGCTTGCGGCGCGCCGCCTTCCGCTCCTTCATCGCGCGGGGATCCGGAATCGGAACCGCTGACAGGAGCGCCTTCGTGTAGTCGTTCTGCGGGTTCGTGTAGACCTCCTCGGCCGGGCCGATCTCGACGAGCTGCCCTTTGTTCATCACTGCGATCCGGTCGCTCATGGTGCGGACAACGGCGAGGTCGTGCGCGACGAAGAGATACGTGAGGCCGAAGTCCTGCTGGAGATCCTTGAGCAGGTTGAGGATCTGAGCCTGGATCGAGACGTCGAGCGCCGAGACCGGCTCGTCGCAGACGATCAGCTTCGGGCTCAGAGCGAGCGCGCGTGCGATACCGATTCGCTGGCGCTGGCCGCCCGAGAACTCGTGCGGGTAGCGGTTCGTGAAGCTCGGGTTGAAGCCGACGACGTCGAGCAGCTCGCGGATGCGGATGCCGCGGTCCCGGCGCGTGCCGATCCCGTGCACGATCAGCGGCTCGCCGACGATGTCCCCGACCGTCATCCGCGGGTCGAGCGACGAGTACGGATCCTGGAACACGATCTGCATCTCGCGCCGCATCTTGCGGAGCTCTTCGCGGCCGAGCTCCGTCAGCTCGATGCCCTCGAACTTCACCGAACCGGACGTAGGCTTCAGGAGCTGCAGGATGCAGTAGCCGGTGGTCGATTTCCCGGAGCCGGACTCCCCGACGAGGCCGAGCGTCTCGCCGGGCTTGATCTCGAAGCTGACACCGTCGACGGCCTTTACCTCACCGACCTTGCGCTCGATCAGCAGCCCTTCCTTGATCGGGAAGTGCTTGTGGAGGTCTGTCACCTTCAGGAGGACGCCGTCGGTGCTCATACGGGCGTCACCTCGGGCTCGCGGGTAGGAACTCGCTCACTCGCCGGGTGGGCCGAGCGGACCCAGTGCCCCTTCCGCACCTCGCGCAGTTCCGGCATCTGCTCGGTGCACGAATCGCCGCCCGCGTAGCGGCAGCGTGGCGCGAACCGGCACGCAGCGGGCGGGTCGATCAGATCCGGCGGGCGGCCCGGAATCGCGGTCAGGCGCCTCTGGCGGATCCCCTCGCCCTCGAGTTGCGGCAACGCCCCGAGCAGCGCCTCGGTGTACGGATGCTCAGGGTGGTCGAAGAGGTCGAGGGTCGACGCCTGCTCGACGATCTGGCCGGCGTACATCACCAGGATGTCGTCCGCCGCCTCCGCGACGACGCCCATGTCGTGCGTGATGATGATCATCGCCATCTCGTGCTCGGCGCGAAGGTCGTCGAGAAGGTCGAGCACGGACGCCTGAACGGTCACGTCGAGCGCGGTCGTCGGCTCGTCCGCGATCAGCAGCTTCGGGTCGCAGGAGAGGGCGATGGCGATCATCACGCGCTGGCGCATGCCGCCGGAGAAGCGGTGCGGATAGTCCTTGAGCCGCTCGGAGGCGCGCGGGATCCGGACCTCCTCGAGCAGCGCGATCGCCTTCTTGTTCGCCTCTTTCTGCGGCACGTCGTAGTGCCGCCTGATCGTCTCCGTGATCTGCGTCCCGATCGTCAGCGTCGGGTTCAGTGACGTCATCGGGTCCTGGAAGATCATCGCGATCTCGCGGCCGCGGACGTCCTCGAGCTGATGCTCGGTCAGTGTCGTCAGGTCACGCCCCTCGAAGAGCACCTCGCCCGAGACGATCTTCGCGGGAGGCCTGGGGATCAGGCCCATGATCGACAGCGCCGTGACCGACTTCCCGCAGCCCGACTCGCCCACGATGCCGAGCGTCTTCCCCTTCTCGACCTCGAAGGTGACGCCGTCGACGGCCCGGACCACGCCTTCGCGCGTGAAGAAGTGGGTGCGCAGGTCGTTGACCTCGAGCAGCGCCACTAGCTCTTCCGGCTTCTCGGGTCGAGGGCGTCCCGAAGGCCGTCGGCGATGAAGTTCGCGCACATCACCAGCGAGGCGATGGCGATCGACGGGACGATGATCTCGATCGGGTGCGTCCGATACGTGGTGCGGCCCTCTTGCGCCATGGCGCCCCAGGAGGGGTCGGGCGGGCTGATTCCGAGCCCGATGAACGAGAGGAACGCCTCGCCCAGGATCACGGCAGGCAGCTCGAGGAAGATGGCGATGATCAAGATGCCGAGCGTGTTGGGCAACAGATGCCGGAAGAGAACGCGATACCAGCGAGCCCCGACCGCCTTGGCGGCCCGAACGTAGTCGTTCTCCTTCAGGCTGATCACCTGGCCCCGAACGATGCGCGCCGTCGTGAACCAGCTCGCGATCGAGAGCGCGATCATCATCGTCCACTTGTTCGTGGTGCCGATGATCGCCAGCGTGATGATCGCGAAGGGCAGATACGGAAGCCCGTAGAGCGCATCGAGAAAGCGCATCAGACCGTTGTCCACCCGGCCGCCGACGAACCCGGAGATCGACCCGTAGACGACGCCGATCGCCAGAATCGCGATCGTCGCGCCAAACCCGATCAGAATCGAGACGCGGCCGCCGAGAGCCGTGCGCACGAAGAGGTCGCGCCCATACTTGTCCGTGCCGAAGAGGTGCTGGAAGCTCGGATCCTCCTTCGCGTTCGCGAAGTCCACGGCATTGGGGTCGTAGCGCGAGAAGATCGGGACGAGCAGGCAGTACAGGAGGATGATCACGAAGCCCGCTCCTGCGACCACCGCTCCCTTGTTCTGGAGGTAGCGTCGCCAGGCGTCCTTCCAGAGGTTCGTCTGGCGGATCGGCCCACCGGTCGCGGCCAAAGGGCCCTCGACGACGACCCCTTCGTCGCGGATTTCGGTGGGGTTGGCGACCATCAGGTTCGCACGTCGCGGGTGCGGGGATCGAGGATGCCGTAGAGGATGTCCACCACGAGATTCGCGATGATGATCAGCCCGGAGAGCAGGACGGTCAGGCCCATGACAACCGAGTAGTCGCGTGCGCTGACCGCAGTGACGTAGTACCCGCCGATGCCGGGAATGTTGAAGATCAGCTCGATCACGAACGAGCCGGTGATGATGTATCCGAGCAGCGGACCGGCCGCGGTGATCACGGGGATCAGCGAGTTGCGCAGCACGTGCAGCCCGACGACACGCCGGTAGCGAAGTCCTTTGGCGCGGGCGGTCCGGACGTAGTCCTGCTGCAGCGTCTCGAGCATCGTCCCGCGCACGAGCCGGGCGAAGAGGGCCATGGGCGCGAATCCGAGTGCGATCGCCGGCAGGATCTTGTGCTCCCACGTGGTCCAACCGCTTGTCGGCAGCCCAAAGATGTCGCCCCATTTGAGGGCGAAGAAGTAGATCATCAGTGTCGCCAGAAGAAAGCTCGGCAGCGCGTGAAAGATGTTGGAGAAGAACATCGCCGCGTAGTCGACCGACGTGTTGTGCTTCAGCGCCGCGACGATCCCAAGGGGGACGCCGACGAAGATCGCGAACAGAAAGGCGTAGAAGCCGAGCTCGATCGACTTCGGGAAGTGCTCCTTGATGATGTCGTTCACGCTGCGGCCGCGGAGGACGAGCGACGGCCCGAAGTCGAGCGTGAAGACGCCCTTCACGTAGTACGCGTACTGCATGTACCACGGCTTGTCGAGGTTGAACTTGCGCTCGAGGTTCGCCTGTACGGCTTCCGGAACCGCGCGCTCACTATGCCGGAACGGGCTCCCGTCGATTTGCCGCATCATCAGGAAGGTCAGGAGGATGACGACCAGAAGAACCGGGATCGTCCAGAAGATTCGCCTGACGATGAACTTCAGCATCGGTTGCCTTTACCCGATCTGCATTGTCGCCGAACGGGGACGGAGCCGCTTGGACTCCGTCCCCGTTTCGTGCGTTGAGCGTTATTCCGTGACGACGACCTGGGTCAGGTCGGTCTGGTTGAGCAGGTTGACCAAAAACGAGTCCTTCACGTTCTCGCGCTCGAGGTTCACGAACGTGTACCAGTAGATCGGCATGACCGGCATGTCGCCGTC
>JAXIPI010000453.1:0-6830 GCA_045403015.1 Gaiellaceae bacterium | reverse complement strand
TGTTCACGCGGCGAGCTTACGACATCCGGTTTGAGTGCGGCGCTAGGAAGTGTTCACGCGCTCCGCAAGCGCTTCCTCGAAGCGCTCGAGCTCCTCGTCGGCGATCGCGTACGTGTGCTGCTCCTCCGGGAAGCGACGCTCGCGAACCTCCTCCACGTACGCGCCGACGGCGGCCTTGATCACCTCGGCGAGGTCGGCGTACTGCTTGACGAAGCGCGGAGCATGACCGTCGTACAGGCCCAGCAGGTCGTGCCACACGAGCACCTGTCCGTCGCAGTGCACACCCGCTCCGATACCGATCGTCGGCACCGTCAACGCCTCGGTGATTCGCGCCGCAACGGGCGCCGGCACGGCCTCGAGCACGATCGCGAAGCAGCCGGCAGCCTCGAGTGCGAGCGCGTCCTCGTAGAGCTGCACCGCCTTCTCAGCCGTGCGACCCTGCGCCTTGAAGCCCCCGAGCATCGTCGCCGACTGCGGCGTCAGCCCGAGGTGCCCCATCACCGGGATGCCGGCACCAACGATCGCCTGCACGCGCGACAGGGTCTGCCCGGCACCCTCGAGCTTGACCGCGTCCGCACCCGCCTCCTTGACGAAGCGGATCGCGTTGTTGAGCGCCCCCTCGTCGGAGACCTGGAAGGACCCGAACGGCATGTCCGAGACGACGAGCGGCCGGCGCGCACCGCGGTTGGTCGCCCGCGTGAGCACGATCATCTCGTCCATCGTCGCCGGCACCGTCGAGTCGTGGCCGAGGACGGTCATCGCGGCCGAGTCGCCGACGAGGATCACGTCGGCGCCGGCGGCGTCCGCGAGCCGCCCCGACGGCGCGTCGTAGGCGGTCACCATGGCGATCGGCTGCCGGCGCGCCTTCAGCTCGGCCAGCTCGGTCAGGGCCAGCTTCCCAGGCGCGGGGGTACCGGGCGCGGGCTTCCGTGGGCGAGTGGTCATTGTTCCTCCCTTTCCAGGATCACGTTGTCAATGAGTCGGGTCGAGCCGATGCGCACGGCGGCGGCGAGGACGGGGGGGTCGAAGTCGGCGACCTCGACGTAGTCCACGTCGAGCCCGTCGAGCGCCGCACGGGCGGCAGCAGGGTCGCGGGTCGAGAGCGCGCGGGGGAGAGCCAGAGCGGCTGCGCGCTCGGCCTCGGAAAGGAGGACGTTGCGCGACGAGATGGCGAGGCCGTCCGGATCGCGTACGGTCGAGATCGACCTCACCGTCAAGTCGAGGTTGAGATCTCGAACCATGCGCCGAACGACGGCGACCTGCTGCGCGTCCTTCTGCCCGAAATAGGCGAAGTGCGGCCGGACGATGTTGAAGAGCTTGAGGCACACGGTGGCCACGCCCCGGAAGTGCCCGGGCCGGTAGGCGCCCTCGAGGCCGCGCGAGAGCTCCTCGACGTCGACCCAGGTCTGAAAGCAGGCCGGGTAGATCTCGCCCCGTTCGGGAGCGAAGAGGATGTCGGCTCCCGCGTCGGCGGCCGTCGCCGCGTCGCGTTCCTCGTCGCGCGGATACGAAGCGAGATCGGCAGCCTCGTCGAACTGGGCCGGGTTGACGAAGAGGCTGACGACAACCGTGTCGCATTCCGCCCGCGCGGCGTCGATCAACGCGCGATGACCGGCGTGGAGTGCCCCCATCGTCGGCACAAGGCCGGTCCCGCCTCTCCGGAACGCCTGTAGGGCCTGCCGTGCTTCGCTGATTGTCCGCACCGTCCTCATAGGAGAGCCTTCGTGGCGTCAGCGAGCGTCGTGTAGAGCCGCTCGAGCTCGGGACGCTCCACCCGGATCGCCGCGACGTGCGCGTCGACCGTCGCCCAGTCGCCGCGCGCGATCGGCCCCGTCAGCTCGAAGTCGTTCTCGATCGTGCGGCGCATCAGCGGGTCGAGTGCCTCAGGCGGGGCGCCTGCGGCCTCCAGCAGCGAGCCGGCTGCGCGGCGCAACGTCACCAGGTAGCTCGAGGCGATCGCTGCGCCGGCGTGATAGGCGACCCGCTTCGAATCCGCGAGTGTGAACGGCTCGAGCCCGAGCGTCCGGGCGAGCCACAGCGCGACCTCGCGGCCTTCGTCCGTCTCGGCGCTGACCGCAGCGAATGCGCCGTCGAGCTGCTCGGCGCCTCTCGCGCGCGTGAAGGTCTGGAGCGGGTGAACGCTGAACCGCCGGACGTGCGGGTCGAGTGCTCCGAGCGGGGTGGCGCCGCTGACGTGAGCGACCCACGGTCCCGGAGAGATGGTCGCTGCGACCTCGGCGATCGCGCGGTCGGGCACGCAGACCAGCACGAGCTCCGGGCTGTCCTCGGACAGCTCGAGCCCCCGCTCGCGCAGCCGCGCGGCGATCGCCGACCCGACGCGTCCCGCGCCGATCACGTGTGCTCTTTCGATCATCTTGGTGGCTCCAGTTCCGCTAGCGGATACCGGGCAAGACGAAGTGTAGTGCTAGCGCCCGAGCCGGCGTAGGAGGTTCGCCCGCACCTCCGGCCACTCGTCGTCGATGACGCTGTACCAGGCCGAGTCACGTCGAAGGCCGTCGCGGACCAGCATCTGCTTGCGGTGCACGCCCTCGAACTGCGCGGGCAGCGCGGCCATTGCGCCGCGCGAGCGCTCGTTGCGGGCGTCGGTCTTCAGCTCGACGCGCAGGCAGCCGAGCCGCTCGAAGGCGTCTCCGAGCATCAGCAGCTTGGCTTCGACGTTGGCGCCCGTTCCCCAGACCTCGGGGGTCAGCCACGTCCACCCGATCTCGAGGCTGCGGTGCTCCGGCCGCAGCGAGAGATAGCGCGTGCTCCCGATCACGCGGCTGTCTTCTCTGCGGATCGTCGTGAACGGAATCTCCGTTCCGGCCGCCTGCTGCGCGAGGGCGCTCTCGACATAGTCGTGCATCTGCGCGCGCGTTTCCGGCTGGAAGACGGACAGCCACCGCCAGGTCTCCGGGTCGCGCGACGCTTCCCACAGCCCGTCCTCGTGCGCGGCCGTCATCGGCTCGAGCCGCACGAGGTCGCCCTCGAGCTTCACTGCCTCCCAGTCCGTCACTAGAATCTCAGCATGCCGATCTACGAATACGCATGCATGGAGTGCGAGTCGCATTTCGAGGAGCTCGTCCGGAACGCGGAGCAGGCGGTTGCCTGTCCCGAGTGCGGCGCAGGCAACGTGCTGAAGCAGTTCTCGATCTTCGCGGTCGCCGGCGTCTCGTCGCAGCCGAAGTTCGGAAGTAGCGCCGGCGGCGGCGGGTGCTGCGGCGGTTCTTGCGGCTGCGGGTAGGCGACCGCGCTGACCGTCCGAAACCGGGCGTAGACTGACCGTCGATGAGCGGACTGCTCACCGCGTACAAGGACGAGACGCTCGGCTGCACACGTTGCCCGCTCGCCTCGACGAGGACACAAGTCGTCTTCGGCTCCGGCGACGCGAACGCCGAGTTGATGTTCGTCGGCGAGGCGCCCGGCTACCACGAGGATCAGCAGGGCGTTCCCTTCGTCGGCCAGGCCGGCCAGCTGCTCGAAAAGCTTCTGAACGGAATCGGGCTGACCCGCGCGGACGTCTACGTCGCGAACGTGCTCAAGTGCCGCCCGCCGGGCAACCGCGACCCGCAGCCGGAGGAGATCGAGGCCTGCGAGTCGCATCTCTTCCGTCAGATCGAGCTGATTCGCCCGACCCTCGTTGCCACACTTGGCAACTTCGCGACCAAGCTGCTTTCGGGCAAGCCGACCGGGATCACGCGGGTGCATGGAGTCCCGCAGCAGGTGACGCTCGGCGGCAACGACGTGACGCTCTATCCGCTCTACCATCCGGCCGCCGCGCTCTACACGCGATCGATGCTCGGGGTGCTCGAGGAGGACTTCCGCCGCATCCCGGAGCTGCTCGGGCGGGCTCAGGTCCCGGCTGAGAGTCCGTTTGAGCCGGAGGCAGAGCCCGACCCCGTTCAGGAGCACGTGTACGAGCCGGCCGTTCAGCTCGGGCTCTTCTAACTTTTCCATGGTGCGCCGCTCGTCCTCGCCCGGCGAGACCGAGGAGATCGCCGGACGGCTCGCCGCAGGTCTTGTCCCGGGCGATGTGGTCACGGTCTCGGGCGAGCTCGGGGCCGGCAAGACGACCTTCGTCCGCGGCGCCTGTCGCGCGCTCGGCGTCACCGCCCCCGTGACGAGCCCGACGTACACCATCGGTCACCGCTACGAGGGCGACCCGGACGTCTCGCACCTCGACCTCTACCGCTTCACCGGAGTCTCCGCGGCCGAGTGGGCGGACCTGGAGCCGTACTTCGACGACGCGGTCGTGTTCGTCGAGTGGCCGGAGGCGGGCGCGGCCGGCCTGCCCGAGGTTCGCGCCGCGGTCCGGCTCGAGCACGACACGCCGACCAGTCGCGTGCTCCGGATCGATGCGGAGCCCGGGCTCCTCGCCCGGATCGCGACGTAGACTTGCTGAGGATGAGACGCGCGATCGTGACCTCGACGTAACCCAGGGCCGGGTGCTGATCCTGGCCTTTGACACGGCGACCGAGCGGGCGACGAGCGCGCTCGTCGACGACGGGGAGGTTCTGGGTGAACGGGTTTCGCGCGCCTCGGTCCTGCTTGCAGACATCGACGCGCTTCTTCGCCAGGCCGGCGCGCATCCGCGTGACATCGATGTGCTCGCCGTCGGCACGGGTCCGGGCAGTTTCACCGGTATCCGGATTGGGCTCGCAGCCGCCCGCGGACTCGGACTCGCGCTGGGCGTTCCCGCGGCGGGAGTCTCGACACTGGATGCTCTGGCTGCAGGTGCACCCGGGGCCACTCCGGTGATCGACGCCAAGCGGCGTGAGGTCTTCGTTCCCGGCCCGCTCGCGGTCGCTCCTGCCGAGCTCGCGCTCGAGCCTGGTGCGCTCTACGTCGGCGACGGCGCCGTGCGCTACCGACAGGTCTTCGAGCAGCGTGGAGCGGAGGTGCCTCCGGACGGCGACGAGCGCCATCTGCCGCGGGCGCGCTTTCACGCCGAGCTCGCGCGCGACTTCGGTCCGGTCGAGCTCGTCCAGCCCCTCTACGTCCGCGTCCCGGACGCCGTCGAGGCGGGCCGGTGAACGTCGAGCTTCGCAAGCTCGAGCTTCGCGACCTCGGCGCGATCGAGAAGATCGAGCGCGAGTCGTACCCGACTCCATGGTCGCGCTCGATGTTCGCTGGCGAGCTCGCCAAGCCGAGCTCGCTCTCGCTCGGAGCGTTCGATCCGGAGGGTGGCGCACTCATCGGTTACCTCGTCATCTCGCGTTACGTCGACGCGTGGCACGTCATGAACCTCGCCGTCACGCCCCCGTACCGACGCCTCGGGATCGCGCGGGCGCTGCTCGACCGGCTCTTCGAGGTGACCGCGTCCGATGAGCGGCGCGGTTACACGCTCGAGGTGCGGGTCTCGAACGTGGGTGCGATCAAGCTCTACGAGCGCATGGGCTTCGTGGCGCGAGGCGTCCGGCGTGGCTACTACACGGACAACCGCGAGGACGCACTGATCATGTGGCGCGACCCGGTAGCCGACGAGCACGCCGAGGCGGGATGATGCTGTCCACATGATCTTGGGGATCGAGACGTCCTGCGACGAGACTGCCGCGGCGCTCGTGACCGAGGAGGGAGAGATCCGCTCGAACGTCGTCTCCTCGCAGGCCGAGCTGCATGCACGCTACGGCGGCGTCGTCCCCGAGGTCGCATCGCGCCGGCATCTTGAGCTCGTCTCGCCCGTGGTGCAGGAGGCGCTCGCGAAGGCGGATGCGGCTCTGGACGACGTGGAGTCGGTCGCCGTCACGCAGGGGCCGGGGCTGATCGGGGCGCTGCTGGTGGGGCTCTCGGCGGCGAAAGCGCTCGCCTGGGCGCGTGGTCTCCCGCTCGTTCCGGTCGACCATCTCCACGGTCACATTGCTTCGCTGTATCTCAAGCCCGACCCGGTCGAGCCACCATTTCTCTGCCTGCTCGCAAGCGGAGGCCACACGCTGCTGCTCGAGGTGCGCGACCACTCGGGCTACCGCGTTCTCGGCACGTCCATCGACGACGCCGCAGGCGAGGCGTTCGACAAGGGGGCACGGCTGCTCGGCCTCGGCTATCCCGGCGGCGCGGCAATCGACCGGCTGGCACAGGACGGGGACCCGGAGGCTTTCTCGTTCCCGGTCGCGCGGCTGGAGGGCCTCGACTTCTCGTTCTCCGGCCTGAAGACGGCACTGCTGTACAAGGTGCGGGACCTCGGCGATGAAGCGGAGCCGCGCAAACCTGACCTCGCCGCGTCGTACCAGGAGGCGATCGTGCGGGCGCTCGCCGAGCAGACGGCCCGAGCCGCCGAGCAGGAGGGGTTGGAGACGATCGCCGTGGTCGGCGGCGTCGCCGCCAACGCGGCGCTGCGCGCGGCCCTTCCCGGTGCTCGCTTCGCACCGCTCGCGCTCTGCACCGACAACGCCGCGATGATCGCGTCCGCCGGCCGGTACAGCAGGAGCCTTCCCTATCCTCGTTACCTTGATCTCGACGCGTATGCATCGCGGGCCTGACCGCCGCAGCCTTGCCGCCGGGCTCGTCGTCGCCGTGGCGTTGCTCGCGGCCGGGGGCGGCCAGGGTGCCCAGCCGGGCGGTCCGGTCGAAGGCGGTGCGGCCGCCTGGCGTGGTTTCGTCGACGGCGAACGGAGCGCCGTCGCCGTCGGCCAGCGGATGATCGTCGTCCTCAAGAATCCATCGCTCGCCGATCGCATGGCCAAGGCAGGCGGGCGCGCAACCGAGTCGGCGATGCGGAGCTGGACGGCCGCCGCCCTTGCGGGCCAAAAGCAAATCGCCGCGCGGTTGTCCCGCGAGGGGATCCAACTCGTCCCCGACTTCATCTACACGCGAACCTTCAACGGCTTCTCGGC
>JAXIPI010000288.1:0-3420 GCA_045403015.1 Gaiellaceae bacterium | reverse complement strand
CTGCTCGCCCGCTTCGGCCCCGCGGTGATGCGGTCGGCGCACGACATCTCTCTCAGCATGGGACACAGGTAGGCGCCCTCTGACGGTCCTCTGGACGCCACCGCCGGACGTCCGGGCGACGACCGAGATCGGGCGATACCTCGGCTGGCTCGAGCGCGAGCGCGGCCTCGCGGTCGCGGCTTACGAGGAGCTGTGGCGCTGGTCCGTCGACGCCCTCGCCGGCTTCTGGTCGTCCATCTGGGAGTTCTTCGAGGTCAAGTCGCACGCCTCCTACAGCACGGTCCTTGCCTCCGAGGCGATGCCCGGCGCCATTTGGTTCCCGGGCGCGCGGCTGAACTTCGCCGAGCACCTGCTGGGCCAGGACGAGGACGCCGGGCAGGTCGCGATCGTCTCCCACTCGCAGACACGCGAGCCGGCGGAGCTGTCGTTTGCGGACCTCCGCGAGCAGGTGGGGCGAGCGCGAGCCGGCCTCGTGCGGCTCGGCGTCGGCCCGGGCGACCGAGTCGTCGCTTTCCTGCCGAACATCCCCGAGACGCTGGTGGCGTTCGCGGCGACTGCGAGTCTCGGAGCGGTCTGGGCGAGCTGCGCGCCCGAGCTTGGCACGCGCAGCGTCATCGACCGACTCGCCCAACTCGAGCCCTCGGTGCTGCTGACGGTCGGCGGGTACGGCTTCCGCGACCGCTCGATCGACCGCCGCGACGAGGTGGCGACGATCCGCGCCGCCCTCCCGACACTCCGCCACGTGGTGCACGTCCCCTACGGCGAGCACGCCGTTCCGGACGCCCTCTCCTGGGACGTGCTGCTCGCCGAGCCCGGGCCGCTGACATTCGAGCCGGTCGCCTTCGACCACCCGCTGTTCGTGCTCTTCTCGTCGGGCACGACAGGCCCGCCGAAGGCCATCGTGCACGGGCACGGCGGCATCCTGCTCGAGCTCCTCAAGGCGCACGCACTGAGCTGGGACCTGAAGCCGGGCGGCCGCTTGCTCTGGTTCAGCACGACCTCCTGGATGATGTGGAACGCGCTCATCGCCGCACTGCTGGTGCGGTCGTCGATCGTGATGCTCGACGGCGATCCGATGTGGCCGGACACCGGCTGGCAATGGCGAGTGGCAGAGGAAACGCGCCCGACCTTCATGGGCGCAAGCCCGGCTTTCCTGATGGCGTGCCGCAAGGCGGGCCTCCAGCCGGGGCGAGAGTACGACCTCGACTCGATCCGCGTCTTCGGCACCGCCGGCTCTCCACTCCCGGCCGAGGCCTACCGCTACATCTACGACCAGCTCGGGCCGGAGGTGCTGCTGATCAACGGCAGCGGCGGCACCGACGTCTGCAGCGGGATCGTGGGCGGCTCGCCGCTCCTCCCGGTCTACGAGGGGGAGATCTCGGGCCGCTTGCTCGGCGTCGCAGCCGACGCCTTCGACCCGCAGGGCGAGCCGCTCGTGGGCGAGCTCGGGGAGCTCGTGATCACCCAGCCGATGCCGTCGATGCCCGTCGAGCTGTGGGGAGACCGGGACGGCTCCCTCTACCGCAGCTCCTACTTCGAGCTCTTCCCGGGAGTGTGGCGCCAGGGCGACTGGATCAGGTTCTCGGAGCGCGGCAGCTGCGACGTCACGGGCCGCTCAGACGCGACCCTCAACCGCGGCGGCGTCCGCCTCGGCACGGGTGAGTTCTACAGCGTCGTCGAGGAGCTGCCGGAGATCACGGACAGCCTGGTCGTCCACCTCGAGGACGACGAGGGCGGGCCGGGCGAGCTCGTGCTCTTCGTCGTGCTCGCCGACGGCTGCGCGCTCGACGAAGAGCTGCGCGAGAGCATCGGTCGATGCCTGCGCTCACAGCTCTCACCGCGCCACGTGCCCGACCTGATCCAGGACGTGCCCTCGATCCCGCGCACGCTGACGGGAAAGAAGCTCGAGACGCCTGTCAAGCGCATCCTCCGAGGCGAGCCGGTGGACGCCGTCGCCAGCAGGGACTCGCTCCTCGACCCGACCGCCCTGGACACCTTCGCCGCGATTGCAGGCGGTGGGCGTGGCTGACACCGAGCGCCTTTCCCTCGAGGACGTGGTCGCCATCGACGTGCACGCCCACGTCGAGATGTCGGAAGCGGGAGGCGACTCCCTGCCGGACGAGCTGCGGGACGCGACCGTGCACCACTTCCGCGGCGAGTCGGCGCGGCCGACGGCGGCAGAGCTCGCGCAGTACTACCGCGAGCGGCAGATGATGGCCGTCGTCTTCACCGTCGACTCGGAGTCGTTCACCGGGCAGACGCGGGTGCCGAACGAAGAGATCGCGGCGGTAGCGAGGGCGAACGCCGACGTCCTGATCCCCTTCGCGAGCATCGACCCTCACAAGGGGCGGCGCGGCGTCGACGAGGCCCGGCGCCTGATCGCCGAGCACGGCGTCCGCGGCTTCAAGTTCCACCCGAACGTGCAGGGCTTCTTCCCGAACGACCGGATGGCGTATCCGCTCTACGAGGTGATCGAGGAGGCCGGGCTGCCTGCGCTCTTCCACACCGGGCAGTCGGGCGTCGGCTCCGGCCTCCCCGGCGGCGGCGGTGTCCGGCTCAAGTACTCCAACCCGATGCACGTCGACGACGTCGCCGTCGACTTCCCGGAGCTCACGATCGTCCTCGCCCACCCGTCGTTCCCCTGGCAGGACGAGG
Source organism: Gaiellaceae bacterium (assembly GCA_045403015.1). GTDB lineage: Bacteria > Actinomycetota > Thermoleophilia > Gaiellales > Gaiellaceae > Gaiellasilicea. The sequence continues at coordinate 765 of JAXIPI010000288.1, read as the reverse complement.
CGCTCGCGGTGGCGGTGCACAAGCCTCAGGTGTACATCGACCTGTCCGGCTGGTCGCCGAAGTACTTCCCGCCGCAACTCGTCCAGCACGCGAACACGCTGCTGCGCGAGCGGGTGCTGTTCGGCAGCGACTACCCGTTCATCACCCCCAACCGCTGGCTGGCGGACTTCGAACTGCTGGACATCAAGCCCGAGGTGAAGCCGCTGATCCTGAAGGAGAACGCCATGCGTCTGCTGGGGCTCGAGACATCGTGAGCGGCGAGCGGCCGGTCGTCGTCTACGGGGCCAGCGGGTTCTCCGGCCGGCTGATCGTGGAGTTCCTACGCGAGTACAACGTCCCGTTCGTCGCCGCCGGCCGCGACCGCGAGAAGATCGAGGACGTCCTCTCTCACGTGCCGGGGATCGGCACGGCCGACTACGAGATCGTCCAGGTCGACCACGACGTCGATTCGCTCGCATCGGTGCTCACGGGCGCCAAGGTCGTGTGCAACACCGTCGGCCCCTGCATCTATCACGGGGCGACGGTGGCCGAAGCGGCGCTCAAGGCCGGCTGCCACTACATCGACACGGGCGGCGAGACGCCGTGGGTGCGGCTCGCGCACGAGGAGTGGGGCGCGAAGTTTGCCGAGGCGGGCTTGCTGCTCGCGCCCGCGACGGCGTACATGTCGGCCGTCGCGGAGGCGTGCGCGCGGATCGCGATCGAGCAGTCGCCCGGGATCGACTCGCTCGAGATCCTTTCGATGTTCATGGGCTTCCCGACCTACGG
>JAXIPI010000277.1:0-8672 GCA_045403015.1 Gaiellaceae bacterium | reverse complement strand
GAGGCCGAGGAGGTCGTGGTAAAACCGGATCGAGGCATCGAGATCCTTCACCGTAATGCCGACGTGATGCAGTCCTTTCATGGCTCCTCCGTCATGTCGGGTTGACTGATTGGCGGCTGTGTTGCGGCTCGCCACCGAGGACGCTGATCACTGACGCCATGTCTGCGTTGCCGAGACCGTCGCGAAGTGCTTCGTCAAGCACGGCGACCGCCGCGGCGACGGTGGGGATCCGGACGTCGAGCCCGGCCGCGAGATCTTCGGCGAGCGACAAGTCCTTCCGCATGAGTTCGGTCGTGAATGCAACCGGCTCCGTGTCGGGGCGGAGGAAGGCGCCCCGCTTGTAGAGGAGAAACGGGGACGCCAGGACCCCGCCGGCGAGGACGTCGTATGCGCGCTCCCGCTCGATCCCGAACCGCTCGGCGAGGACGAGCGTCTCCGCGATCGACTCGTTGGTTACGGCGATCATGGCATTGACCGCGAGCTTCATTGCGGCACCCGCGCCCGACGCGCCGAGTAGCACGTGACCCTTCGTCATGGCGTCGAGGACAGGTTTGACCCTCTCGTAGGCGCTCTCGTCTCCTCCTACCATCGCGAACAGCTCCGCTGCCTCGGCCACCGAGACGCTGCCTGACACGGGAGCGTCGAGCAGTTGGACGTCGTGTCGACGGGCATCGGCTGCGAGTGTCGCGACAGCAGCCGGTCCGATCGTGCTCATCTCGAGGACGACGGAGCCGGGACGAAGCTTCTCGAGCAGGCCGCTCTCGACGAGGACAGACTGCGCCGCGCGCCCATCTGTCAGCATCGTCACGACGACGTCTGCGCCGGCGAGCGACGCGGGCTCCGCTGCGGCCTCGGCTCCTTCCTCGACGAGCGGGATGCAGCGCTCGGTGGTTCGGTTCCAGACGACGAGCGGAAAGCCCGCGCGGAGGATGTTGCGAGCCATCGCGGATCCCATCCGGCCGATCCCTGCGAACCCGACCGTCACGATGCGCACAGGTCTGTGCTGATCGTCCTAAACAAGAACCTGTCCGCCATCCACCATGTACATCTGCCCTGTCATGTAGTCGGACTCGGGCGAGGCCAGGTAGACGAGGAACGGCGCCAGCTCCTCCGGTGAAGCGGGACGTCCGATGAGCGTTCCCGTGGCGAATTCGCGCATGGGATCCGCTTCGGCGGGTTGATCGTGCATCGCGCGGATGTCCTCGTTGAGCCCGACCCACATCGGCGTGTCGACGACGCCCGGTGCGAACGCGTTGACGGTTATCCCGTGCTCGATGAGACCGCGCGCCGTCGCCTGCGTGACGGCGAGCGTGCCGAACTTCGCGACGCAATAAGGAACGAAATCCCAGAATCCCTGCCGGCTGGCGATCGAACCGGTGTTGATGATCTTGCCGCCGGAGCCCTGTGCGATCATCTGCTTCGCGGCCTCCTGCGTGGACACGATCACGCCCCAGGTGTTGACGCGGACGATCTGGTCGAAGTTCGCCTCGTCGATCTCCATGAAGTCGCGCGGGCGGTTCATGCCGGCGTTGTTGAAGATGACGTTGAGCTCTCCGAACGTGGCGACAGCCTTCTGGACCATCGCTCGCACCTCCGAACGATCGGTGACGTCGACCCCGATCGAATCGGCGGTGCCTCCTGCTGCGACGATCGCGTCAGCAACGTCCTTCGCCGCGTCAGCGTCCAGGTCGGCGACCACCACTTTCCCGCCTTCGGCCGCGATCGCGTGGCAGGCGGCTGAGCCGATGCCACCGGCTCCGCCGGTGACGACTACCACGCGATTCTGTACGCGTCCCAAATCTCGATCCTGTCCTTCAGACGGGTGACTCTTCGCGCTCGAGCAGGTCGGCGCCGCGTACGTAGGTCTTGCCGCAGACGAGCAGCTCCTCGGCGGGGAACTTCGTGATGACACGGCAGCCCGTCGCTGTCACGACGACCTCCTCCTCGATTCGCGCCGCCGACTCGCCGTCGCTGGCGGGGCAATACGTCTCGAGTGCGAACACCATGCCCTCTTCGATCTCGATTGGGTGGTCGAGCGAGTGCACGCGCGAGATCATTGGCGCCTCGTACAAGCCGACACCGAGACCGTGCCCGAACTGGAGGCCGAAGCACGACTGTTCGTCCGGGAACCCGAGCTCCTCCGCGGTCGGCCAGACGCTCGCGATCTGGTCGGTCGTCGTACCGGGGCGAACGAGCTCGATCGCACTGTCGAGCCACTCGCGGCACTGCTTGTAGGCGTCGATCTGCGATTGCGTGACACCGCCTACGTTGAACGTGCGGTAGTAGCAGGTCCGGTAGCCCATGAATGAGTGGATGACGTCGAAGAACGCCTGGTCCCCCGGCCGCAGGAGCCGATCGGAGAACACGTGCGGATGCGGGTTGCAGCGATCGCCGGAGACCGCGTTGATCGCTTCGACCTGCTCAGAACCGAGCTCGAAGAGCATCTGCATGGCACGTGCGACGACCTCGTGCTCACGCACGCCGGGGCGCAGCATGCGATAGATCTCGTCGTAGACGGCGTCGACGATCGCGGCCGCGTGTTCGAGCAGCGCGATCTCGTCTGCCGTCTTGATCGCGCGCGCCCGCATCATCACGGGCTGCGCGTCGGCCACCTCGATGCCCTGGCGCTGGAGGGAGTAGAGCGTTTCCATGTCGGTCAGATCGATCCCCAGCGGCTCGCCGGCGAGGCCACGGTTCGCGAGCTCGAGGTGGATGCGATCGGCGAGTGCATCAGGCGCCCCCGTCTCGCGCGGCATCGCGCCGCGCATCGAAGTGACGCCGGCCTGCCAGCTCGATTCGGGAAGCCACGGCGCGTACAGCTGATGGTGCTTCGCCGCGGACCCGAAATCCCAGAGCACGGGGTCGCCGTCCCGCGGTAGCAGCACGCACCGCGCACTCTTGTCGCGCGCCCACTCGCCAATGTGGGTGCTCGAGACGTAGCGGATGTTGTTCTGGTCGAAGAGGAGCACAGCACCCAGCGTCGAGTCCCGAAGCGAAGTCCGCGCCTTCTCGAGCCGGTCGCCCCTGAGCCTGGCGAAGTCGATCCGCTGCTCCCAGTCGACCGCCATGGTCGCGCCGCGAGAGGCGATGGTCATAGTCGCGCTCCTCCTCGTCGTCTGTCGATCGCAGCGGTGGTCACCTGATCACATTGACTGCGGGTTGTTCATCAGTGACAAACAAAAATTCGTCCTTGAGAGATGCTGTTTGCGGAGTCGCATCATACAAGGGAGCCAAGACATGTCCAGCGAAATGCTGGAAAACACGCTCAATAGGTTGGCTCCAGCACGGGATAGTGATCAGTACTTGTGAACAGCGCCGTTCAGCGTTAGTATCCGCGACCAACGTGAAACCCGCAACGCAGTCCACGGGTTCGGCGGAGTCAAGGGAGGGAATCCCGCGGGGGTCGCGGCGCCTCTTGTCGCGGGGAGCCGTCACCGTCGTTGTCGCAACGGTCGCCCTGTTTGCGGCGAGTCTCCTGTTCGCTTCCTCGAGTGTCACTAGAGGCACGCTCCTGACCATGCTGCCGTTCGCCTCGGCACTTGCAGTGGCGTCACTCGGCCAGACCCTGGTCGTCATGCAGGGCGGCATCGACCTGTCGGTCGCCGGAGGGCTGTCGCTCTACGTCGTGATCGTCACCAAGTACCCCGCGGGCGACAATGCCCGACTCTTGGCGGCGATCGGGATCGCAATTCTCGCCGCCATTGCCGCCGGCTCTCTGAACGGGTTCCTGATCGGCCGGATGCGTCTCGACCCGATCGTCGCCACGCTCGGGACGAACGCGCTGCTCTTCGGTGCCGTGCTCTGGTACACGGCGGGCATACCCACAACGACCACCGCTCGTTTGGCGAGGATTGGGGGCGGGACCTGGCTCGGCATTCCGACTCCGGTGTACTTCGCCGTTGCCGCCACAGTTCTCGTCACAGCGGTGGTCAAGCTGACGCCTGCGGGTCGTCGCTTCGAGGGCGTCGGCGCAAACGAGACCGCCGCCCGCACCGCCGGGCTCTCGGTCAGACAGCATCGGATGTCTGCCTATGTTGCGGCGCAACTGCTCTACTGCCTCGCCGCCGTGCTCCACGCCGGCATCGTGAACCAGCCGACGGCGTATGAGGGCAACAACTATCTGCTGCCGACCGTGGCAGCCGTCGTCCTCGGCGGTACCTCGCTGCGCGGCGGCCGCGGCAACCTCGTGGCGACCGCTCTCGCCGCGCTCTTCCTTTCGCAACTCGACCAGTTCGTGCTTGCGCTGGGCGTGACATACGCGACCCGCACACTCGTGCAGGCGGCAGCGCTCGCAGTTGGTGTTGCCCTTTACACCGTTAGCTGGGGAGCGCTCGCGCGGCGCCTGATGGGGCGTCGCCTGACGAGCGTCGCACCCACGTGATCTGTCGTTTCGCCCAGGACGTGAGCCAACTACCTGCACGACGAGAAGGGAGTCAGACGGGATGAACATGAAAAGAGGTGGAGCGCTTCTGATGCTTGCGCTCGCATCCGCTGCAGTCATGATTGTCGCGACGTCGTCCTCCGCCAGGACGTCTGCCACACCCTCCTGGTGTGGCCCGAAGAAGATCAAGCTCGGATTCACGGACGGATTCGGCGGAAACAGCTGGCGTCTCGTGACGACTGCCTCGGCACGCGACGAGGCGAAGAAGTGCCCGAGCGTCTCGTCGATCGACTATGCCGACGGCCAGGGCAATACGCAGAAGGCGATTTCCGACATTCAGGGCATGGTCGCCAAGGGTGTCGACGCACTCGTCGTCTTCCCGGACGCCGGCAAGGCCATGCTGCCTTCGCTTCGCACCTCGTACAAAGCGGGTGTCGTCACGGTGCCGTATCGGGTCGCGCCGGGCGGCAAGGCCGGCGTCGACTACAACGTTTTCATCGACACGCCCTTCACCCAGGCGGGAGAGAACTGGGGCAGGTGGATTCGCCGTGTACTTCCGAAGGGCGGAAACGTGCTCATGCTCAGCGGCCCGAAGGGCAACAGCCAGGGCGTCGAGGAGAACAAGGGACTCCACAAGATCCTCGATCCGACAGGCAAGTACAAGTTCATCGGTGAGAAGCCGTTCGAGGTCACGAACTGGGATCCGGCGCTGACGCAGAAGGTCCTGTCTGCGGCGATCGCCAAGTATCCGAAGATCGACGTCATCGTGTCGGACTTCGGGCCATCGCTTGTCGGCGCGCTGCCGGAGTTCAACAAGAGCGGCCGCAAGATCCCGGCCCTCGCAACCTCTGATGGCAACGTGCTGGGGTGCTTCTGGCAGAAGAACCACGCGAAGAACCCGACGTTCAAGCTGTTCACCGTCTCGACCCAGAACGACCACGCGCGCCTCGCGATCGATTGGGCCGTGGCGCTCGCCACCGGCGGCAAGAAGCCGGCGAGCACGCACTTCCCGTCGCTCGTTTTCGAGGACTCGACGACCGGCAAGCCGAACCCAGTGCGATGCCGGGCCAAGCTGCCGGGTGACATCTACCTCTCTGCGCAGTTGCCCGCCGTCGTGCAGGCCAAGCTGGTGAAGAAGTAGGCAGAACACAACGAGTTGTGCGCGGCGGCCGCCCTCCGCCGCCGCGCATGACCCCACCCAACGAATCCGCCATCGTGGTCAACGAATCCACCTTCAATCTGGAGCCGGCAACGACAGCGCCGGACCTGTATCCGGCGCTGTCAATGAGCGGCATCACGAAGCACTACGCGGGCGTCGCGGCGATCACGGACGTCTCGTTCGACGTGTTGCCAGGCGAGGTGCATGCCCTTCTGGGAGAGAACGGCGCCGGCAAATCAACGCTGATGAACATCGCCTCGGGCGCGACGGCGCTGGACAGCGGGACGATCGTCTTCGAAGGCCGCCCGCTCGACAACCTCACTCCCGTGCTCGCGCAGGAGTTGGGGATCGCAATCGTCCACCAACATCCGGCGCTTCTTCCCGACATGACCGTTGCCGAGAACATGCTCGTCGCCCTCGCACCCGAGCATCTTCGGCGTCGGTCCCAGGATCCCGCGAATGCGATGCGCTCGCTACTCGCCGCGGTGCACTTCGTGGGCGATCTCGAGGACCGCGTCTCGTCCCTCAGCGTCGCCCAGCGACACCTCCTCGAGCTCGCCAAGGCGTTCGCCGTCTCGCCGCGGCTCCTCATCCTGGACGAGCCGACCGCCCCGCTCTCGCAGGACTCCGTTGAACTCCTCTTCAACGCGGTCCGCAGGCTTGCGGGAGATGGCACGGCCGTGGTTTACATCACGCACCGGCTCGCTGAGGTCCGAGAAATCGCTGACCGAGTGACAGTCCTGCGCGACGGCAGGCTCCGGGGAACCGCGTCCGTCTCGCAGATCTCGGACGCCGCCCTCCTCGCAATGATCATCGGGCGCACGTTAGAAGCCACGTTCCCGTCAAAACACACGTCTCAGAGCCGCGAGGAGCAGTTGTTGCGCGTCGAAGGGCTGAGCGGACGTGGATTCGCCGACATCTCCTTCAGCGCCTGCAAAGGCGAGATCGTCGGCATCGCCGGCGTGGTCGGAAACGGCCAGCGCGCTCTCCTCCGTGCCCTCGCCGGCCTCGACCGAGCGAGCGGATCCGTCAACGTTGACGGAAAGGACCTCTCACGGCGCGCACTACTCGAGAGCTCGGCCTACATGCCTGCGGACCGTCTGACGGAGGGTTTGATGGTCGATCTGAACGTCCGCGAGAACGCGGCGCTGACGGCCCTCGACCGGTTCACGGTTGGCCCGTTTGTGAGTCGGCGTCGGGAGGTCGAGGCCGTCGAGTCGGAACTCTCGGAGCTGGCAGTCAAGGCGCCGTCACTCGAGGCGGCCGTTGCAGCGCTGTCCGGGGGCAACCAGCAGAAGGTGGTGATGTCGCGCGCGATGCTCTCAGACCCGGCGATGCTCGTTGCGGACGAGCCGACACACGGCGTCGATGTCGGCGCGCGCGCGGAGATCTACCGCATCCTGCGCGAAGTGTCCGCTCGCGGCGTGCCAGTCGTCGTCGCCTCGAGTGATGCACTCGAGCTCGAAGGGTTGTGCGACCGGGTGCTCGTGATGTCGCGCGGCCATGTTGTCGCGACGCTCGAGGGCGACGAAGTGACCGAGGAACGGATCGTTCACGCCGCGATCACTGCGACCACTCACGCCGCAGAGCAGGCGGCGCGCCGCTCGAGAGGCCCCTCGCGCCTCGCCCGTTTCATCGAAGGCGATTACGCGCCGGTTGTCGTCCTCGCCGCGGTCATGATTGCCCTCGGAGCGTACGTCTGGTCGCAGAATGATCGGTACTTCTCCGACTTCAACATCACCTCCGTGATGTTCGCGTGCGCTGCACTCGGCTTCATCTCGCTCGGCCAGACGTTCGCCCTGATGCTAGGTGGGATCGACCTCTCAGTAGGCCCGCTCGCCGGCTTCCTCGTCGTCGTCGGGTCGTTCTTCATCCTCGACGGCCGCTCGAACGCAGTATGGCTGCTCGGGTTTGGCGTGATGCTCGCCTGCGCGGTTGCGGTCGGTTTGCTGAACGGCTCGCTGATTCGCTTCGCGAAGTTCACTCCTGTGGCCGCGACACTCGTTACGTACATCGCTCTGGGCGGCCTGGCCTTCACGCTCCGCGATGCACCCGACGGGTACATCGCGGCTTCAGTGACCGAATTCATTTCCACGAAGGTCGGGCCGGTACCCGTTGCCTTCGGCGTGTTTGTCCTCTGCGCTCTCGGCCTGGAGCTCTGGCTTCGCAGATCTCGAGCTGGCATGCGGCTGCGCGCGGTCGGGTCGGACGAAGAGTCCGCGCGCCGTGTCGGCGTGCCTGTCAACAGAGCCGCGCTTTTCGGTTACCTGGGCGCCTCGATCCTCACCTTCTTGGGCGCGATCGTCCTGCTCGCGCAACTCGGCGTCGGGGACCCTGGACAGGGGACCGGGTACACCCTGACCTCGATCACCGCAGTCGTCCTCGGTGGCACAAGCCTGCTCGGTGGACGAGGCACCTTCATCGGGACGCTGTTGGGTGCGGGGCTCAGCGTGCAGGTTCTGAACGCCACCACATTTCTCAGCCTCAATCAAGAGTGGCAGTACATTTTCCAGGGGCTCCTGATCGTCGCAGCGGCGATCATCTACAGCCAGGTCCGGCGAAGCGCCGCGCGCGCCACCGGCCGGGCGGTCGTATAAGTATGAGACACGAACGATGAAACAGAAGCCTGGAGCGCCGAACACCGCCGATGCACAGTCGGATCTCGGTCCGCGCCTCCGCGCGATCCGTCTCCGCCAAGGCGTCGGCCTGCGGGAACTGGCGCGCAGGCTCGATCTCTCACCGAGCTCGATCTCGCAGATTGAGACCGGCAAGATGCGCCCGTCCGTGCGCACGCTCTATGCGTTGGCGTCGGAGTTCGGCGTCACTGTCGACGAGGTGCTCTTCAACGATGCGGTCCCGTCCGGCGGTGGAGCCTTTTCCTCTGCCGCGGGCTCGTCTCCGACCACCGCGGAGCCCGGGCTCGCGGTTCAGCGTGCGGTTGAGCGACCCGCAATCGTGCTCAACTCGGGCGTCAAGTGGGAGCGGCTTATGTCGTGGGCCGACGAAGACGTCGAGTTCATCGAGGCGGCATACGCGCCCGGTGGCGCATCGAGCCCCGACGGCTCCTTCGTCCGCCACAACGGACACGAGTTCGGCTACGTGCTCGAGGGGACACTTCGTGTGGTCGTCGGA
>JAXIPI010000459.1:0-6597 GCA_045403015.1 Gaiellaceae bacterium | reverse complement strand
TCGCACAGATGCGCGAGCAGGATCCCGTCCTGCGCCAGCCCGGCCTCGACGGCGAAACTCCGATCTGGTTCATCACAAGGCACGACGACGTCGCAGCGGTGCTCCTCGACGACGAGCGCTTCGTGCGCGATCCGCGCCTCGCCCTGACCGAGAAGGAGCTCGCGGCACGCAACACGCCGCCCATCCTGGAGATGATCGAGAACAACATGCTCAACCGCGACGGTGACGATCATCGCCGCTTGCGGCGGCTTGTGACGAAGGCCTTCACGCCGAAGATGGTCGAACGCCTGCGTCCGCGGATCCGGTCCATCGCCGACGAGCTGCTGGACGCGGTCGAGTCTCGCCGCGAGATGGATCTGTCGGCCGAGTACGCCTTCCCACTGCCGATCACCGTGATCGCGGAGCTGTTGGGGATCCCCAGCGAGGATCAAGATCGGTTCAGGGAGTGGTCCGACGCGATGATCACGCCCGCCTTTGGCCCGGACGCCGAGACGCAGTTCTTCAGCCAGATGGGCGAATTCGTGGAGTACCTGACCGCGTTCTTCGCCGAGCGCCGCGCCGACCCCCGCGACGACCTCGTCAGCGCGTTGCTCACAGCCCGCGACGAAGACGACGCGCTCACCGAGGAAGAGGTCTTTGGCAACGTGATGATCCTGATCGTCGCGGGCCACGAGACCACCGTCGGCCTGATCGGGAATGCCGTCCTGAACCTGCTCGGGCATCCGGACCAGCTCGAGCTTGTGCGCTCCGACCCATCGCTCATTCCCGCAGCGATCGAGGAGGTCCTACGCTACGAAGGCCCGGTCGAGCGGAGTCTGAACCGCTGGGCGGCGACCGACGTCGCGCTCGGCGGGCAGACGATCCGCAGAGGCGACCTCGTGATCCCGATCCTGACCGCCGCCGGCCGGGACCCGGCCCGCTTCCCGGAGCCCGACCGGCTCGACGTGACGCGGGAGGACACGCGCCACCTCGCGTTCGGGCGGGGCAGCCACTACTGCCTGGGAGCGCCGCTGGCTCGCCTCGAGGCCGAGATCGCGCTCGAGACGCTCTTCCGGCGCCTCCCGGAGCTGCGGCTTGCGGTTTCCCGCGACCAGCTCGAGTGGCGCCCGACGCCCGGCTTTCGCCGCGTGGTGGCGCTGCCGGTGGTCTGGTAGCCGCTACAAGGGCTCCACGACCAGCGTCAGGCCGTCGAGAGCCTTGACGATCACTTCATCCCCGGCATCGGCACCGGAGTCGCAGCGAGCCTGCCAGAGCTCGCCCACGACCCGTACCTGACCGACAGGCCTGCAGTCGGCGGCAACGAGCGCGCGCTGTCCGATCAGCGCCTCGACTCCCACGACCGCCTTACGCCGCTTCGACCACCAGACGAAGAGCGTTGCCTCGCCCAGCTCGAACGTCGCGCCGGCGAGGACGACGACCCAGGTCCACGGCTCCTCGAGGACGAAGACCGCGAGCAGGATTGCAACGACGAGAAGCAACTAGCTCCTCCGGTCGAGGAGCTCGAAGCGGCGTCCATCCGGTGCGCGGAAGTGCTGGTAGCGAAGCCCCCAACCGGATGCGAGCTCCCCCTCCGGCTCGACTCCCTTCGCGGCGAGCTCGGCCGCGGCCGCTTCGAGGTCATCGACCAGGAAGCCGAGGATCGTGTCCGACGGCGGCTCGACGTACCCGGGCGGAACGAGCGCGAGTGAGCTCCCGTTCGAAAAGACGAGGCGGTGAACGTCGCCGGTCGTCTCCACCTCGACGCCGAGCACGTCGGCCAGAAAGCGAGCAACGCCGGTGTTGTCGGCGGTCGCCACGCCTGCGAATACGAGTCCTTCCACCTTCATCCGGCATAGGATGCCCGCCCTCAGCGTTCGGCACCCAGGCGAGCGGCCCGAGCGAGCCAGAGCGCGGGATCGGCAGCGTGGTAGATGCGTTCGTCCGGCTCGATCGCGTCGAGGAAGCCGCGGTAGATGACCGCCTGCCGCAAGGCGGCCACCGGCTCCAGCAGCTGGGCGGCCCGATCGGGGTCGCAGCCGGGGACCGCCGCACGCCAGAGACGGGACCACTCCAGGCAGATCGCGGCACGCTCGCGCTCCGGCATCCGATCAAGGAACGCGGCCTGATCGAGTAGCGGGTGGCCGACGCCGGAGTCGCCCCAATCGAGGAGCACCAGGGACTCCTCCGGCCCGCGCACGTTGCCAGGGTGGAAGTCTCCGTGGACTAGCGTGCTCGGCACTCCACACGACGCCACCTCCTGGTTGCGGCGCGGAAGATCCTCGAGCAGCCGGTCGAGCCGACGCACGACGTCCAGGTCGAGCTCGGGCGCGGTTCGTTCGACGACATCGGCCGCCCGCGTCGTCAACGGCTCCGGCCGCCAGTCAGGTAGCCCGAGCTCGAGGAGCTCATCGACTCGACCGATCCATTCGCACTGAAGCCCGACGAGCAGACGAACCATCGTCAGCAGCGGCGCGCCGACGGTGTCGTAATGATCCAGGCCCGGGATCTCCTCGAGCAGGATGCGCTGGCCATCGCTGGCGATCAGGCGGGGCACGACAGCCGGATCGAGCAGAGCGAGCATCCGGCTCTCGTGGGCGAAGAACGGTGGCACGACCTTGAGCCAGGCGGCTGAGCCATCGACCGGCAAGCGCCACAGGCTCGAGAGGTTCCAGGTGCGCACCTGCTCCGCCCGACCCGTGCGCGGCGTGCCACGGCCCGTGAGGATCCGATCGGCCCAGCGGAGGTCCGCGTCCGGTCCGCCGGGACGCGCGTAGTGAACACGCAGCGGCTCGTCGGAGATCGGGTCGCCCGGCCAGGGAGTCAGCGCTGGTGCAGGGGCGTCGTCGACCTCCGCGAGGTAGGTGACCGGCCCGCCGCCCGGCACCCGCGCTTCCTCGCCTTTCAGCAGGCGCAGGACCGTGACCTCGAGGCCATGAACCGCCCGAGCCGCTGCGACGATCGAACCGACGTCCGGCCACCACGGAACGTCCACCCTGAAGGGCGGCAATCCGCCGAGCATCGAGCCACCGCGCGTGCACAACACAAGCGTGACGTCGCGTGGAGGAGCGGCTTCGGCCACGTGCGTAGGATGCCCGGATGCGCCTGGCGCTGATGATCGAGGGGCAGGAGGGTGTTTCGTGGGAGGACTGGCTCGCGCTCGCCCAGGCGTGCGAGCAGCACGGTGTCGAGGCCCTGTTCCGCTCCGACCACTACCTCTCGCCGACCGACCCGAGCCGCGCAGCTCTCGACGCGTGGGCGGTCATCCCGGCGCTCGCGGCGAGGACGGAACGGATCGAGCTCGGCACGCTCGTCTCGCCCGTCACCTTCCGCGCCGTCGCGGTGCTCGCAAACGCCTCGATGACCGCCTATGAGATCTCCGGCGGCCGCGTCTCGCTCGGCATGGGTACGGGCTGGATGGAAGCCGAGCACGAGGCATTCGGATTCCCGTTCCCCGAGATGAAGACCCGGCTTGCGTGGCTCGAAGAGCAGATCGAGGCGATCCGCAGCTACTGGGGCGACCGTCCGCGCCCGCATCTGATCGTCGGCGGCAGCGGCCTCTCCGGCACGATCGCGCCCGCCGCGAAATGGGCCGACGAGTACAACACGGTGATGGTCACGCCCGAGGAGTGCGCCCAGCGCCGCGAGAAGCTCGCGCGCGCCTGCGAGCAGGAGGGTCGCGAGCCGATCCCGCTCTCGCTGATGACCGCCTGCGCGATCGGCCGCGACGAGACCGAGGCGCGCGAACGGATCCGCCGCCGGCTGGGTCGCTCGGGCCAGACCGTCGATCCGGACGAGTACAGGGCGACCCGCGGCGAAGCAGCGATCCTCGGCACGCTCGACGAGGCGGCGGAGCGCCTGCGCGCCTTCGAGCGGGCGGGCGTCGAGCGCGTCATGCTCCAACACCTCGACCACACCGACCTGGCGATGGTCGAGCTGATCGGGCGCGAGCTCGCCCCCGCCGTGGGCTAGCCGGCCAGTGCGTTCTCGGGCTCGTAGTCCACGAGCTCGAGGTACACCATGTCGGCCGCGTCGCCCTGCCGCTGGCCGAGCTTGACAATCCGCGTGTAGCCGCCGGGCCGCTCCGCGAAGCGAGGCGCGACCTCGGCGAACAGGTTGTGCACCACGTCCTGCGAGCGCAGTTCGGCGAGCGCCTTGCGACGAGCATGCAGGTCGCCGCGCTTGCCGAGCGAGATCATCTTCTCCGCGAACGGCTTGACCGCCTTGGCCTTCGCCTCGGTCGTCTGGATCCGCCCGTGGGTGATCAGCGCGCCCGCGAGGTTCGAGTAGAGCGCCTTCCGGTGCGCGGAATCGCGCCCCAGCTTCTTGCCTGCGCGGGCGTGCTTCACGTTATTCGTCGCCTCTCAGGGACAGCCCCTGGGTGGCGAGCGTCTCCTTGACTTCCTCGATCGACTTCTTGCCGAAGTTCGGGATCGCGGCGAGCTCGTTCTCCGACTTGGAGACCAGGTCGCCGATCGTCTCGATGCCGACGCGCTTGAGGCAGTTGTACGAGCGGACGCCGAGCTCGAGCTCCTCGATCGGGAAGTTCTCCATCCCGTGCGCCGCCGGAGCCTCCGCACCGGCCGCCTCTGCGGCAGCCTCGGCGAAGCCCTCGATCCGGTCGAGGTCGGTGAAGATCGCGAGCTGGCGGATCAGGATCTCCGCAGCCTGTCCGATCGCGTCACGGGGCTCGATCGAGCCGTCCGTGGTCACATCGAGCCGAAGCTTGTCGAAGTCGGTGCGCTGACCGACACGAGCAGCCTCGACGTCGTACGAAACGCGCCGGACGGGCGAGAAGATCGAGTCGATCGGGATGACGCCGATCGTCGTCTCCGGGCCGCGATTGAGCTCGGCCGGGACGTAGCCGCGACCGCGGCCGATCGTCAGGGTCATCTCGAGCTTGCCCTTGTCGCTGAGCTGCGCGAGCTCGAGGTCCTCGTTTAGGATCTCGAGGTCGGCGGGAGCCTGGATGTCGGCGGCGGTGACGGTGCCGGCACCCTTCTTGGCGATGTGCACCTCGACCTCGGGCGACTCGCCGTGGAGGAGGCAGATCAGGTTCTTGAGGTTGAGGATGATGTCGGTGACGTCCTCACGCACGCCCGGAAGCGTGGTGAACTCGTGCGCGACGCCCTCGATCTTGACGGCGGTCACGGCTGCGCCCTCGAGCGAGGAGAGCAGCACGCGGCGCAGCGAGTTGCCGAACGTGTAGCCGAAGCCGCGATCGAGCGGCTCGATCACGAAGACGCCGCGATTCTCATTGATCTCCTCGTGGACGATCCGCGGAATCTGGAAATCCATCAGGCTGGTACGTGTAGCCAAAGCGATCCTTTCCTTCTTTCGTTACTTGGAGTAGAGCTCGACGATCAGTGATTCCTGAACCGGCGCGTCGATCTCTGCGCGCTCGGGCCACTTCAGCACCTTGCCGGTGAGGCCCTCGTGGTCGGCCTGGAGCCAGGGCGCCACGGACGCGGTGAGGTCGGTGGCGTCGCGGATCGTCTGCTCCGCGGGGCTGCCGGACCTCATGGTGACGACGTCGTTCGGGCGGACGCCGAAGCTCGGGATGTTCACCCGGCGGCCGTTGACCTGGAAGTGGCCGTGGCGGACGAGCTGGCGCGCCTGGGCGCGCGAACCCGCAAAGCCGAGCCGGTAGACGACGTTGTCGAGCCGGGTCTCGAGCATCCGGAGCAAGTTCTCACCCGGAGCGCCGGTACCCCGCGTCGCCTTCACGTAGTAGTTGCGGAACTGCTTCTCGAGCAGGCCGTAGTACCGGCGCGCCTTCTGCTTCTCACGCAGCTGCAGCAGGTACTCGCTCTGCTTGATCCGGCCGCGGCCGTGCTCGCCCGGCGGATAGGAGCGGCGTTCGATCGCGCACTTCTCCGTCAGACAACGCTCGCCCTTGAGGAAGAGCTTCATGCCCTCCCGGCGGCAGATCCGGCACTTGGGTCCGAGGTCGCGGGCCACTAGACGCGCCTCCGCTTCCGGGGGCGGACACCGTTGTGGGCCTGCGGGGTCACGTCGCGGACACCGAGGATCTCGAGACCGGCGGCCTGGAGCGAGCGGATCGCCGTCTCACGGCCGGAGCCCGGGCCTTTGACGAAGACCTCGACCTTCTGCAGGCCGTGCTCCATGCCCTTGCGGGCGCACGAGTCGGCTGTGACCTGGGCGGCGAACGGCGTCGACTTGCGCGAGCCCTTGAAGCCCGCGGAGCCGGCCGACTCCCACGCGATCACGTTCCCGTCCTTGTCGGTCAGGGCGACGATCGTGTTGTTGAACGACGTCTTGATGTGCGCCTGGCCGACCGCGATGTTCTTCTTGACACGGCGACGCGTGCGGCCACGGGCCGCTGCCTTACGAGGAGGTGCCATCTACGCCTTCGCCTTCTTCCCGCGGCCGACGGTCTTCTTCGGGCCCTTGCGCGTGCGGGCGTTGGTCTTCGTCCGCTGTCCGTGCACCGGGAGGCCACGGCGGTGCCGGATGCCCCGGAACGAGCCGATCTCCGACAGGCGCTTGATCGCCTGGGAACGCTCGCGGCGGAGGTCACCCTCGACCTGCAACTCCCCGTCGATGTAGGTGCGGATCTTGTTGACCTCGTCGTCCGTGAGGTCCTTCACCTTCTCGTTC
>JAXIPI010000307.1:0-25987 GCA_045403015.1 Gaiellaceae bacterium | reverse complement strand
TCCCGACGCGAGGCCGTAGGTGGTCGCGTTCGCACGGTCGACCGCCTCCTCGGCGCTGTTGACGATCTCGATTGAAGCGACCGGCCCGAACGTCTCCGCCTTTGCGAACTCGGAGTCGTCCGGCACGTCGGTCAGCAGAGTGGCCTGGAAGCACGGTCCTTCCGCCTCGCCGCCGGCGATCACCTTTGCCCCCTTGCTGACGGCATCGGCGACGCGGTCCTTCACGACCTGCAGCGCGCTCTCGTTGATCAGCGGGCCGATGATCGTGTCGTGCTCCTTCGGGTCGCCCGCCTTGAGCCCCTTCGTCTTCTCGGCGAGCTTTGCGATGAACGCGTCCGCGATCGGCCGCTCGACGATGATCTTGCGAGCCGACATGCAGATCTGACCCTGGTGCAGGAACGCGCCGAATGCCGTCGCGTTGACTGCGTACTCGAGATCCGCATCCGCGAGCACGATCAGCGGGTTGAGGCCGCCGAGCTCGAGCAGGATCGGCTTCAGGTTCCTGCCCGCCGCTTCCGCCAACTTGCGTCCGGTCCCGGTCGAGCCGGTGAAGTTGAGCTTGCGCACATGCGGGTTCTCGACCAGTTCGTCGCCGATCGGGCCGGCTTCGCCGGGAGCATGCGTCACGATGTTCAGGACTCCGGGTGGCAGGCCGGCCTCTGTGAAGATCTCGCCCCAGATCAGCCCGCCGACGACCGGCGAGAGCTCGGACGGCTTCAGGACGACCGTGTTGCCCAGGGCCAACGGGGCCGCGATCGAGCGCGCGGAGAGGATCAGCGCCGCGTTCCACGGTGCGATCGCGCCGACGACGCCGACGGGCCGCCGCAGGCCCATCGAGAACGCGCCGGTGTCGGACGGGATCACCTGGCCGAGCGGGGCGTACGCGAGTGCAGCCGCCTGGCGGAGCAGGCCGGGCACGAAGACATGCGCCTGGAACATCGCAAAGCCGAAGGTGGAGCCGGTCTCGCGCGCCAGCAGCGACACGATCTCGTCCTGCCGCGACTCGAGGACGTCGGCGGCCTTGAGGAAGATCCCCTGGCGCGCTGCCGGTGGTGACTTCGACCACTCGGGGAACGCGGCCTGGGCAGCTGCGACGGCGTTCGCTGCATCTTCGCGCCCGCCCGCGGCGACTTCGGCCACGGTCTCGCCGGTGAAAGGATCGCGGGACTCGAAGGTGCCCCCGCCGGCGGCATCGACCCACTCACCGCCGATGAACTGACGGCCCTCCGAGGCGCCGGTCTGCGCCTTCTCCTGCTGCAGCTCCATCGTGTCCTCCTTCGTCGGCGGGTCCAAATCGACCCTATCAACCTGTTCGAGTTGGCAAAACGTCATCCCGGCTAGCGGAACACCTCCCAGCGGAACATGTCACGGCGTCGGTGGCGCGAGCGGGCGGGGCTCTGCGATCTCCACCGGTCCGAGCGCATCGACGACGGCGGCCGCAGCCGCGGCTGCCTCGGCTTCGTGGAACCGGCGGGCGACGAGTTGGATCCCGTTCGGCAATGCGAGCGAGGGCAGGCTCAACAGGTTGACCCAGACGACATCGCGCATGTGGTCGAAGAGATCCCGTGTCGCGCCGAGATCGAGGTAGTGGTCGAAGTCCAGCGCGGGCGCCTTCATGCCCGCCACGGGCGCGACGATGAGCGGGTACTCCTCCATCAGCAACGCGGTCGCCTGCGCGGTCTCCCGTCGCTCGACAATCGAGCGGCTCCAGGCGGAGAGGCTGTCGCCGAGGTCGAAGAGGCTGGACATCGCCTCGATGTGCTGCCGGTTGCTCTCGGCGATCAGGCCATGCCAGTCGGGCAGCGCCGAGTGAAGCAGCTCGTTGCAGACCAGCTCGGCCCAGAGCTCGGGTGCGCGGGGCGGCATTCGGGATCCCGCCTTCCACGACGCGGTACCCGGCCGCCTCCAACGCGGCGCACACGAGGTCGAGCTCGCGTTCGACCTCCGGCTCGACGATTGCGCCGGTCTCTCTGGCCATCCGGAACACCTTCACGGGCTGTCGCTCGGGGATGGGCTCGGGTGCCGGCACGGGAACGCTCGTCGGGTCGCGGGGATCAGCGCCGGCGAGCGCCACGAACGCCGCCCAGAGGTCGTCGAGCGTACGGGCAAACGGCCCGGGCGAGTTCATCAGGTCGAGCGTCATTCCGCCCTTCTCGGGGTCGAGCGCCTGGACGTGGGGCACGCGACCCGCCGACGGGCGGAGCCCGAAGATGCCACAGAAACTTGCGGGCACACGTATTGACCCACCGTAGTCGGCGCCAAGCCCGAGCGCGGCCATCCCGCTCGCAACCGCGGCCGCGTCTCCACCGGACGAGCCCCCGGCGGTGAGGCTCGTTTCGCGAGGATTTCGGGTCGCGCCGTAGAGGTCGTTGACCGTGTTCCAGCGGATCTGGAAGTCCGGCTGGTTGCACTTGCCGACGACGAATGCGCCCGCGTCGAGCAGCCGCTGAACAACCGCCGAGTTACCGGGAGACCGTCGGTCGGCGAACCACCGGATCCCTTCCGTATGCAGCATCCCCTCGACGTCGAAATGATCCTTGATCGAGACCGGAACGCCGTCGAGCGGCAACGCTGCTCGCGCCTCGTGGTCCCGGTCCGCCGCCTCGGCTGCCCCGAGTGCTTCGTCCCGGTCGACGCGCTCGACGACGGCGTTGACGAGGCCGTTCACGGCGTCGATCCGGTCGAGGTGCGCCTCGAGCACCTGACGCCGGCTCACCTCGCGCGCGCGAACGTGGCGGACGAGCTCGAGCGCGCCGAGTTCGTACAGCTCAGGCATGTCCGTGCATCCTCGTTCTGACGGCTCCGTCTCGCAAGTCGAGACGCTCTGTCCCGAAGTTTGGAACGTGCTAGCGTCGGAGGCCTCTGTGACAACTACCGATTCGACCCGGCAGGCCACGTGGTCGCAGTCGCTCGAACGTGGCCTCGCGATCCTTTCGGCCTTCGGGTCCGACAGATCGACGATCGGCGTGAGCGAGCTTTCGCGCGAGCTCGGCCTGAGCCGGAGCACCACCCATCGCTACATCGCGACGCTGACGTCGCTCGGCTATCTCCAGCAGGACGCCGAGACGAAGCGCTATCGGCTCGGCCCACGCGTCCTCGACCTGGGCTTTGCGGCGATCAACTCGATGGACATCCGCGAGATCTCGGTTCCGCACCTGCAGGCTCTCAGCGACGCCACCGGGTTCACCGTCAACATGGCGATTCTCGATGGGCCCGACGTGGTCTACATCGAGCGTTGCCGGACGTCCCGCTCGGGACAGCGCCAGATCGACCTCAACTTGCACGTTGGCTCCCGCCTGCCGGCCTACTGCACCGGGCTCGGGAAGGCGCTGCTTGCGTTCGTCCCGCAGGAGCGCTTCGAGGAGATCCTCGACCAGGCAGACCTCGTCGCCCGCGGTCCTAACACGATCACCGATCGAGCCGCTCTTCGCGCCGAGATGGAGCGGGTCCGGACGACGGGCCTGGCCGTCAACAACGAGGAGCTCGCGTACGGGCTGCGATCGATCGCCGCACCGATTCGGTCCCGGTCGGGAGACGTCGTCGCCGCCCTCAACCTCGCCGTTCATCGGTCCATGGTCTCGATGGACGACCTGATCGAGCGCTACGGGCCGACTGTCAAGCGGACGGCGGACGTCATTTCAGCCGAGATCGGGCACCGCTCTCCGACCTAGGCCCGGACGTGTAGCTTTTTGACCAGAGACCGCCGCCCGTCACCCGATCGCCGACCGATGAGTTCGGGGACCTCAGCCGGTCTTATGTGGAAAACCTGAGCCACTGGGGGGAAGATCGAATGACCGAGCACGAGGGAGAAACGGGCAACAACAGTGGGGACGGGCGCGACGCCTCGGAACGGCTCGCTGCCCACGAACGCCTCTCCACCGGCGCGCTTGCGCGCTGGTACCGAGCCTGCGCGACGCATCCGCGGCGCGTGTTCTTGAGTTGGCTCGGCATCATCGTCGTTCTGATCGCCCTCCTTGTGACGGTCGGCGGCAGCCTGAAGGACGAGTTCACCATTCCGGGCTCCGAGACGCAGAAGGCGACCGACCTGATCGAGTCGGAGTTCGCATCAGAGCAGGGCGGTGTGCTGAACGTCGTCTTCGCTGCGCCCCCGGGCGAGCGGCTCGACACCCCTGAGCGCAAGCAGGCGATCGAGGGCGCGATCGCGGAGCTCAAGACCTCTGAGTTCAAGCCCACCGAGGACAAGGCGGGGATCGAGAGCGTTAGCGATCCGTTCGACCCCAACCGGTTCTCGGACGACGGGCGGATCGCCTATGCGGAAGCCCAGTTCGATCAGGTCATCTACGACAAGGATCGCGAACCCGTCGTCGCCGTCGAGGATGCAGTCCGCGAAGCGGTCGCGCCGGCCGGGATCACCGTCGAGTACAACGGCGACGCCGAGTTCCCACCGATCGAGCAAGGGCCGCAGGAGGCGCTCGGCCTGCTGATGGCGCTGATCGTCCTGTTCGTCCTCTTCCGCGCCTTCGTGGCGGTGACGATCCCGATTCTGCTCGCGCTGACAGCGCTTGCGGTCGCGTTCGTCCTGCTCTTCATCCTCGCCGGCCTCACCGACATCAACACGATCACCCCACTACTCGTGTCGATGATCGGCCTCGGTGTCGGCATCGACTACTCGCTGTTTATCGTCACGCGCTTCAGACAGCTCCTGCACGTGGGGCTGTCCCCGGTCGACGCCGCCGCCGAGGCCGGCGCCTCCGCCGGGCGCGCCGTGCTCTTCGCCGGTCTGACCGTCGCGATCTCGGTCACCGGCCTGGCCTTCTTCGGCCTCGACTTCGTCACCAAGCTCGGCATCGGCTCGGCACTCGGTGTCCTGACGACCGTGGCGATCGCGAACTCCCTTCTAATCTCGGTCCTCGCGAAGCTGGGCAAGAGCCGCGGCGCCGGTATCGAGATCCTGCTCTTCATCCTCACGCTCGGCTTCTACGGGTGGGTTTGGGCGTACAGGACTTTCAAGAAGATGAAGGATCAGACGGGCGAGGGCATTGGGGGCGGACTCGGCCTCGTCCTCTGGGTCTTGCTCAATCCGGTCAGCGCTTTCGTCATCCCGGCGCAGATCAGCAAGATGTACAAGCGGGCTGGGAAAGAGTCGCCGGTGACAGCGTGGACGGGCCTTTGGCTCTTCCCGTTCGGATTCTTGATCGTCCCGGAAATCGTGTGGTTTGTGAAGGTCTACCGCGCGCTCGACCGCTACTGGGCGAGCGAGGCGGTTGAAGCCCCGGCGCTCGAGCCGGCAATCGACCGGCTGAAGCTGCCGCTCGTGCCCCGGATCGACGATTCGGAGGCGGCGCGGGAGAAGACTCCGATCGCCCGCTGGGGCCGCTTCGTGACCGCGAACGCAAAGGTCGTGTTCCCGGTCGTGCTGCTCTTGATCCTGGCGCTGGCAGGCACGTCGGCGCTCGTCCGCCTCGGTGCGTCCGATCAGGGCACGCAGCCCAAGGATCAGACTGCCCGCCGGGCCTACGACCTCCTCGCGGAGGGTTTTGGGCCCGGCTTCAACGGCCCGATCCCGATCGTCGTCGACGTGAACGGTGACCAGCAGGCGGCGCAGGAGATCCACGACCGCGTGCAAGGGCTTCCAGGTGTCGCGTCCGTCGGCGAGCCGCAGTTCAACGACGAGAAGACCGTCGCGATCGTCTTCGTGACGCCGACGACCGCGCCGCAGGACGAGGCGACCGGCAAGCTCGTCGACCGTTTGCGGGACGACGTCGTGCCGGTGGCGACCCAGGGCGGCGACGCGGTCGCCTACGTCTCCGGCCAGACGGCGGCGTTCAAGGACATCGCCGATCGAATCATGGAGCGCCTGCCGCTCTTCCTGCTCTACATCATCGGCGTCACCTTCATCGTCCTCGCGATGGCGTTCCGATCGATCGTGATCTCGCTCACGGCGGCGATTACGACCATCCTCTCGGCGTTCATCGGCTTCGGCGTCCTGACGCTGGTGGTGCAGGAGGGCCACCTGCTGAGCCTCACGGGCCTCGACCGAACGGGGCCGATCGAGACCTTCGTACCACCGATCGCGTTCGCGATCCTCTTCGGGCTTTCGATGGACTACATGGTCTTCCTGATGAGCCGGATTCGGGAGGAGCACGTTCACGGCCTGAACACGCGAGATGCGGTCGAGCACGGGATCGCTGCGATCGGGCGCGTGATCGTTGCCGCGGCATTGATCATGGGCACCGTCTTCGCGGCCTTCATCCTCACCCCGGATCGCATCCCGAAGGAGTTCGGACTGCTGCTCGCGATCGCGATCCTCACCGACGCACTGATCGTGCGCATGACGCTCGTGCCCGCCTTCCTCACCCTGATGGGCGAGAAGTCCTGGTACATCCCGCGGTGGCTCGACCGCCTGCTCCCGAACATCACGATCGAGTCGCCTCACGACGGCGAGACCGAGTTCAGGCCCGACGTGGAGCGACCGGCAGAGGTGGTCTAGCGCAAGATCGAGCTCATCTTCGGGGACTCGCACGTGCTGATCGCGGACGAGTTCCCGGAGATGGGTGCGATCACAGGACGATGAACTCCATGTTGGTGTAGCCGCGCGTCCGGGCGCAGACCTCGTAGCCCTCGGAATGTGCGTGAGGGTGTCCTTTCGCTCGTTCGTCGTTCGTCTTGAAGGCGACAATGCAAGACGAGAGGAGGAGCGATGAAGTACGTGTTGCTGATTCATCAGGGTGACGCACCGACGCCGTACTCGCCGGAGGAGTGGGGTCGGCTGTCAGAGGACGAGCAGAAGGCGGTGTACGCCGACTACCAGGCGGTCAACGAGACCCCCGGCGTCACTCCCGCCAACGTCCAGTTGGCGGCCCCTGAGACGGCGACCACCGTGCGGGTGCAGGACGGCAGGACGCTTACGACCGACGGGCCGTTCGTCGCGGTCAAGGAGGCGCTGGGCGGCTGGCTCACCTTCGAGGCCGACGACCTCGACGCCGCGATCGACCTCGCATCGCGCATCCCGGCGGCACGCATGGGCGGTGCGATCGAGGTGCGGCCGGTCGTGGAGTACTAGCGCTGGGACCGCTCGAACAGGTCTTCCGCGACGAGTGGAGCCGTGTTCTCGCCGGCCTGATCGGCTTCCTCGGCGACTTCGACCTCGCCGAGGAAGCCGCCCAGGACGCGTTCGCGGTCGCCGCCGAGCGCTGGCCTCGCGACGGCACACCCGACAATCCGCGCGCCTGGCTGGTGACGACCGCGCGCAACCGCGCGATCGACCGAATCCGCCGCGATCGCACGCTCCTCGCGAAGACCCGCCTGCTCGACGTGCCGGAAGCCATGGAGGACGAGTTGGACGAGACGACGATCCCCGACGAGCGCCTGGAGCTCGTCTTCACGTGCTGCCATCCGGCACTCGACCTCGATGCCCAGGTCGCGCTTACGTTGCGGACGCTGGGTGGGCTGACCGTCGAGGAGATCGCCCGCGCTTTCCTCGTCTCCGAGGCGACGATGGCGAAGCGGCTCGTCCGCGCGAAGAGCAAGATCAAGGCCGCCGGGATCCCGTTTCGCGTGCCGCCGGCCCATCTGCTCCCCGACCGCCTCGCCGCGGTGCTCGCGGTCGTCTATCTGATCTTCAACGAGGGCTACAGCGGCCGTGGCGATCTCGCCGCCGAGGCGATCCGGCTCGGGCGCTCGCTCGCCGAGCTGATGCCCGACGAGCCGGAGGTGCACGGACTGCTGGCGCTGATGCTGCTGAACGACGCCCGGCGCGAGGCGCGGTTCGTCGACGGCGCGGTCGTCCTCCTCCGCGACCAGGATCGATCGCTCTGGGACGGCGAGCAGATCGCGGCCGGACGGGCCGCGCTCGATCGCGGGCTGGCGCTCGGCGGCCGGGGTCCCTACGTGTTGCAGGCGGCGATCGCAGCCCTGCACGTCGAGGAGCCTCAGGACTGGCCGCAGCTCGCAGCCCTGTACGGCGAGCTTGCCCGCGTCACCGGCTCGTCGGTCGTGGAGCTCAACCAGGCTGCAGCGATTGCCGAAACGGGGGACGCCGAAGCGGCGCTCGCCCTGGTCGAGCGGCTCGACCTCGATCAGTACCACTATCTGCACGCGACGCGGGCGGAGCTGCTGCGCCGGCTCGATCGCGTCGACGATGCCCGTGCGGCCTACGACCGCGCACTCGAGTTGGTTCACTCGGATGCCGAGCGGCGCTTCCTCGAGCGGCGGCTGGCAGAGCTCCAGGCCTGAGGCCTCGCGAGAATCGCGGCGTTGTTCAGTCCGCAGGCGTGGTTGCCAGTGTCGCTTGCGCGCCGGCGGCGCGGACGGCGGCCGAGAGGGTGGCGATGTCGTAAGGGCCGTAATGCCGGCGGCCGTTGATGAAGAAGGTCGGTGTGCCGGCGACGCCGCTGAGGTCGGCGCTGTCGATGTCCTCGGCGACGCGGGCTGCGCCGTCGTGGTCGCCCAACGCGGTCGTAAAGCGCTCGACGTCGAGGCCGAGCTGGTCGGCGTAGCGAATCAGGTCGTTCGGGCTGAGCGCGTCTTGATGGCCGAGGAGGAGGTCGTGCAGCTCCCAAAATGCTCCCTGATCGCCTGCCGCCTCCGCCGCTTCGGCGGCGATCTGGGCGTTGGGGTGGACATCGTTGAGCGGCAGGTGCCGCCACACGTACGCGACGTCGCCGAACTCACGGAGGAGCTCGCGGACGACCGGCTCCGCTTGGCCGCAGTACGGGCATTCGAAGTCGCCGTACTCAACGATGGTGACGAGCGATGGGATCGGCCCGCGAACGTGGTCCCGTTCTGGGTCGACCTCGACGTAGAGGTCGACGATCAGCTCGCTGGTGCCCAGAAGCGCGCGGATGCGCGTGCGTCGCGGTAGGAGCGCGGTCGCGCGGAACAGGAGCCACGTGACGGCCGCAGCTGTGACGGCCGCGCTGAGGATGCCGACCTTCGCCTTTTCGAGATCGGTGCCGTCGAAAGCGAGCGTGGCGACCAGCAGCGCGACGGTGAAGCCGATCCCCGCGATCGTGCCGCCGCCGGCGACCGCGACCCACCCGACCGGTGGTTGTAGCCGGCTGCCGCTCAGCCGCGTCAGCAGCCACGAGCTGCCGAAGATGCCCAAGGGCTTGCCGAGGACGTAGCCGAACAGAATCCCGAGCGTGATCGGCGAGCTGAACGCCTCGGCCAGGAAGGCGCCGTCGACCGCGATCCCTGCGTTGGCCAGTGCGAACAGCGGCACGATGGCGTAGCTCGTCCAGGGGTGGAAGAGCTGCTGCAGCCGCTCGTTGACCGACGTCGCCGACCTGAGCTCCACACGGGCAGCGCGTGCGAGCTCGGCGGTCGGCTGCTCTCGGAACTCGCGGAATCGCTCCGTGGCGCGTTCGAGGCTCGACCTCGGAGCGGGGTGGGCGTAGGCCAGCAGGCCCATGGCGAGCCCGATCACGACCGGCTCGACTCCGGCCTCCAACAGCGCGACCCACGCGCCGAGACCGAGGATCAGGCAGGCAAGACCTGGCCGGAAGCGGACGCTGCGCGCGACGAGGATGGCAGCGAA
Source organism: Gaiellaceae bacterium (assembly GCA_045403015.1). Classification (GTDB taxonomy): domain Bacteria; phylum Actinomycetota; class Thermoleophilia; order Gaiellales; family Gaiellaceae; genus Gaiellasilicea. The sequence continues at coordinate 16,488 of JAXIPI010000307.1, read as the reverse complement.
GAGGGCCACGGCAACGACAAGCGGCATGACGCGCAGCGACTCGGTGTAGACGGTGCCGATGACGCAGAGGGCGACGACGTCGTCGACGACGGAGACCGTGAGCAGGAACGCGCGCAGGCGATCGGGGAACCGCGGCCCGACGAGCGCGAGCAAGCCGAGCACGAAGGCGGTATCTGTCGACATGGCGATGCCCCACCCGCTCGCCGCGGAGCTCCCGGCGTTGAAGAGCAGGTAGATCGTGACGGCGATCGCCATCCCGCCGACCGCGGCCAGCAACGGCAGAGCGAGCCGCCGCCGTTCCCGTAGCTCTCCGAGGTCGTACTCTCGTCGCGCCTCCAGCCCGACGACGAAGAAGAAGAGCGTCATCAGGCCGCTGTTCACCCACTCGCGCAGCGAGAGCGAGATGCCTCTGCTCCCGACGTCGATCGACAGTGGGGTCTCCCACAGCGACTCGTACGACGAGCCGCTGAGGTTCGCCCAGACGAGTGCGGCGAGCGTCGCCGTCAGCAGGACGGCAGCTCCACCTGTCTCTGTGCGCAAGAACTCGCGCAGCGGTGTCGGAACGCTCCGGCTCCATGCGGTCCGGCCGGAGAACGCCGGTGGGCGGCTCTCCGCATCCCCCCTGAAACGAGGGCTCACTGTCGCGCGTGGGCGAGTCCCGCCAGGCGCCGGTGGACGAACTGCACAGCCATCGCTCCTTCACCAACGGCCGTGGCGCATCGCTTGGTCGAGCCAGAGCGTACGTCGCCGGCGGCGAAGATCCCCGGCACGCTCGTCTCGAGCAGGTCTTCGGTGCCCGCAGCGGAGCCGGTCAGCACGAACCCGTTGGCATCCCGTTCGACCGCGCCGTCGAGCCACTCGGTGCAGGGAAGCGCGCCGAGGAAGAGGAAGAGGAACGAGAACGGCAGCTGCTCGCCGGTCTTCAGCGTCACCGACTCGAGCCTGCCGTCGCGGCCGTGCAGCTCCGCGATCTCGCTGCCGTCGCGGATTGCGACGCCCGCGCGTTCGAGGTCCCCGATCAGGTAGGCAGACATGGTCTCGCCGAGATCGGCGCGGCGGTGCAGCAGGGTCACGAGGGCTCCGCCGCGCGAGAGCCAGACGGCGGCTTGACCCGCGGAGTTGCCGCCGCCGACGACGGCGACCCGCGAGCCGCCGCAGAGTCGCCCCTCGGGCGGTCCCGCCGCGTAGAACACGGTCAGGCCCTCGTACTCCGAAAGCCTCTCGACGGGGAGCCGGCGGTATTGCGCACCGGTCGCGAGCAACACCGCGCGGGCCGCAATCTCATGACCCTCCTCGAGCCGGACGACGTGGCGTCCGTCACCCGGCTCCAGCGACACGGCCCTGTACGGCGTCGCAGTGCGTGCGTTGAACTTGCGCGCCTGGGTGACCGCGCGCCCGGTGAGCTCAGAGCCGGTGATCCCCGCCGGGAAGCCGAGGTAGTTCTCGATCCGCCGCGACGAGCCCGCCTGGCCACCGAGAGCGGTGCCCTCGACGACGAGGGTGTCGAGGCCCTCGGAGGCGCCGTACACGGCAGCGCCGAGACCGGCCGGTCCGCCGCCGACCACGACCAGGTCGACCTCCTCGCGCGCTGCCAGTTCGCGTCCGACTCCGAGCGCCCGCGAAACCTGGCCCGTCGACGGACCCTGCAACTCGCCCCCGCCGGGCAGCCGCACGAGGGGCAGCTCGCCTCCACCGGGCGGCATGGCGTCCTGCCAGCTGTACGGCAGATGGTTGCTTCGTGCGTAGTCGAGCATCCGCCTGGTCGCTTCGGACGAGCGCGGGCCGACGATCTCGACGCCAATGCCCTCCACCTGCTGCAAGGCCTCTCGTCTCTCCATGAACGTCGCCAACACGAGCTCGCTGAGCGGCCCGTCCTCGAACAAGAGCCCTCGGAGCGCGTCGCGCTCGACCGCGACGTACCGCAACGGCTCCGTCACGACCGCCGTCACGAACACCGTCTGGCCGGTGAGCAGATTCACCTCACCGAGGAACCCGGCCGGTCCGTGGCGCACGATCTCGCTGCCCACCTCATCGATGATTGAGACCTCGCCCTCGATGATCGCGATGAACGGGTACGTGCGGTCGCCGACGCGATAGAGCACGTCTCCGACCTCTGCGGTCCGCTCCTCGCCCAACGCGCCGAGCCTCGCCAGTTGCGACGCCGAGAGTACGGGACTGGCCGGAGCACTCACAACGCGAGCCTACCCGGACGATCTCGTCTCATCGAGGAGCCGGTGTCGGACCGCAGGTGCGACTCCTTCACGTTGGCGTCGACCCGACGATCGCGTGGCGCATCGCTTCGCGCTCGCCCCTCGGCAGGGCGGTGCGGAGGCCGTTGCGCGAGTGGATGCCGAGCTTGGTGAACACCTTGCGGAGGTGCCATTCGACCGTTCGTGGGCTGAGGAACAGCATCGTGCCGATCTCCGGGTTGGAGAGGCCGTCGCGCGCGAGCCGGGCGATCCGCTCTTCCTGCGGAGTGAGCTCGTCGCGCGTCGCGTCGCCGCGCTTGCGCACCCTTTCGCCGGTTGCGAGCAGCTCCCGGCGTGCGCGCTCGGCGAAGGCTTCCATCCCGATCGCGTCGAGCATGTCGTGGGCCGTGCGCAGCTGCGTGCGCGCGTCGAGCCGTCGGCCCTCCCGGCGCAGCCATTCCCCGTAGAGCAGGTGCGCGCGGGCGAGCTCCGGACGGACAAGAGTGCGGCTCAGACGATCGATCGCCTCGACGTACAGTGCCTCTGACGCCTCGCCCTCGCTCGCCAGCGCCCGCGATCGCGCTGCGATCCCGAGCCCCCAGTCGGCATCGCTCCCGCTTGTGGCGTCGACGAGTCGGTCGACGGCCTCGGCGGCAAGACCGTCGTTCCCGGTCCGAACGCTGGCCTCGACCAACTCGGCCAGTGCCCAGTGGGAGACGAAGAGCTCTGGCGTGTCGTCGCTCGCCTGTTGCGCGGCGGCCAGCGTCTCCTCATAGCGGCCGAGACCGTTGGAGAGGATGGCGGTTGCCCAGCGCGCGTACTGGACCCCGAGCCCTTCGCCGCTGGCGGTGGAGGCGCCGATCGCCGTCTTCAGCAGGGCGGAGGCCTCGTCGTCGCGGCCCTGGTAGGCAGCGAGCACCATCCCGCCGTATGGCGCGATCCGGATGCCAGTCGCGCCGGTCACCGCATCGGCCTCCGCGACGACCGAGGCCGCTTCTCTGAAGTCGCCGCTCCAGGTGACGACGATCCCCGCGCCCTGCAGCGCGGTCCCCAGCAGGGCGAGTGCCCCGGTGTCACGGGCGAGCTGCAACTGCCGGGTGATGATTGCGCGAAAGCCCTCCATGTCCCAGAGCGCGGCGGCGGCGGTCGCGGCCATCGCTCCCCATTGGAGCACCGTCTCGTCGTCCCGGAACGCGCTCACCGCCTCCCGCAGCGTTGGCGCCGCCGCTGCGAGTCCCTCTGTTACCAGCTGCGCGAGGCCGTCCAGCAGGAGGTCGGACGGATGCGGCTCGTGCGGCGGGGGCGGAGCGGAGCGGACGGCCAGCGAGACGTCGCGGAGTGTGCCGGTGCTCGCAAGCTCGCCCGCCGCCAGGGCCGTTCCCCACGCCTCGAGGTAGGTCTCGCGCGCGAGCCCGGTGTCCAGCCGCTCGAGCTGGCGTGCCGCCTTCAGCAGCTGTGAAGCGGCGCTCCCGAAGCTCGAGGCCGACGCGATCCGGCCGCGCAGCAGGTCGACGCCGACGCGCTGGAATTCGTCGAGCGCTCCGGTCCCCGCCGTGGCCACAAGCCGGCGAGCCGCGTCGAACTCGCCGGCCTGGAGGCTCGCCTGCGCCGCAGCCAGCGCGCGCTTCGCACGTTGCGTTGGGTCTGCCGTGAGCGCGACCGCGCGCTGCAGGAACGCCGCGCCGGCAGCGACCCCACCGCGGGCTTGCGCTCTGCCGGCTGAACGCTCGAGCTCGGCCGCCACCTCCTCGTCGGGTCCAGGCGTCGCTCGCGCACGGTGCCAGGCGCGTCGGTCCGGGTCTATCTCCGCGTCGGTGGCGTCGGCGAGCGCCCGATGCACGCGGTGGCGGTCTTCGGCGGCGGCCGAGCGGTAGGCGGCGGACCGGACGAGCGGGTGCGCGAACTCCACCCGCGCACCGAGGGTGAGAAGCCCCGCGTCGACTGCAGGGTCCGCGGCTGCCATGTCGACGCCGAGGATCTCGGCGGCACGGAGGAGAAGGACGGGATCGCCCAGAGGCTCTGCGGCTGCAGCGAGGATGAGCAGCCGAGTCTGGGAGGGGAGCAGGTTGAGACGCCGTCCGTAGCTCTGTTCGATCCTGCCGGCCACCGGGGGGCTGCCGGGCAGACCGAACCCGCCGGCGAGGTCTGCGGTGTTCCAGGTGCGAGGCAACTCGAGGAGCGCGAGCGGATTGCCGTGGCTCTCCGTGATGATCTGGTCGCAGACGGCGGCGTCGAGCGGTCCGTACACGTTGTCCAGCAGCAGCGCGCGTGCATCGCTGTCGCCGAGGCCCTCGATGGACAGTTCCGGGAGCCCGCCGAGACCGTTGTCGCCGCTACCCGTGCGCGCTGCGCAGACGAGCGCGACCCGCTCGGCGTGGAGTCGGCGGCCGACGAAGCCGATGATCTGTGCGGACGCCTGGTCGAGCCACTGTGCGTCGTCGACGATGCAGACAAGCGGCTGCTGCTCGGCAGCCTCGGCGAACAGGGTCAGCGTCCCGAGCGCCACCAGGAACCGGTCGGGGGCAGGACCGGTGCTTCGGCCGAAGACCGTTGCGAGCGCATCGCGCTGCGGGACCGGCAACCGATCGAGGTGAGTGAGCATGGGCCCGCAGAGTTGGTGGAGGCCGCTGTAGGCCAGCTCCATCTCCGACTCGACGGCTACGGCCGTCGCGACAAGCCAGCCGCTCACACGGTCGGACAGGTACTCCAACAACGCGCTCTTGCCCACGCCGGCCTCCCCGCGCAGGACAGCAACCCGACTGTTGCCGGCGAGCACGTCGGTCAATAGCCCATCGAGCGCCTCACATTCGGCGCGACGTCCGAGGAGCCCCATCTGCGGCCTCCCTCGTTGCTAAGACCCTCGGACAGCGATCGTACACATGCGGATGAGGCCGGCCAGGAGGGGCAACCAGCGCCTGCCGGTCGGCGACACCAGTGAGTCGACCAGGGCATCTGACGGAGGCGACGGAGCCTCCCACGCGCGACGCTCCCCCAATTCCGATGGTCCAGGTTGGCTCATACCCCACACGAAGCGACGCAGAGCTCGCCCAGTCGGCGCTCGCAGCGGCCGGGATCACGTCGCTCGTCGTGTCCGACGACGCGGGCGGCGCCTACCCGTTCGACCTCACCGGCGGTGCACGTCTCCTCGTCGAGGAGGCGGATGCTGACGACGCGGCGGCGATCCTCGCCGACGGATCGGACCCGGACGGAACGGAGCAACGATGACGAGCGCGGCCAGGGTCATGACCAGTGGCTTCCACGGGTGCGACGAATCCCGGTCACAGCGAGAGTCGGTGCGGCTTGCTCCGCACCGCGTCTCCGGGGGACAACGGAAATGAACCTACGCGACATCCTGAGAACTGCGGACCAGCGGCAAGCGCCTGGCCTGGACGGCGCGACGACCTGGCTCAACTCGGACCCGCTGACGCCCGCCGATCTGCACGGCCACGTCGTTGCGTACGACTTCTGGACGTACACGTGTGTGAACTGGTTGCGGACGATGCCGTACATCCGCGCCTGGCTCGATCGGTATCGCGAGCACGGCCTGATCGTGATCGGCATCCACACGCCGGAATTCGTCTTCGAGCGCGAGCTCGCCAACGTGCAGGAGGCCCTAGCCGTTCACCGGATCGACTACCCGGTGGCGGTGGACAACGACTACGCGGTCTGGCGCGCGTTCGACAACAACTACTGGCCGGCCCTCTATCTCGCAGACGCGGACGGAGCCATCCGCCACCACCAGTTCGGCGAAGGCGGCTACGAGCAAGCGGAACGGGTCATCCAGCAGCTCCTGGACGAAGCCGGCGGTCGCGATCTGCCGCGAGATGTCGTCGACGTCGATGCCCAGGGGGTCGAGGTGGCCGCCGACTGGGACCAGCTCGCATCGCCCGAGACCTACCTCGGCCTCGCCCGTGGTGAGCGGTTTCTACCGGTGCGCAACGACGACCCCGCGAAGTCGGAGGCGTACGTCCTGCCGCAAGCCCTTCACCTGAACGAGTGGGCGCTCGCCGGCGGGTGGACGATCCGGCAGGATGCGGCCGTCCTCGAGGAAGGCGCGGGCACCATCGCGTTCCGTTTCCGCGCTCGTGACGTCAACCTCGTGCTGGCCTCGACGCGAGGCGAGACTCCGTTTCGTGTTCTGATTGACGGCCGGCCGCCGGGCCTGTCCAACGGAGACGACTGCGACCAGGAGGGGCAAGGTGCCGTTTCGCAGCCGCGGCTGTACCAGCTGATCCGTCAGCACGACGCGATCGACGAGCACACGTTCGAGATCACGTTCGAGGCACCTGGAGTCGCGGCGTACGCCTTCACCTTCGGCTAGCTTTTCCGCTTCTTGACCCCGATCGTGTACGAGCCGCTGCCGGTCGCCTGCTTGTGGCGCACGCTCAGCCAGTAGTCGCCCGGCTGCAGCTTGCGCACGATCCGCGCATTCGTGCCGCGCCCGCGGTCGTCGTCCCACGCAAGGACGGCTCCGGGGTCGTTCGGGCCGTGGAGTGTCATCACCACGTCGGTCACCCCCGAGGTGCTCATGATGTGCGTCGCCGCCTTCGGAACGACGAAGCGATAGGTGTCGACCTCGGCGCCGACCGAGAGATCCGCCTCGTTCGGAGGCGCACCGACCTTCAGGTCGACGGTCCCGGGCGAGTTCTTCGGGTACTGGCGGCGCATGAAGTCCTTGTCCAGCTCCGAGAGCTCCGTGTTCCAGCCGATCGAGTAGGTGCCGATCGTCAGCTCGTCGGGAACGGCGTACTCCATGATCGATGTCCGGTCGAAGCTGGTGAAGTTCGTCGCGTCCTGCGCGTACACGGCGAAGATGTTCTCGTCGACGTCCGCCTTGTCCCAGCCCTGCTGGGCGTAGTACGTGTAGACCTTGGGCTTGTCCCAGGGGATCTGTCCCTTGGCCGCCGGGTTGTTGTGCTCGTGGATCATCCCGAGCGCGTGGCCGAACTCGTGCAGCACCACGCGCCGGTACTCGCGCACGGGCGTGGTGGGCTTCAGCCAGCCGAAGTTCATCGAGGGGGACGTCCGTGGGCGCGAGAGCGAGTCGGTGCCGACGGTCGACCAGGAGAAGCCGGCATCGCGGAAGCTGATTCGGATCTCGGCGGCGGCCTCGGTGCCGAACGCCAGCTTCAGGTTGGTGTACTGCTCCCACTCGGGCGCGATGGCGGCAATCTTCTGCTGCACGACCGGATCGCCGTCGAGGAAGCGGACGCGCAGGCGCTTGTTGTTCTCCCAGAGCCGCATCTTCTCCACTGCGGCACGCAGGAGCGGCCGCGGCGCGGAGGAGAGCGGGATGACACGCACGTTGTCGGGCCGCTCGCGCGCTGCCAGCGCCTCGGCGTCGTGGTCCGCCTCGGCGGCGGTGTCATCGCCGCCGGGATGAATGAAGCACACCTTCAGCCGCTTGCGAGCCATACGCCTCCTCTCACTTGTAGACCCGGAGCGACCGCACCGCGACATTCGGGTTGTCGAGCGCGAGGTCGCGGAGCTCGGCCGGAGCGAGCGCGATGTTGGAGCCGACGCGGATGACGGCGACGAGGAGCACGACGAAGTCGGCCTTCGCGCCGGCGAGGTTGATGTCGAAGCTGACGATGCCCGTGTGCAGCGGATCGAGCGTCTGGCCCGCCAGCGTCTTGCGCCGGGTCGGCCCGGGCGGCGTGAACGCCCAGCCGGCGCCGAAGGTCTTCGCGGTCGTTCCGCCGGCCGAGTTGAGTACCTCGTTGACGGCGGCTGTCCACGGCACGTTGCCGGAGAACCAGGTCGACGAGTCGTCGGGCTTGGCCTTGTTCTTTGTCTTCGGGTCGATCCAGTGCAGCAGGGTGACGCGCACGTCTGCACCGTCGACCGGGTTGATCCCTCGGTGGTGGACGACGACCTCGACCTTCACCTTCCCGGTCAGCAGGTTGGCCGACGCTGCACCGATCACACCTTCTTCGAGCTTCGGCACCAGCTCGTACAGGTCGGCCTCGTTCGGGCTCGCGGTCCCCCACGGCTCGGCGTTGACGTGCGGAGCCGTCATCACCGAGTCCCAGAAGGTGCCGTCGATGCTGCAGATGTTCGCGGTTTGCGGAGCGCCGTTGTCGCGCAGCACCTCCTCGAAGTAGAAGTCCCACCTGCCGGTCGGGCGGCAGCGCGGATCGCTCGACTTGGCCCGCAGGGCGGCCTGGAAGCGCCAGAGCCTGTCTTCGACGATGTTGCCGTCCCCCTTGGTCCACGGCAGCGTCGTCGGCTTGGTGACCGGTCCGAGCTCCGGGCGCGGACGAACATCGGGGCTGCCGTGCCAGGAGCGGCCGGGCTTGCCGTCACGCTTGAGGTCGCTCGCTCGCGCGCGCCAGCGAAGATCGTCGTCGTGCGCGCGCAGATAGGTGAGGTCGGTGACGTCGGTGTCGATCGGCGTCTCCCAGACACCGCGCGAGGCGATCGCTGCCCGCAGCAGCCGCAGGCCGCCGGAGTCGAAGAGGGAGAGGTCTTCTACCGCCGCCTCCGGCAGCCCATTGACGAGCGGCTCCCACACCCAGTCGGGCGGGTTGCCGCCGGCGAGCGTGCGCGTCCCGCGCCAGACGCCGACAGTGGTGCCGACGTAGACGTGGTCCGGGTTCGCCGGGTCGCAGAGCACCGCGGTCACAGGCGCGGGAACGCCCTCCGGCCGCAAGCCGGTCTTGTGCCACTGACTGGTGCCGTCGAACCACCACAGCGTGTCGACGTCCGGCTTGTCGGGATGACCGGCCGTGCCGAGGTAGACGGCGCCTTTCGTCCCGTGCTGCGCGCCACCGGCGTCGAGGTTCGGTGCCAGGTCGGTCCACGCAGCCGCCTCGCGGATCGGGCCGTCCGCCTTGGTGGCGTCCTTCTTGTTCTTCCTGCTCTGCTCGAGGAGAAGCTCCGGTGGCCCGGTCCAGGTGCCGGGACCACCCGCGTCGGCGCTTCCCGGAGTCCGCTGCAGGCGCAGGATCTTTCCGCCCGGCCCATCCGCGGAGATGTCCTGGGTGAGAATCCACGCAACGTCCGGACCGGCCCACTTGCAGACGGTCACCGCCTCGCCGATCTGATCCTGCTTCCGGTTGTAGGTCGTCGCCGTGATCGGATCGGATCCGGTCGGCAAGGTGAAGAAGGTGGTGCCCCAGTCCTCCGTGTACCAGACGCGGTCGGTGCCGATCAGGACCTGTCCGACGTCGGTGGCGCCACGCGTGTGCTTGATCGCCGCCGGCGAGGAGTAGAACGCCGAGTCGTTGCCTTCGTCGACGTTGTTCGTCCCGACGGCGCTCCCGCCGCGCACCAGCAGCGGCCCGAACCCTCCCGACGATCCCTGCCACGTGGCCCGGATGTACTGGGAGAGGTAGCGCGTCGGGTCGGAGGGATCGAAGGCGACGCCGCCGCCGTCTCCCTCCTCCACGACTCGCCAGACGCCGTTCGAGTCCCGCTCGATCACGCCGTTGTCCTGGAGGCCGAGCACGACGCGGCCTTCGCAGGTCGGATGCGAAGCGACGTAGTTCGCCTCCGCGATCGAGAGGCCGTCGTTGCAGGCGACGAACCCCACCTGCTGCGTTGGCCTCTCGGAGCGGAAGACGCCGCCGTCGCACGAGACCCACAGGCGCGCGCCGGCCGCGGAGAAGCGCAGGTCGTGGACGTCCGCGTGGACGCCGACGCCGATCATCGTCGGGGCGGCCGGGAATCCGAACGTCAGCGTGCCCGCGTTGTCGGCGACGACCGCCGACATCAGCGAGCCGTTGTAGCTCTCGTAGGTGTTGCCGGCCGGGTTCATCGCGGCGATGTACGCGCCGGCGATCACGACCCGATTCGCGTTCGCAGGGTCGACGACCATCGTCATGTCGTACTCGCCCTGCGTCCGAAGCACGTTGGGAACGCCGGCGGTCACGCGCGTCGCCGTGGGCGCCGCCGCGCCCGAGTTGCCGACGCGGTACAGGCCGGGCAGCGTAGAGCCGCCGCGGTTGTTCAGGACGAAGACGTTCGTCGGCGGCTCGGAAGCCGCAAGCACGCCGCGAGTGTTCAACGAAGCGGAGGTGGCGACCGGCGTGAAGTCGCCTGCCCCGCCGTCCTGCACCCAGAGGCCGGGCTTCTTGCCGGTCGCCCAGACCCAGAGCCGTGCAGGCCGTGCGCCGGCGCCCGACGTCCAGATGACGTCGGTGCACGCGCCGTCGAAGTCGTCGAACGGCGCAGCGGCGAACTTCGTCCAGGGCACGTCCGCAACGGGCGCGGACGGCCGCTCGAACAGCCCGATCGACGTGGCTACGACGACCCGGTTGCCGCCGGGCTCGGAGGCAAAGCGGAAGACGCCGTGTCCGGCGAGGTTCGGCGCCTCGCGTGTCCAGGGATCCACCGCCGCCGACTTGGCGGGCCCGGTGGCGACGAGGATGCCGATGCCGCCGAGGCTACTCCCGGGTTTGGCCTGCGTCTCCGGGGTCGTCTCGCCGGTACCGACGAAGACGACGTCCTTCGTCTCGTCGTTTGGGGCGACCGGGTCGAACCGGGCGAGAATCGCACCACAGGCGTGCCTGTGAGCCGGCCTCGTGATGCCGCTCGCGTCGGTGGACGCAAGGCCGCCGATCGATTTCCAGGAGGCGCCGCGATCGGACGAGTACCAGATGCCTCCATTCGCTGCAGCCGCGTACAGCCGCTCGCCGTCCTTGTGCACCGACAGCGCGCGCACCCGTCCGGAAACGCGTGGCTTGTTCGCCGCCTGTCCGCGGAGGATCGAGGTCGGGCCGAGCGGCAGCCAGAGGTTCCGCGGCCCCGTGGGCTGGCCGAAGACGACGCCCCTTCGACGGGCGCGGTCGCGGGCGACTCGAGGTCCGCGCGGTGCGGTCATGCGTCCGGCGAGGAGCGCGGCGTCGAGATCGAGCTGTTGACGCTTGGGTGCTGTGAACCGCCGCCGGGCGCCGGGGTCGTCGTCGCTCTCGCGCTCGGTATCCGAGGGCCACTCGTAGATGCTCACGGCTCGGCTCCGGTTTCTGTGCCTGTCTCGGGCACGACACGGATCCAGCCCTCGCGAAACGCCGCGGGAGTGTCCGGCAGGAGAGCCGTCTGTGTCGCGGCCAGGATCGCATCGGTTCGCCACGTCGCCGGTGTGTCCCGCCAGAGGAAGGCCTGGTTCTGGCCGAATACGGAGACCTTCGGCAGCCGAACCTGAGCCTCATCGGCAAGGTCCGTCTCGACGAGGACCGGCCCGGTGCGCAAGGACGGGGCGAGCGCGGCGAGCCCCGGGCCGACCCAGTCGCGGGCGAGGGCCAGCGCCTTGCGCGGAAGGATGCCGGTCGTCAGATGCGCCCTGCCCGCGGCGTGCATCAGGACCGTGAGAGTCACCGTCTGGCCGAGGTGCACGTAGAGCGTGTCACCCTCGCCGTCGCCGACGACGTACGGGTGGGTGATCGCCTCCTTTGCCGGCAGTCCATCGGCCTTGCCGAGCAGGCCGAGCTGACCGCGGCTCCGGCCGCTCTCGGATGCGAGGGCGGCGACGACCTTGTCCACGAGCCGGAACCTGCTGTAGTCGTCGTCGACGAAGAAGCCGAGCACGCCGTCGTCCGTGCGGGTGAGCTCGCCGATGCGTACCGGGAAGGCGACTGAGGCCAGGGCCTGCTGGGCCGCGAGCCGCTCGGCCGCGCGGGCCGTGTCGGAGAGGTCGAGGTCGTCTTCGGGCCGAAGCTCCAGCCGCAACTGCACGCGGGCGACCGCGATCGGCCGTCCGACCAGGCCGGCCACGTGCTCGCTGCCGAGCGACGCGAACGTATCGACCGTCCACAACGTCGTATCGATCGCCCTGAGCAATGCCGACAGCGCCGATTCGGACGTTGCGACCTCGCCGCCGCGCGCGACGGCGTCGGCCGCGACGACTCCCGCGGCGAACCAGCCCAGGGACTGCTGAGCCGGCGTGAGCCCAAACGACGGCCCTGCGTCGGGCGGGCCTTCCCGGCCGGCAGCGATCTCCCAGACGACGCTGCCGCCGACGGGCTCGTGAAAGAGCTCGCCGAGCGGGCTGCCGTCGACGCCGAAGACCTCGAGGCTCTCGTCGAGATGGTCTGGAAGCAGGAAGCCGGCAACCGGGTTGACCATCAGCGTCGGATCGACCTGGTCGACCCGCGCTTCGGCGGCGTCGAGCGCCCCGGTCGGTGAGGCGGCGTCGACGAGGTTGAACTGCCACCGGGACGGCCTGGTGAGGCGTGGGCTGAGCTCGACCGCGCCGGGCGCGCCGTCGACGCGATCCTCGACCGTCGTCGCCACGCTGCCGAGGGGGACGTCGAGCAGGCGGCCGAAGGCGTCGATCAGCCGCGCCTTCGTCAGCCGGAGGTGCCCGCCGACGAGCAGGGTGGGCGGTCCGGTCGGCGCTGGCGGCACGATCTTGCCCTCTCCGTCAACGCCTCTCCGCAGGCCGTCGACGGTCGGAAGTCCGAGCAGCTGATATCGGAAACCGTCCAGCGCAGACGTGACGACGTCGAGCTCGGCGAACGCCGTCGCAAGTGTCCGGAGCGCGGTCTCCGTGGCTTCATTTGCCTCGCCGGAGCCGGCGACATCGCGCGCGTCCTCGGCCGCGAGCCAGTCGGTGATCGCACGCCGCAGGGTGTTCGCTGCGCCCGTGGTGAGCAACGCGCGGCCCTGGAGCGTGCGAGTCGCCGGCGGGGGTGGCGGAGCCTCGTCGCGCTCGAGATCGACGTCGTCCAGCGACCAGCCGGCGACGCTCGGCTCGGCGGAGTTGGTCAGCTCGACCTCCCACTCCAGCCAGAGGGGTACCCAGGGCTGCGACCAGGCCGTGACCCCGACGGGATCGGGGTCTGCGCCTTTGAAGAGCGAGAAGCGGCGCAGCTCGTCGCCGGCCCAACGCCGCTCGAACGACGTCGACTTCGCCGTGAACGCCTGTGTCGCGCCGTCGTACGTCCCGTTCTTGCCGAACCGCAGCGCTGCCTCCGCCACCATTCGCCGGCCGATCACCCCTTCGCTCTGGGACGACTTCGACGCGGCCGCGAGCCAGCTCGAGTGGTAGGGGTCGTGCAGCACGGCTTCGCGCGCCAGCAACACGATCTCGGTCGGGATCGCGCCGCTGCCGAGCGACTTGATCAGCGTGTCGCCCGAGAGGACGCCCTGCACCTCGCTGATTACCTGCGTGGGCCAGCGGCAGGTCAGCTTCCCGTCGGGTGAGGCACGCCCGTCGCGGCCGTGGCGGAGGTTCCGGCGAGCACCCTGCACGGCGACGAGCGGATCCGTCGGGAAGGTGAAGCGCGGCGCCGGCCGGGCGACGACACGCGGCTCGGCCGGAGGGACGTCGTCCCCGTGAGGCGCGCGCATGACCGAGTGGACCTCGAGCTCGCTCGCGACGAACATCTCGTTCTGCTTCATCTTGGAGAAGACGAGATTCGACTCGATCGAGCTCGCCTGGCTGATCACGTCGACGGACTTCCGGACACCCTTGTCGATCGTTGTCTTCCGGCGGGCCTGACGGGTCCCGGACTGCGTGCCCTCGCGCCCGCCCGAGACGAAGCGGTCGGTGCCGGCCGTACCGCCCGGAAGCGAGGCGAAGCCCGAAGCATGCTGGAACTCCTCGACCTCGACCGCGCCGTCGGGCTGGCCGATGCGGTTGATCTTCTGGGCGGTGAACGCCGCGAGCAGGCGCTCCGTGCTCTCCCGCGCCGAGGCCGGAGCCCCCGGTACCGAGGCAAGCGCGGCGATCACGTCGTCGTCATGCCGGCCGATCGAGACACGCAGCGCGGAACTGGGCGGACGCTGATCGACGGGGACCTGCCCCGCCACCGGCACGCCGTACACCGCGCCTTGGAGCAGCGTCGAGCGCATGTGCCACGGCTCCGTCACGTAGCGCTCGAAGGCTCCGGCGGCGAACTTCGAGCTGACCGCGGCGCGCGTCTCCTGCGCGATCGACTTGTCGATCGGCGAGAACGCCGCGGAGGTCGCCTGGGGTGCCCGCGCCGCTCCTGCCGCCCGCTGCGTGGCTGCGTGAGGCTTGTCGCCGAAGCGGTCGAGCGTCCCGAGGCCGAGGGCCTTGCGGAGCTCGACGTTGCTCGCACTCTCCCGCTGAGCCATGCGCCCGCCCGCCCAGTCGGTGAGCAGCCGCCAGCGAAGTCCCTCGAGCAGTTCCGCGAAGCTCTTCTGGTTGCGCGCCGCATCGAGCGGATCGGAGGCGGGATTCGACCACCAGCCGCTGACGACGTACGCGGCGGCGTTGTTGTCCACGCCGGTGGGTGCTGCCGCCGCGATGTCCTCGAGCGGGTCATGGAACGCGAAGCGGTTGAGCACGGCGTCGTACACGGCGGCCCAGGTGGCCGACCCGCCCAGCGCGCCGGTGAGCTGATCGCGCTCGACCGCGACGCCGGCGGGTGTCGCCTGCTTGGACGCCTGCGCGCCTTCGCTCCACTGCTCGAGCGGAACGACGACGGCGCGGTCGGCCTCCACCACCCACCCGCGCACGGACGGCTGCTTCGACCCGTTCGGAAGCACGACTCGGAGGACGACCCAGCGATCCGGGAGCGCGCGTAGGCCGAGCCGGTTGGCGGAGCCGGCCGCCCGCTCCGCGAGCTGGCCACGCATCAAGGCGTCGGGCATCGCCCAGTGAAGGTGAACGCCGGCCGGCCGCGGCGTGCCCGGGTCGAAGAGCGGCGGCATCCCTGCGGCCGGATCCTGGACGCCGGCTCCCGCGAGCAGCATGGGCAGTCGCACCATCGGTTCCGTGTTCCCCGGCGCGATGAAAAGTGCCTGCACGTCGATCGGAACGAGCAGCCGCATGTCGCGGAGCAACTTGTCGTCCCACGTCGCGATCTCGTCGATGCCGACCGACGCGCGGTCGAGGACGAGGAACCGCTTCGACTGGATGATGTTCGAGAGCTGCTGGGGATCGAACTCGAAGTCCGACACCGTTACACCCCCTCCACCGGCGGCAGCTTGGCCACCTTCTCGGCCAGCTGGGCCTGGTACGTGACGAACTTCGTGCTCACCGTGAACTTGTCGAGGTCGAAGAAATGGAGTCCCTCCGTGTCCTTCGGGTCGCCGAAGACCTGGCGGTAGGGGAAGCGGAGCATCTCGAGCGCGAACTCGTGCGGCTCGAGCGTCGGGCCGACCTTCGCCTTGGGCTTCGCGATGATCCGGTCGCGGAGCCGGTGGAGGTCGATCACGCCGGGTGCGCCGGGCCGGAACGGAACGGGCACCGAGTTGGTTGGGGTGAAGTCGTCCTTGGGTAGAACCGAGTCGCCGGTGGTCGCGTCGCGGAGATGGACCTTCGCCTTGCGCTGCGCCGGCGGGTCCTCGGGGTCGAGGCGGGCACCGAACTGGATCCCGCGGCGCGGCTCTTCGATGTGGACGACCTCGGGGACGCCGTCGATCAGCACGAGGAGCACCGCCGGCGCGAGCCGCTCGACGCGCAACAGCTTCATCCGATCGGGATGCGACTCGGCCTCGGTCGTGAGCGCGTCGTCCTCGATCACGTCGCGCCGGTACGCTCGGACGTGTAGCCCGGGCCAGCCGGAGACCGCCCGCGACCGGAGGAGGAAGCCGGTGATCGCGCCGCCCGCGCCGGAGAGCCGCTCCTCGCCGTGTGGGCTGCGGATCACGCGCTCCGCGTTGTCGACGTCGTCCCGGATGTGCGGGTACACGGCCTCGAGCTGCGCGCGGTCGGCCGTGGTGATCGTGCCGACGCTGAGCGCTCCCTGCACCAGCGCATCGGTCCAGCCGCGATCGATGTAGAAGAAGCGGATCGATTCCTTCGGCAGCAGGTCGGCATCGGCGACCAGGTAGCTGAACGGCACGCCGTGGAGCAGGCGCAGCCGGGCGAGGAACCTGCGCAGTTCGCCCGGGACGACGTGGTCGCCGTCGTCGGGGTCGTGCTCGACCAGCTGGTCCAGCACCTGGCTGACGGCGACCGTCGTTGCCTCATACGTGAGCTCGGCATTGATCTTGAAAGCCATCAGTCCGTCTCCTCGTCGTCGGGAACGCGGTCGATCAGGTCGTCGAGAGCGTCGCTGGGCGGTTGCGCTTGCCTCGCCCGTCGCCCCCGGGCGGCCGCTTGCGGCGTGCTGAGCTCGGGGGCAGCAAGCCCGGCCAGCCGCTCGATCTCGCTGTGGAGCGCTGAGCCCATCGCCTCGAGCTGTGGCCCCTTGCGCAGCGGGTCTTCGGCGAATGTGACGAGCGGAACGTTGGTGGACGCCAGGGCCGCGACGATGCCCACGGTGTCGGCCGACTTCCGGATCGCATTCAGATCCAGGCCGAGCCCCGAAGCGACGACGCTGTCCAGGCTGCCCGAGAACGTCAGTGGTCGCCCCGGGTCGGCGACGGGGCGAGGCGGCCCGCC
>JAXIPI010000041.1:0-3054 GCA_045403015.1 Gaiellaceae bacterium | reverse complement strand
GGTCAAGCTCCCGGCCGGTGTCGACCTCTCGGCCTACCGGATCGTGCAGGAGGCGTTGACGAACGCGCTCCAGCACGCCGGTCCCGCGCACGCCTGGGTCGCCGTCCGCTACGTCGGTGACGATGTCGAGATCGAGGTGGCGAACGACGGGCGCAGCCAGAGCGAAGCCGACGGCGCCGGCCACGGCCTTGTCGGGATGCGCGAGCGCGCCGCGCTCTGCGGCGGCGAGCTGCACTCCGGCCCGCGCCCCGGCGGCGGCTTCAAGATCTCGGCGCGGTTGCCGGTAGCAGGATCCCCTGCATGACGGTGCGCGTGCTCATCGTGGACGACCAGGCGTTGGTGCGGGCCGGCTTCAAGATGATCCTCGAGTCGGAGCCGGAGATCGAGATCGTCGGCGAGGTGGAGGACGGGCTTCAGGCGGTCGAAGCCGCGCGTGAGCTCAAGCCCGACGTCGTTCTGATGGACATTCGCATGCCGAACCTCGACGGGCTCGAGGCGACGCGGCGCATTCTCGCTGCAGCCGGCGAGGCTCCCCGTGTGCTGATGCTGACGACGTTCGATCTCGACGAGTACGTGTACGAGGCGCTGCGAGCCGGTGCCAGCGGCTTCATGCTCAAGGACACACCGCCGGAGCAGCTGATCTCGGCGATCCACGTCGTGGCCTCGGGTGACGCGCTCCTCTCGCCCGCGATCACGAAGCGCGTGATCGAGGAGTTCATCCGCCGCCCACCGAGCACGATCGCGACGCAGCCCTCGCCGGCCGTCGCCGACCTGACAGCGCGCGAGCTCGAGGTGCTCGGCTTCATGGCCCGTGGCCTCTCGAACGCCGAGATCGCCAAAGATCTCTTCGTCAGCGAGACGACGGTGAAGACGCACGTGGCGCGGATCCTGATGAAGCTCGACCTGCGCGATCGCGTGCAAGCCGTCGTCTTCGCCTACGAGACCGGGCTCGTCGAGCCCGGAGCCTCGTCCGAGTAGCTCGGTGTCCTAGCCGGCGACGCGGGAAGCGGCCTCGTCCCAGCTGCGCACGACCGGGAGCAGAGACGTGAGGCCCGTCAGCTCGAAGAGACGGTGCACTTCGGGGGCCGACTCGTCCGGGAGCAGGAGCACCAGAGCGCGCTCTCGCTTCTCGTACTCGGCGAGGCTTTCGAGAAGAATTCCGACGACCGTCGAGTCGATGAACGTGGCCTGCGAGAGGTCGACGACGAGGGGCTCTGACGTTCCGAGTGCATTGGTGAGGTCGGAGCGGATGCGGGGCGCCGTGTACGCATCCGCTTCGCCGCGGACCCGGATGACGGTGAAACCTCGGTCCGGTTCGCCCACGATCTCAGCATTGCGCGCCCGTGTGAATTGAAAACCAGGCGGCGAGCGCTAGGCAGCTTCGGCCGTCGGCAGGCCGATCGAGAAGGTCGTGCCCAGACCGGGCTCGGTATCGACCTCGATCCAGCCGCCGCACTGCGCGACGATCGTCTGGACGGCGGCCATGCCCAGTCCGGTTCCCTTGCCCGGCGGCTTGGTGGTGAAGAACGGCTCGAACAGCCGAGCGCGCACCTCCTCGTCCATACCCGTGCCGGTGTCCCGGATACTGATCTCGACGACTCCTTCACCGGTTGCGTGACGGGTTTCGATCGTCAGGACGCCACCGGTCGGCATCGCGTCTCGCGCATTGACCGCGAGATTGACGAACAGCCGCCGCAGCTGGTTGGGATCGGCAGAGACCGCCGGCAGTGCACCGTGGAGCTCCAGGACCAGGCGGACGCGGGTTCCGATCATCCCGCGCAGCATCACTTCCACGTCCTGCACGACGGCATCCACGTTCAGCTGCCGCGGAGCCGGTATCTCGCAGCGGCTGAACGACAAGAGCCTGCTCGTCATCGCCGCGGCCAACTCGGTCGCCTGGAGGACCTGCTTCAGATGCCCCTCCGCCGCGCTGCCCACCTCGACCTCGGTGAGCGCGAGGTGTGCGGTGCCGGAGATGGCCGTCAGGACGTTGTTGAAGTCGTGCGCGATGCCCCCAGCCAGGGCGCCGATCGAGTCGACCTGCTGTGCGTGCTGCATCTGTTCCTCGAGCACGCGGTGCTCGGTGACGTCGAGCGCGAAGCCGATGACCCCCACGACCTCACCGTGACTGCGAAGAGGCTCGAGCCGGACTTCGGCCACGCGGCCCCGCAACTTGCTCTCGCAATCGACAGGGATCCCGGTCAGCGCTATCAGGTGGTTGGAGATCGACTCGAACGTGGGATCGTCGGTCTTGAAGTACTCGAAGAGGTCGAGCCCGACGACCGTGTCGAGCTCGGGATGGAGGCTCAGCAACTCGAAGCCGGGACCGTACGCGGTCGTGATTCTCAGGTCACGGTCGATGATCCAGACCGCCGTGGGGATCCGAGGCAGGATGAGCTGGCCGGAATCGTCCACGGCCGCGGGTTCGAACGGGGTCGATCGGCCAGGCATGGCGCGCAAGATCCACTCCCTTCCCCGGCGCATGCTAGTGCTCGTGGTAACTGGGCGGTTAACGATTGTCAACCTTGAGCGGCCAGGAGTCAAGCGGCCGGCGTTCCGAAACGCTCGGCCAGAGCGATGATCTGGCGCGCGGCGCCGAGCATGGCGGCGTCCACGAACTCGCCGCCGGCGAGCGTCGCCGCGCCGAGCGCCTGCTCGAGCCGTTCCACGGTGGCGCGGGCGCGAGCCGTCTCGTCTGCGGTCGGGAGATACGCCTGCTCGATGATCGGGAGCTGCGCCGGATGGATGGCGGTGCGTCCGAGGTGCCCTAGCGCGCGGCCGCGCACGCACGAGCGCGCGAGGCCCTCATCGTCGTTCAGGTGCGGGTACACCGACTGAGGCGGACGCGGCAGGCCGGCGGCGACCGCGGCGTTCACGATCCTGCCGCGTGCCCAGTCGAGCCCCGCTTCGAGCGCGCCCGTCTCCGAACGGAGATCGGCTTCCCCGAGTGAGATTCCGGCGACGCCGCGGGTGGTCGCGATCTCGAACGCCGCCTCGACGCCGGCCGCGGATTCGATCAGGCAATGAACCGGCAGGTCGATCGAAGGGATGTCC
>JAXIPI010000370.1:0-7943 GCA_045403015.1 Gaiellaceae bacterium | reverse complement strand
CCAGTCCTCCCCGCCCCAGCTCAGGTTCCCCGTGTTCTCCGGAACCTTGATCACGCCGAGGTGCTCGCCGGCGGCGGAGATGATCCAGATCCCGCCAGGCCCGGTGACCCAGATGTTGCCCCGCTCGTCGCACTTCATCCCGTCGGGGATCCCTTCCTCGATCACGCCGGAGCCGACGCCCTCGAAGAACATGCGACCGTTCGAGAGCGACCCGTCCTCGCTGACGTCCCACACCTTGATGTGCGCCCGGGGCGTGTCGTTGATGTACATGAGCGACTCGTCGGGCGAGAAGCAGAGGCCGTTCGGCATCTCGAACTCGTCCTTCCCGACGACGAGATCGACGTCTTCAGGACCTCCGCCGGGCGGGATCCGGAAGACGCCCTGCCAGCCCAGCTCACGCTCGCGCTCGATCCCGAACCCCGGGAAGCGTCCGTACCAGGGATCGGAGAAGTAGATCGACCCGTCCGAGCGGACGCAGACGTCGTTCGGGCTGTTCAGGTACTTCCCCTCGTAGTGGTACGCGAGCACCTCGCGCGACCCGTCCGGCCGCTCGCGCCAGAGCGCGCTCGTGACGTGCTCGCAGACGATCAGGTCGAGATTGGCGTCAAGCGTCATGCCGTTGCACTTGAAGCTCGGCCGCATCACCTCCTCGACTCCCTGGCCCGGCGTGTATTTCCGCCGGACGTCGCCCGGCATGTCGGAGAACAGGAGATAGCCGTCGGGATGCCAGATCGGGCCTTCGGTGAACGTGAAGCCGGTCGCGACCCGCTCGACCGCGGATCCCTCCTCGACCAGCTCGTAGATCGCCGGCGACCTCGCCTCGATGCCGACGCCGGTTTCCGTGCTCGTCACCGTGTCTCCTTTCGTCGGAGAGCTGTCGCGTTGACTCTAACGCGATGATCGATGATCGAGCGCTGCCGCGAGCAGCGGGTGAGGAGCTACGCGGCTCGGGCCTGTTCGCCGGCGACGATCGCCTGCGGGATCGACGGAGGAGGGTCGACGGCCGGGAGCAGGATCTGGAACCGGGTGCCCTGGCCAATCTCGGAGTCGACGAAGATGTGGCCGCCGGCCTGGGTGACGATGCCGTAGGTGATCGCGAGGCCGAGCCCGGTTCCCTTCCCCACCTGTTTCGTCGTGTAGAACGGCTCGAACACATGCCTGCGTGTGGCCTCGTCCATCCCGCAGCCGGTGTCCTGGACGCTGACGCGGCAGTAGCGGCCGGCCGCGACGCCGGGGAACTCATCGCCAAGGCCGTCAACCCGCAGGGCGTCGACGGTGAACGTCAGCTTTCCCCCATCGGGCATCGCGTCGCGGGCGTTGACGGCGAGGTTGAGCAGGACCTGGCTGAGCTGGACCGGGTCCGCGGTCACCGCAGGAGAGTTGGCCCCGATGATCGTTTCGAGACTGACGCTGCCGCCGATGACGTTGCGGATCAGGATCTCGGCGTCGCGGAAGATGTCGGCAGGGTCGATCACGGCCATCGCCGGCTCCTCCCTGCGGCTGAATGTGAGCAGCTGCCTCGTCAGGTCGTTCGCGCGCCGGACCGAGTCGAGGATCGTCTTGACGTCCGCCTCAGCCTCCGGCGGAAGCTGATCGCGAAGGAGCTCGGTGTGTCCGCTGACGACGGTGAGGATGTTGTTGAAGTCGTGGGCGATCCCACCGGCGAGGCGACCGACCGCTTCCATCTTCTGTGCCTCACGCACCTGGTCTTCGAGCTCTTTCCGTCCGGTGACATCCTCGATCACTGCGATCGACAGTCCGGTCGACGCGGAGTATGTGAGATTGATGCGGACGTGGGCGATTCCTCCGTCCCGCCGGACGAAGCGCCGCTCGAACGTCGCGTGTCCCCCTTCGATCGTCGCCGGCTCGACCTGCCCGTCGAAGTCATCGGGATGGACGACGTCGGCGACGCTCATCGTCTCGAGCTCTTCGCGTGTGTAGCCGACGAGTCGCTGGAACGCCGGGTTGGTGCGCTTCAGCATCCCGTTCTCGGTGATGCTGATCCCGAGCCCCGCGGACTCGAACACGGTCTCGAATCGATTCTTGGCGGCAGAGGCTTCGCGCCGCGCACCGTCGACCTGCGTGAGGAGGATGCGCAGCCGGAGGACGACGAGGACGGCGACTGCGCCGTTGATCGCGACCGACGCAAGCCAGTCTTTCCTGCCTGACCCCGCGAGCTGTTCGACGGCAAACGCGGTCGGCATGGTCAGGAGCGCAATTCCGACGAAGCGGAGCCGCCGCAGCGGCGAGGACTCGACATCGGCGGACGATCCTCGGCGCCTGCGCTCGGCGGGATAGATGCCGGCCGCCCCGATCAGGACGTACGCCGCCAGCCAGGTGGAGTCCGACCAGGTCTGGGCGACCGCCGTGGCCCCGAACGTCGGGACGTAGTAGACGAGGTCGGCGACGAACACGAAGACGAGCGACGCGGCTGTCAGCCAGATCACGGGCGAACGGCGCTCGCCGTGGAAGAACAACGCTGCCAGCAAGCCGAGGAGGAGAACGTCTCCGACCGAGTAGGAGATGCCGGTGAGCGTCGTCCAGCTCCACCCCTCGTTCAGCGCGGGCTGGAACACGATCGGCCAGAGGACGAGGAGCGAGGCAAGTGTGACGATGGCGACGTCGACGAGGTCACCCCAGTCGACCCGCCGGCTTCCCGACCAGAGCAGCTGTCCGAGACCCACGGCGAGGAGCGGGTATCCGGCCACGTAGAGCACGTCCGCGACGGACGGGTAGGGATTCCCGCCCGTGATGTCGATCGCGGTCCACACGACATCTCCAAGCGCCCAGCACACCTGACCCGTCGCGATCAGCAACCAGGCCAACCGAGCTCGTGTCGGCGCCAGCGCTGCGTTGACGGCTAGGGCGGTCGCGGCCAGAACCGCGATGGCGGGGTAGAGCCACTGGCGGACGGGCGAATCGTCCCCGACCAACACGTAGACCGACACGGCGACAGCGCCCAGGACGAGCACGGCCCAGAAACGGATCCGCGCGTGAGAGAGCGAAGCCGTCGTCCCAGGCCAAGCCATGGTTGAGAACCCGCGGGGCATTGGCCTGAAAATCGGCCGTCCGGCGAGGAAGTTGAGCCTGCCGCCTAGATAAAGGAGATCACGCTGCGGATCCCGGCCTGTGCATTCATCAACTCGAAGCCGCGGTTCACGTCGTCGAGTGCAAGCGTGTGGGAGACGAAGGGGTCGATATCGAGCTCGCCCGCGAGCCAGAGGTCGACGAGCTCCGGCACCTCGTCGCGGCCCTTGATCCCGCCGAACGAGGAACCCGCGATGCGCCGGCCGGTGATCAGGTAGCGCGGCACGACCTCGAGCGTCTCGCCTTTCCCCGCAACACCGGCGACGGTGCAGAGCCCCCAACCCATCCGGGCCGACTCGACGGCCTGGCGCATGACGGCCACGTTGCCCGTCGCCTCGAAGGTGTAGTCGGCGCCGAAGCCTCCGGTCAGCTCGAGGATCTGGTCGACGACATCGGGCGCGCCGAGCATCGTCTCGGTCGCTCCCTGACCCTTCGCGAGCTCGAGCCGCTCGCTCGAGAGGTCGATGCAGATGATCCGCTCCGCGCCCTGGAGCCGGCAGCCGGCGACCGCGCCGAGGCCGACCATTCCGGCGCCGAAGACGACACAGGTCGAGCCGCACTCGACCGCCGCGGTCTTCATCGCCGCCCCGATTCCAGTCGAGAGCCCGCACGCGAACAGGCACGCCCGGTCGAGCGGCGCGTCTCTGTTGATCTTCGCCAGCGCGATCTCGGGCATCACCGTGTACTCGGCGAAGGTCGACGTCCCCATGAAGTGACGGATCGGCTCGCCGGACCTCGAGAGCCGAGTCGTTCCGTCCGGGAGATGACCCTTGCCCTGCTCGTCGCGGATCGCGAGGCAGAGGTTCGTGCGAGTGCTGCGACAGTGGATGCACTCGCGACATTGCGGCGAGAAGAGGGTGACAACGTGGTCGCCGGGCTCGAGCGACGTGACTCCTTCGCCGAGGCGCTCGACCACCCCCGCCCCCTCGTGGCCGAGCACCGTCGGTGCGTAACCCGACGGGTCGGCGCCGGAGGCTGTGTAGAGGTCGGTGTGGCAGACACCACACGCGACGAGCCGGACGAGC
Source organism: Gaiellaceae bacterium (assembly GCA_045403015.1). Taxonomy (GTDB): domain Bacteria; phylum Actinomycetota; class Thermoleophilia; order Gaiellales; family Gaiellaceae; genus Gaiellasilicea. Next base: position 3,831 of record JAXIPI010000370.1, on the reverse strand, counting down.
ACCTCACCCGCCTTCGGCTCCGCGAGATCGAGCTCCTGCACCGCCAGCGGCGCGCCGAACTCCTCCAGCACCGCGGCGCGGATCTTCATCGGGCGACTCTAACTAGACTCGCTGCGTGAAGATTTGCCTTGTGACGCCGTTTGGGTGGTCACAGCCGCACGACGTCAACGAGCACGTCGCTGGAATCGCGAAGGAGCTGAGAGCCCTCGGGCACTCGGTCACCGTGCTCGCTCCTTCCGCTCGGACGGCGGACCTGATCGCCGGCCGCCGAACGCTCGCGCGCGGCGAGGCCGCCGACGTGATCGCGATCGGCGCAGCGGTGCCCGTGTCGCGCCGGTCGAGCCTGGGCGTCCCGGTCGGCGTCCGCGCGAACCTCCACCTCGCGCTCCAGCAAGGGGGCTTCGACGTCGTCCACGGCTTCGAGCCCGGACTGCCGAGCATCTCCTACCTTGCGCTCCGCGACTCCGAAGCACTCGGCGTCGCCACCTTCTTCTCGCCCGAGCGGCTCGGCTATCCGCCGCGACGCGCGCTCAGAGAGAAGCTGCTCGCCCGCATCGACGCCTTGCTCGCGACCTCCGAGACGACAGCCGCGGCCGCGGAGGAGCGCTTTCCCGGCGACTACCGCATCGTGTCGCCCGGAGTGGACACCGAGTTGTTCATGCCTGGTGAGAAGCGAAAGCTGGTGGCGATCGAGCTCCACTCCGGCTCCCTACCGGTTGCCCGTGCCGCACTCCGCTCGTTGCGCGACCTCCCCGGCTGGGACGCCGTACTCGTCCGGACGAAACCGCTCTCGACCCGACCTGGAATCCCGCTCGTGCTGCGCGACCGGGTGCACGTCCGCTCCGGGCGCAGGCCGCAGGCCCGCGCGTCCATCCTCGCCGAGGCTGCGATCGTCGTGCCTGCCCCGACCGGCTCGGCTCGACTCCGGCTCGAGGCAGCCGCCGCCGGGGCGGTCCTCGCCGATCCTCCCGGCGTTTTCGAGCAGCCCGAGCTGGCCGCCGCGGCGGTCGCGCGGCTCGTCGAGGACGACGCCTTGCGCAAGCGCCGCGGGCGCGAGGCGCGCGCCCGCGCCGAAGAGCAGACCTTCGCCGCGGTGGCGAAGGATCTCGACGAGACATATCGCGGCCTCGCCGGCAGGCGGCGTTCTCGGAAGCGGGACGTCGAGCCTCTCGCCGACCGGCCCTGGCTCGTCGCCGACCTGCACATGCACACCACGTGGTCGCACGACTGTTCGATCGAAGTGGACGAGCTACTCGACCACGCGGAAGCCGAAGGGCTCGGGGCGATCGCGATCACCGATCACAACGTGTTCGGCGGCGCCCAGGAGGCGGTCGCGCGGGCGCGTGGGCGCGACCTGATCGTGATTCCCGGCGAGGAGGTGAAGACGGACGACCAGGGTGAGGTGATCGGCCTCTTCCTGCGCGAGGAGATCCCCCGCGGCATGTCCTTCGCCGACACGGTCGCCGCGATCCGCGAGCAGGAGGGCGTCGTCTACCTCCCCCACCCGTTCGACCGGATGCACGCGATCCCGTTCCCGGCCACCGTGCACCGGCACCTGCACGAGATCGACGTCCTCGAGGTCTACAACGCCCGGTTGCTCTTCGAGGGCTACAACGATGAAGCAGCCCGCTTTGCGCGGAAATACGGTCTGCCGGCAGGCGCGGGCTCCGACGCGCACGTCCTCCAGGGGGTGGGCACGGGCGCCTTGCGGATGCGCGCCTTCGACGGCCCGGAGGAGTTTCTCCTCTCACTGCGCACGGCCGAAGTGCTGCGCCGCCCGAAGTCACTCGCGTACCTCCAGAGCCTCAAGTGGGTGGCGCAAGTCAAGGAAAAGGTGCGCTAGGAGAGAACCGAGACAGGACTCCCGTGTCCGCTGTGCCTACCGACGAGATCTACCAGCGTTACCTGCAGAAGGCGATCTCCGAGATCAACGAGCTCGGCGACGAGATCGGCCGCGCAGGTGACGAGACGCACGTCCCCGTGCTCGGCTCCGGGCATCCGCTCGCGGACATCTTTCTGCTGAAGTACGAGCCGAAGCCCTCCGAGGTGCAGGAGGGCGTTGCCTTCTACGGACGGGCGGGCCAGGCCTTGTTGAAGTCGCTGCAGCGCCTGCGGGTCGACCCGATGTCCGTCTACGGGACGAACTGCCTCAAGTTCGCCGGCCAGGATCCGGAAGAGGCCAGGCCGTGGCTGACGCAGGAGCTGCACATCGTCCAGCCCAAGCTCCTGGTGCTGATGGGCGAGCCGACGGTCGAGTTCACCAACGCGCTCACGTTCCCGCTCTCGGATCCGCTCGACCCGGCAGCCGAGGGTCTCCAACGCTTCACCGCGACCGTCGAGGCGCTCGTCGTTCCGGATATCGACGCTGCGCTCGACGAGGCGCCCGCGAAAACGGCGTTCTGGAACGCGTTCAAGGCGCTTGGCCCGTGGTGGCAAGAATTGCCGCCCTACTAGGCGGCCCCCGCCGGGCACTCGCACTCGCGGGTCTGACGGCGGCGATCGCGGCGTACACCGCCGGCGCCGACCACCTATGGAGGGCCGGCCTCTGGCCGGACGTCCTCTTCATCTCGCTCGTCCTCATCCCGGCCGGGCTTGCCCTGGTTCTCCTGCTGCTGCCCGTTGCGTTCATACCCCGGCTGTGGCCGGTCATCGTTGCGCTGGTCGCGGTCGCGCTCGGGGCGGGACTCGCCGACCTCGACGTCCTCTTCAACCTGGCGAAGCTCTTCGCTCTGATCCTGCTCGGCTTCTGGTTCCTGTCCTACTTCGAGAACGTCGCCTGGGCGGCGCTAGTCGCCCTCATCATTCCGTGGGTCGACATCTGGTCGGTCTTCTTCGGGCCGACAGGGAAGATCACGAGCGACCACCCGAGCGTCTTCGAGCAGATCTCGATCGCCTTTCGTGTGCCCGGGGGGCACAGCACCGCGAACCTCGGGCCACCGGACATTCTCTTCTTCGCCCTGTTCGTGGCCGCGGCGCGGCGATTCGGGCTCCGGACCGGCTGGACCTGGTTCGCGATGACCGCCCTGACCGCCTGCACGCTGATCCTCTCGGTGAAGGCTCACCGCGGCGGCCTTCCGGCCCTCCCCGCAATCGCCCTCGGGTTCCTGCTGCCGAACGCCGACCTGCTCTGGCGCGCGCTGCGGCGGCGCGGGCGCGCTCCCGTCCACATCTACAGCCGCGCGGGTGTCTACGACCTCGAGGCGGACGTGATCGAGCGGAGGCCCGCGAAGATCGTGCTGCTGACGCGCGACCACCCGCCGGTCACCGCGACGATCGTCCCGCTCCGGAGTGAAGACCGCTTCCCGGTCGAACAGGCAGACGCGGCAGGGGACGAGATCCTCTGCCGGCTCACGATCGGCGGCGCGGACACCGGCGAGGCACTCGTGCACGACCTCCCGAACGGACTCGTGATCGAGCCCCACGAGCCGAGCCCCATTTCCCTCAACGACGTCCACCCGGAGCAACTCGCCGCGGACGAGGCGAAAGTGGAGCGGCTGCGGCGCGAACGGAGCTAGAGAGTTAGCGTTGCGGCATGCGCGACGACCTCGACGAGCCGATCAGGCGAGCGCTCCACGACGCACAGCTCGATCTGTCGATCGAGTTCAACCATGCCGCGGACGGGACGAAGTCCGGGACCGTGATGCTCAGGAACGCAGACGGCAAGCCGGTCGCAGAGATACCGCTCGAGAGTCCCGAGGCGATGAACGTCGCGCTCGCACGGCTCGTCCTGCTCGGTTTTCGCAACTCCGTCCCGGCCCCGCGTCTCGAGCCGGCCGCGCCGGCGGCGCCGAGCCAGCGGCCACAGGTCGAGGCGAGCGTGCTCGTCGCCGG
>JAXIPI010000239.1:0-6776 GCA_045403015.1 Gaiellaceae bacterium | reverse complement strand
ACGAGCTTGCGGACGAGAGCGACGATGTCGGTCGTCGTCAGCGTGCGCGTGTCGTCGGGCACGGAGACGCCGAGCCGCTGGTTCAGCTTGTAGCGGCCGACCTTCGTCAGGTCGTAGCGCTTCGGGTCGAAGAAGAGGGCGCGGACGAGGTTGCGCGAGTTGTCGAGCGTCGGCGGCTCGCCCGGGCGCTGCTTCTTGAACACCTCGACGACCGCCTCTTCCTCGCGGGTCGTCGTGTCCTTGTCCAGCGTGTTCTGGATGAAGGGGGAGTTGTCGAAGAGCTTGAGCAGGTCCTCGTTCGAGTCCAGCGCCAGCCCGTCGTTGTAGTCCTCACGCGCGAGCGCGCGCAGCAGCGTCGTCACCGGCAGCTTGCGCTTCCGGTCGATGCGGGCGTAGACGATCCCCTTCTTGTCGATCTCGAGCTCGAGCCACGAGCCGCGGCTCGGCATCAGGTTCGCGGTGAAGACCTGCTTCGTCGCGTCCTTCGGCTCCATCAGGTAGGCGCCCGGGCTGCGGACGAGCTGCGTCACGATCACGCGCTCGGTGCCGTTGATGATGAACGTGCCCCACTCGGTCATCATCGGGAAGTCGCCCATGAAGACCCGCTGCTCGCGGATCTCGCCCGTCTCCTTGTTGACGAAGCGGACGGTCATCGAGAGCGGAGCCTGATAGGTCAGGTCCTTCTCGCGGCACTCCTGGATGGTGAACTGGGACTCGCCGAACTCGAAGTCGCCGAACTCGACGGCAAGCGTGCCCGTGTAGTCCTCGATCGGCGAGATGTCGGCAATCGTGTCGCGCAGGCCCTCGGCCTTGAACCAGTCGAATGAGGCCTTCTGGATGTCGATCAGGTTGGGGAGGTCGAGGACGTGCTTCAGGCGTGAAAAGCTCTTGCGCGCTCGTGGCGCGACAGCGGTGCTGCTCAAGTGGTTACAGCCTCCCTTGGTACTGCGTGCGGAGAGAAAGAAATAGTGATGGGCAGAGCGGAACTGGCGGACGTCGGCGCAACCCAGAAGGGTAGCGCAAGTGGCCCCCTCCCCGCAACACGAGTTGCGGTGGGAGCCGAATGCTTCAGGAAGTATACAGATCGAGGGAAGAAATGACTGAGGGCGCCAAATGGCGCCCTCAGCGGTGACCCCGTTTACACAACGACCGTCCCCCCAGCGGGGATACGGGTTGCAACCTGCATTTGCTACTTCAGCTCGACGCCGGCTCCGGCCTCTTCGAGCTGAGCCTTGATGGAGTCGGCCTCTTCCTGGTTCACGCCTTCCTTGACGGTGTTCGGAGCGCCGTCGACCAGGTCCTTCGCCTCCTTGAGGCCGAGGCCCGTGATCGCGCGGACGACCTTGATCACCTGGATCTTCTTGTCGCCTGCCGACGTGACGACGACGTCGAACGAGGACTTCTCCTCGGCCGCCGCGCCGTCGCCGCCGCCACCCGCTGCAGCGGGAGCCGCGGCTGCCATCGGAGCGGCGGCCGTGACGCCCCACTCCTCCTCGATCGCGTTCTTCAGCTCGACGAGCTCCAGCACGGTCATCTTGCCGAGCGTCTCGAGCACCTTTGCCGTATCCGTTGCCATTACTCCTGCTCCTCCTGCGTGTCTGTGGTCTCTTCAGTGGTTTCTGTCGTCTTATCCGGCTCGGCTGTCGCCTCCGGCTCTGCCTCCGCTTGGGGCTCCGCTTCGGCCTCCGGCTCAGCGGCCGGAGCTTCGGGCTCCGCTGCCGCAGCCGCCTCGGGCTCGGCAACCGGGGCCGCCTCGGCCTCGGACGTGTCGCCCTGCTCCTTCAGCTGCTCGATCCGGGCGTCGATCAGCCCGACGAGATCGCGGAGCGGTGCCACCAGCAGTGCGACGACGGTCGTGAGCGGCGAGACGATCGCCCCCACGAGCTGGGCCCGGATCACGTCGGCAGGCGGCAGCTTGGCGAGGCTCTCAACCTCGGCCGCCGTCAGCGACTTTCCCTCGAGCACGCCCCCGCGGATCGCGAGGACCTTCGTGCTCGTCGCCGCGTCGGCAAGTGCCTTCGCCACCGCGACGGGGTCGCCGCCGGACTCGACGAACGCGATCGCCGACGGCCCTTCGAGCAACGCGAGCAGCGCATCCGCGCCGGCCGTCTCGGCCGCGCGGCGGGTGAGCGTGTTCTTGACGACCGCGAAGCGGGCGCCGTGCTCGAGGAGCTTCGAGCGAAGCCCGTCGATCTCTGCGTTCGTGAGCCCGCGGTAGTCGGCGACGATCAGCGTCTCCGACGTCCGCAGCCGCTCTGCCAGCTCGGCGACGACTCGCTCCTTGTCACTCTTGTGCATCTCTCACCTCCTTGAAACGGTCGAGCCCGCACGGAGGCGGGCTCGGAGAGAGGCGAAATCACCTTTCCAAGCGCCACCTCGGGAGGGCCTCTGCCCGCTCTCGCGGGCTGCCTCCTTTCTTCGGCGACGGGCTGTGGACGGAAAAACCTTACGCCGGCACGGCCTCCTGCTCGAATTCCTCGACGATGCCGCGGACGCGGGTCGGGTCGACGCGCACGCCGGGGCTCATCGTGGTCGTGAGTGTGATCTGGTGGATGTAGCGGCCCTTGGCGGAGGCCGGCTTCGCGCGCACGATCTCCTCGACGAGCGCCGCGTAGTTCTCCAGCAGGTTCTTCTCGCCGAAGCTCTTCTTCCCGATCGAGACGTGGACGTTCGCGCCGCGGTCGGTCCGGTACTCGAGCTTGCCTGCCTTGGCGTCCGAGACGGCCTTGCCGACGTCGAAGGTGACGGTGCCCGTCTTGGGGTTCGGCATCAGGCCGCGGGGGCCGAGCACGCGGCCGAGCTTGCCGACGTTGCCCATCTGGTCGGGCGTCGCGATCGCCACGTCGAAGTCGGTGAAGCCGCCCTCGATCTTGGCCGCGAGGTCGGCAGCGCCGACGACGTCCGCGCCGGCATCCTCGGCCTCGCGTGCCTTGTCGCCCTCGGCGAACACGGCCACGCGGACGCTCTTGCCGGTCCCGTGCGGGAGCATCAGCGTGCCGCGGAGCTGCTGGTCGGCGTGGCGGACGTTCAGGCCCAGGCGGAAATGCGCCTCGACCGTCTCGTCGAACTTCGCGTCCGGAAGCGCCTTGAGAATCCTGAGGGCCTCTGCCGGCGAGTACTGCGTCTCGCGGTCGATCTTCGTCCGCGCCTCGTTGTAGCGCTTGCCGTGGGCGCTCACCTTTCCACCTCCACGCCCATGCTTCTCGCAGTTCCTGCGATGACAAGCATCGCGTGATCGACATCCCGTGCGTTTAGATCCTCGAGCTTGATCTCCGCAATCGAGCGCAGCTGCGACTTCGAGATCCTGCCGACCTTGTTCCGGTTCGGCTCGGCCGAGCCCTTCTCGATCCCAAGCGCCTCCTTGATCAGCACAGCGGCGGGGGGCGTCTTCGTGATGAACGTGAACGAGCGGTCCTCGTACACCGTGATCTCGACCGGCGTGATGCGGCCGTTCTCCTGCGCCGTCTGCGCGTTGAAGGCCTTGCAGAACTCCATGATGTTGACGCCATGCTGGCCGAGCGCAGGACCGACCGGCGGCGCGGGGTTCGCCTGCCCGCCCGGGATCTGCAGCTTGATCGTTGTGAGGATCTTCTTCGCCATGGCGTCCTACGTCAGTCCAGCTTCTTGACCTGATCGAACCCGAGCTCCACCGGTACCTGGCGCTCGAAGATGTCGACGAGCACCTTCAGCTTCTGCTGGTCGGCGTTCACGTCGACGATCTCGCCGTCGAAGTCCGACAGCGGGCCGGAGGTTACCTTCACCGACTCGCCGAGGGTGAACTCGACCTGCGACCGGAGGGCCGCGCCTGCGGCTGCGGCGCCCGTGTGCAGGATTCGGTCGACCTCGCCCTGCGCGAGCGGAACGGGCTTCGCGCCTGCCCCGACGAAGCCGGTGACGCCGGGCGTGTTCTTCACGACCGTCCAGGCCTCGTCGTTCAGGTCCATGTTCACGAGCACGTAGCCCGGCAGCACGCGCTTCTCGATCTGCACCTTCTGGCCGTCCTTGGTCTCGATCACCTGCTCGGTCGGGACGACGACGCGCCGGAAGCGCGGAGCCTGGTTCATGGAGACGATCCGGTGCTCGAGATTGGCCTTCACCTTGTTCTCGTGCCCGGAGTAGGTGTTGATGACGTACCAGCGGAACATGGCTATCGCCCTCTTCCTATTGGCCCAGCAGAACGTTGCGGACGAAGGGCTTGAAGATCTGATCGGCGGCGTAAAGGTACGTGCCGACGATCGCGCAGGCGATGATCACGACGATCGTGCCCTGGATCACCTGGCTGCGGCTGGGCCAATCGACCTTCTGGAGCTCGCCCCAGGACTCCTTGATGAAGCGTCCGCGCTGCCGGGGCTCGCGCCGTCCGGTCTGGGTCGAGGCGGGCTGCATACCCGGACGCACGGCCGCCTGCGCGCGCGGCGGACGCTGCGCGACGGGCTTCGCAGCACCGGAGCTCTTCCGCTGGTCGCGGCGCTGCCGACGGGTCTCGCGCGCCACTAGCGCGTCTCCCGATGAACAGTGTGCTGCCCACACCAGCGGCAGTACTTCTTGAACTCGACGCGGTCGGGCGTGTTCCGCTTCGACTTGTTCGTCTGGTAGTTCCGCCGCTTGCACTCCGTGCAGGCGAGCGTAATTGCGACTCGAACTCCGGCTGCCATCTAGATCGTGTTCTCTCGGTTTCGGTGGGAAAAAGACTGCTGAGGAATAGCGGCGGCAGGACTCGAACCTGCGACACGCGGATTATGATTCCGCTGCTCTAACCAGCTGAGCTACGCCGCCGCGCGGACGGAGAGTGTAGCAAGCATCCCAGTGGTGGTACGGGGTTGCGACGAGGTCAGTCCGGGCTCACGCGGGCAGGGTCGCGGGAGTGTCCGCGACCCGCATCGGCCGCGGCGCCACTGTGCTGGGACCGGCCGGGCCTAGCGGACAGCCGAGCGCGACGCGCGCGAGCTCCCACGCGGCGGCAACGAACGGGTCGCGATCGAGCGAGTACTCGCGTGTCCACTCGACAGCGCCGTTCAGCTCCAGCACGACCCAGCCGCCTTCTCCGTCGGGGAGCAGATCGACGCCGATCAGGTCGGCTCCTGCGGCCGCCGCGGCCTCGAGCGCGAGCATGCACGCGAACGAGGGCGGCTCGACCGGGCGGCGCTGGGCGCCGAGTGCGACGTTGGTCCGCCACTCGCCCTTGGCGGCGACACGTTCGATCGCGCCGACGATCGCGCCGCCGGCGACGACGATGCGGAGGTCGGACCCGTGCGGCGGCACGAGCTCCTGCACCAGCGCGCCGTGGGCGCGGTACCAAGGGCGAAGCTCGAGCTCGCGGACGTGCTTGCGAAGGGCGTCGTGATCCGCGCAGCGCACGACGTCAGTACCCCAACTCCCGAAGCGCGGCTTCACAACCACGGGAAGCCGCAACTCCGGGAGTGGTCCACCGGGCGACAGCAGCCGGGTGCGGGGATGCGGAAGCCCGGCGCGAAGCAGGAGCCGGGCGGTCAGAAGCTTGTCGTGGGCGGCCAGCAGCGCGCCTGCCCGGTTGAGCGTGCGGATGCCGCCGGCGGCGAGCGAGCCGAGCGCCCAGAGCCCGTCCTCGACGCCGTCGAGCGTCGGCAGCACGTCGAGCCGTCCCAGCGCGGCGTCCCCGTGGCCGAGCTGGGCGACCGCCTGCTCGGGCGAGTAGAGGCAGAAATGCACGCCGCGGGGCGCGGCGGCGGCGAGCGCAAGGTTCGTTTCGGTCGCCCGCTGGGTGACAATCGCAAGCTGCATAGAATTGTTGTGCCAGCAGTCAGAACCGTCCGCAAGTGCCGGCACGGCTTGCTCTCCGGATCTTCACCGGAAGATGATTCATCCGACCGTCGTACTACGATCGCGTCCGTGATCAGGATCAACCCGAAGAGCGGCGGCTGGCTCGAGGTGGTCTGCGGGCCGATGTTCGGCGGCAAGAGCGAGGAGATGATCCGCCGGCTCCGGCGCGCGGAGATCGCAGGCCAGCGCTCCGTGATCTTCAAGCCCCGGATCGACGACCGCTACGACGCCGTCGACGTCGTCAGCCACGCCGGCATCCGGATGCGGGCGGTGCCGGTGGCAAGCGTCTCGGAGCTCGCCGAGCGGGCGCGCGGCTTCGAGGTGATCGGCATCGACGAGGCTCAGTTCTTCGACGACGAGATCGTCGGCGTCGCGCTCGAGCTCGCCGACGACGGCGTCCGGGTGATCGCGGCCGGGCTCGACCAGGACTTCCGGCGGCTCCCGTTCGGGCCGATGCCGGAGCTACTGGCCCACGCCGAGTTCGTCGACAAGCTGCAGGCGGTCTGCCACCGCTGCGGCGGCGGAGCGACGACGACGCAGCGGCTGGTCGACGGCCGGCCCGCGCCGTATTCGGGGGCGACGATCGTCGTGGGCGCGAACGAGCAGTACGAGGCGCGCTGCCGCGACTGCCACGAGGCCGGCCAGGACGCCTCGCCCCTCGCCGCCGCGATCGCAGTCGCCGCGGCCTAGGAGCGTCAGCTCGGTCGTCTGCCGGACTGTCACGAGGCCGCGCGGGCCCCGCGACAGTCGCGGCCTGACGTAACTAGTCGTCGTCGTGATGAACGCCCGGCACCTTCACGTCCACCCAGACGAGCCGGTGGTCGGAGGTCGGGAACGGGAAGACACCGACGAGCCGGAAGAGCGGGTCGGACATCAGCGGCCAGAAGACGCCGGAGCCGACGATCTTGATGTTCTTCCTCGGCAGCACGTAGTCGGCACGCAGGTTCCCGGGAGCGTTGTCCGCGAAGTCCGCAGTG
>JAXIPI010000402.1:0-9700 GCA_045403015.1 Gaiellaceae bacterium | reverse complement strand
GCGACGTCGTCGGGTTCCAGTGGACGGCGTGGGCCGGCTCGATGCCGTGCTCCGCCAGTCCGACGCGCCCGTCCTCCCTCGTGCTCGTCACCATCGCGCGGCACATCCTACGCAAGTGCATTCCGCTCGGGCCGGGAAGTCGTAGGGTACGGTCATGAGGCGGGTGCTGCTCCTGGCCGTCGTCATCCTCGCGGGTTGCGGGAGCGACGACAGCAACGACCAGGCCGCCCGGGACACGAGCGGCGTTGCCGGCTCGGTCGAGCTCACGGCGACCGAGTACAAGTTCGACCCGTCCACGGTCGAGCTCGCCAAGTCCGGCGAGATGACGTTCACGCTCGTCAACGACGGCCAGGTCACGCACGCGCTCGAGATCGAGGGGCAGGGGATCGAGGAGGAGTCCGACGAGATCGAGGGCGGCGCGACGACGGCGCTCACCGTCGATCTCGAGCCCGGCGAGTACGAGTTCTACTGCCCCGTCGACGACCATCGCGAGAAGGGGATGGAGGGAACGCTCACCGTCGGCGGCTAGGCTCGCGCTGTGCAGCCCCGCGCACGCGACCTTGGGATCGAAATCGGCAGGCTCCCGACCGGGCCGGAGAATGCGATCACCGACGTACCTGGGACCAGGGTCGGCCACACGACGCTGATCGAGGGCAAGGACGTCCGCACGGGCGTCACCGTCGTCGTCCCGCCGCTCGAGCCGCTCTTTGCCGGTGCGCACCGCATCAACGGCAACGGCGAGCTGACGGGGCTCGAGTGGGTGCGCGATTCGGGCCTGCTGACGACGCCGATCGGTCTCACGAACACGCACTCGGTAGGAGTCGTTCGCGACGCGCTCGTCGCCGCCGCCGAGCCGGGCGAGCACGACTGGAGCCTGCCGGTCGTGGGCGAGACGTGGGACGGCTTCCTGAACGACATCAACGGCTTCCACGTCAAGGCGGAGCACGTGCGGGACGCGCTCGAGCGGGCAAGCGACGGCCCAGTGGAAGAGGGTTCCGTCGGCGGCGGCACCGGCATGGTCTGCCACGGCTTCAAGGGCGGAATCGGCACGTCGTCACGCGTCGCACAGGACGGCTGGATGGTCGGTGCCCTGGTGCAGGCGAACCACGGACAGCGGATGCGCCTCCGCGTGAACGGTGTCCCCGTCGGCGAGAAGATCGGACACGACGCCGTGCCGCTGCCGGGGAAGCCCGAGGGCGCCGGCTCGATCATCGTCCTGATCGCAACTGATGCGCCGCTCCTCCCTCTCCAGTGCGAACGGCTCGCGCGTCGCGCCGGCTTCGGAATCGCCCGCACCGGCGGCATGGGCGAGCACTCGAGCGGTGATTTCGGCTTCTGCTTCGCGACCGGCAACCGCGCCCTCGAGTCCGACGAGGGCGAGCTCCGGCTCAGGATGCTGAACGACAGTCGGATCAACCAGCTCTACGAAGCCGCGATCGACGCGATCTAGGAGTCGATCCTGAATGCGATGCTCGCCGCCGAGTCGATGACGGGGCACAACGGCAACACGGTCCACGCCCTGCCGCACGACCTCCTCCTGGAGTCGCTTAGCTGAGGACCTCCTCGGTGTCCCGGGAGACGAGCGAGGCGTAGCGGCCGCCCGCGGCGAGCAGATCCTCGTGCGTGCCGACCTCGACGACGATGCCACGGTCGAGCACCACGATCTGGTCGGCGTCGCGGACGGTGGACAGCCGGTGCGCGATCGCGATCGTCGTCCTCCCCTCGGCCAGTTGCTCGAGCGCCTCCTGCACCGCTCGTTCGGTCTGCGTGTCGAGCGCGGAGGTGGCCTCGTCGAGGACGAGGATGGGCGGGTTGCGCAGGATCGTCCGCGCGATCGCGATGCGCTGGCGCTCGCCGCCCGAGAAGCGGTAGCCGCGCTCGCCGACGACCGTGTCATAACTCTCGGGAAGGCTCGCAATCAGGTCGTGGATCTGCGCCGCGCGCGCGGCCTCTTCAACCTCCCCGTCGGTGGCCTCCGGGCGCGCGAACCGGAGGTTGTCGCGCACGGTCGCGTGGAAGAGGTACGTCTCCTGGGAGACGACCCCGACCGCGCTTGCGAGCGAGGCGAACGTGAGGTCACGCACGTCGACGCCGTCGATCGCCACCGTCCCGTCGGTGACGTCGTAGAGGCGCGCGACGAGGTAGCCGGCGGTTGTCTTCCCCGAGCCGGTCTCCCCGACGAGCGCCGTCTTCGTCCCCGCCGGCACCTCGAAGCTCACGTCCTGGAGCGTCCAGGCAGCGTCCTCGTAGCGGAACCAGACATGGTCGAAGGCCACGTCACCCCGCGGCGCGTCGAGCGTCCTCGTCCCCTCTTCGATGTCGATCGGGTGGTCGAGGTACTCGAACACACGGTCGAACAGCGCGAGCGAGGTCTGCACCTCGAGCGAGACGCCGAGCAGCGAGCCGACCGGGAAGAAGAGCCGCGCCTGCAGCGTGGTGAAGGCGACCACGGTGCCGATGGAGACCGAGCCGGTGAAATGGCCGGCGAAGAGGTAGACGAGGGCGGGCATGATCGCGAACGACGTCTGAATCGAGGCCATCATCCAGCGGCCGGTCATCCGGCTTCGAACCTCGAGATCGGCCAGGCGTCCCGACTCCGAGCGGAAGCGATCTGCGAGCTCGCCGGAGCGGCCCATCGTCTTGCCGAGGAGGATGCCAGAGACCGAGAGCGACTCCTGAACGAGGCTCGAGATGTCGGCCATCGACTCCTGCCGCACCTTGGCCACCTTCCGCCGCTGGTCGCCCACACGCTTCGTCATCCAGACGAAGATGGGCAGCAGCGCGAGCGCGAACAGGGTCAGCTTCCAGTCGAGGATGAACATCGCAACGACGGTCGCCAGCACCGTCGTCACGTTGGAAACGATGGACGTCGCGGTCGATGTCACGACCTCCTGCACGCCGCCGATGTCGTTCGCGAGCCGCGACTGCACCTCGCCGGTACGCGTGCGGGTGAAGAAGGCGAGTGAGAGCCGCTGCAGGTGCTCGTAGACGGACGTCCGCAGGTCGTGCATCACCTGCTGGCCGACCTGGTTCGAGAGCAGCGTCTGAATGACGCCGAGCGCACCGGTGACAATCGCGATCCCGACCATCCCGGCGACGAGCCAGTTCAGCAGCGAGAGGTCGCCGTTCGGGAGCGCATCGTCGATCACCGCCCGCAGCAGGAGCGCCGGGATCACACCAAGCGCGGACGAAAAGAGGATCAGGCCGAGAACGGCCGCCAGCCGGCGCCGGTAGGGCCGGAAGAGAGCGACGATCCGCCTCAGGTAGGCACGGCGGACAGCCGGATCGGCCGGCCGCTCCGGCGGCTCCATCAGGTCGAACGCGCGTCCTCGTCCACGTGGCACTCGCTACAGGGTACGGAGCGCGTGAGGGCCCGCGGCGAGCAGGCGCTGCTCTTTAGCGCAAGACGAGGGATCCGCAGAAGCGGATCCCTCGCCGCGAAAATCCCTGAAGGGGCGCTTCGCGCCCGCGGCTCTTGACCTAGTAGTTGGAGAAGAGCAGGTGGTTGTTCAGGGTCTTCGACGACTTGACGACGCCTTTCGTCGTGTTGTCGTAGAGGGCCGTCCGGACCGCGGCCGGTGAGGCGCCCGGGTTCCCCTGGAGATAGAGCGCTGCGACGCCGGCAGTATGCGGCGTCGCCATCGAGGTGCCGCTGATCGTGTTCGTCGCCGTGTTGCTCGTGTACCAGGCGGACGTGATCGAGAGGCCGGGCGCGAACCAGTCGACACAATTGCCGTAGTTCGACCACGACGTCTTCGTATCCGTCTTGTCCGTCGCTCCGATCGTCATCGCCTCCGGCACCCGCGCCGGCGAGTACTTGCACGCGTCCTGCGCGCGGCCGCCCTGGTTACCGTTCCCGGCCGCAACCGCATAGCTGACGCCGTCCGCGATCGAGTGCTGGACGGCCGTGTCGAGCGCCGTGGACGCGCCGCCGCCCAGGCTCATGTTCGCCACCGCCGGCTCACCAGGGGCGTGGTTCCCGGTCACCCAGTCGATGCCGGCGATCACACCGGCGGTGGTACCGCTGCCGCTGCAGTTGAGGACCCGGACGCCGATGAGCGTGACGGACTTCGCGACACCGTAGGTCGCGCCGCCGATCGTCCCGGACACATGGGTGCCGTGCCCGTTGCAGTCGTCCGCCGTGCCGCCGTCGACTGCGTCAAAGCCGCTGACCGCGCGACCGCCGAACTCGGAATGGTCGAAGCGGATGCCGGTATCGATCACGTAGGCCGTCACGCCGTCACCGGTCGCTGTGTACGAGTACGTCGTGCTCAACGGAAGCGCCTGCTGGTCGATCCGGTCGAGGCCCCACGTTGCTCCGGTCTGGGTCGCCGTCGTTGTGACCTCGGCGTCCTGCTCGACGTAAGCGATGCGGTCGTCCGCCACGAGCTTGGCGGCGAGCCCTGGCGGCAACGTAACGGCGAAACCCTTCATGGCGTGCTCGTAGACGGCGTCCGGCCGCGCTCCGAACCGTCCCGAGATCTCACGCGCGGCCGGAGCGGCGTGCGGCGTCGCGAAATCCTTGAAGACGACGATGAATCTCTGAGGCGGCTCGGCGCTTGCCGCCGTGCCAGGAATGAGCAGGATGGCGGCCAGCACGACCAACGCCGGCCAGATGCTGCGACTTCTCATGAAGGATCCCTCTCTACGCGAATGACGGACGGACGAGCTGCAGGGCTGTCGGAGAGTAGGTCGGGATGCGGACGATCACAATCCCTCAACTCGTTCCTGTAACTCGCGGGTCAGCGCGCGCGAGGTGGCAACGGTCGGCCGGGCGCCGTCGACCTGGATCGGCTCGCCGACGACGATCCGGATCTTCGAGAAGCGGATGCGGCGACGCGAGAGCGCGCGGGCGGTGCCGACGATGCGGACCGGGACGAGCGGCACCCCGGTCGTGAGCGCGAGCCGGGCGGCGCCGCGCGTCCAGGCGCCGCCGGCCACCGTTCCCTGCGGGAAGATGGCGACGCTCTCGCCGGCCCGCAAGAGCTCCTCGGCGCGTCCGACCGAGAGGAGATCTCGCCGGTCGCGCCGGATCGGGATCCCGCCGAGTGCGTCCATCAGCCAAGCTCCCAGCGGATAGCGCCAGAGCTCGACCTTGGCCAGGAAGTGCAGTGGCCGGGAAGTGATGAGCGCGAGCAGTGGCGGGTCGAGCAGGGATTCGTGGTTCGCCGCCACCACGCACGGTCCAGGCGGCACGCGACCGACGATCTCGATTCGATACAGCACGCGGGCGAGGACGTGCACCACTCCGCGGATGGCGCGGTAGAGCCCTACGTGCACAGTCGCGCCAGCTCGCCGCCGACGAGGTCCGCCCACCGGCCGGCGCGTGGCATGGGCACGGTTCCTCCCCATGGGGCGCGGAGCGCGATCGGGTGGATCGCGCCGCGGATCACTTGCCGCGAGGCGTCGACTCCTCGTGCCTTTGCGCGCTCGTAGCCGCGCAGCGAGAGGTCGGGCCTCACGCCCGGGACACCGGGCAGGCCACGATCGAGCGAGCCATGAAGGACTGCGAAGCGCCGCCCGTCGAGCGTCGAGACGTCGAGGTCCGGGTAGAGCCAAGGCGCCAGGGCGATCACCGTCGAGACCGCGGGATCGTCCGCGACGTGCACTGTGACGGCGCCGCCCATCGAGAAGCCGAGGAGCGCGATCTCTTCGGCGCCCTCGGCTCGTGCGACCTCGATCGCCGAGCGGGCGTCCTCGATGCAGAGCGGCAGCCGACGCCAGGACTTGATGCGGTAGCGCACCTCGAGAAACGGCAGCGGAACGCCATCCGCTGCCAGGCGCTCGACGAGCCACTCGATCGATGCGCTCCACGTGCCAGGGTGGTCGGCCGCGGTGCCGCCGTTCACGCAGATCACGGCACGCGGCCCCGGCGTGCCGGTCCAGCGCGCCTCGGCGCCGGTACGAAGAGCGAAGGACATGGCCCGACTCTAGGGAAAGCGGTCTGCATGCAGACCGAAGCTGCGATCGACCGCTTCCTCGCCTCGCCCTCGCTCGCCGAGTCGACACGCCGCGCCTATGCGGCCGATCTGCGCCGCTTTGGCGACTGGCTCGAGCAGCGCGGGACTGCGGTCGACGAGATCGACGTCCGCGTGCTCGTCGACTATGCGTCGGAGCTCGGCCGGGCGCGCAACGGCCTCGCACCCGCCACGATCGCCCGCAACCTGGCAGCCGTCCGCTCCTTTCTCCGTTTCACGCTCGGTCCGACCCGCGTCCCCGACGCGTCACTCGGGCCGCGCCGTCCCCAGCGCCTGCCGGAGTCGCCGAAGCGGGAGGAGATCGAGTCGATCGTCGACTCGATCGATGGCGACGGGCCGCTCGCGCTGCGAAACCACGCGCTCGTCGAGCTCGTCTATTCCGCCGGTCTCCGAAGCGCCGAGGCGGTCGGGCTCGACCTGGGCGACGTCGACTTCGAGCAGGAGCACGTGCGCGTGCGCGGCAAGGGCGGCAAGGAGCGGGTCGTCCCGCTCGGCGAGGAGGCGGCCCACGTCGTCGCGCGGTACCTCCGCGATGCGAGACCGGAGCTCGCCCGCGGGGCAAACGACGCACTCTTTCTCTCCACACGCGGCCGTCGCCTCGACACGAGCACGCTCCGCCGCCTCCTCCCCCACCCGCACCGCTTGCGGCACTCGTTCGCAACCCATCTGCTCGAAGGGGGAGCCGATCTGCGGACCATCCAGGAGCTGCTCGGGCACTCGTCGCTCTCAACGACGCAGATCTACAGCCACGTCGACGCGCGCCGCCTCCGTCGGGTTTACGACTCGTCCCATCCGAGGTCTTAGAGGATGCAGGCCTGCCGCGCGGAACCGGTAGCGGCCGTGACAAGCCGCCTCGACCCTGATCTCGACAGCTTCCTCGCGCTGCTCGCGACGCGGCGGGCGCCGCGCACCGTGGACGCCTACCGGCGCGACCTCGCGCAGCTCGCGGCGTGGCGAGGCGGACCGGTCGCGCAGACAACCACCGAGGAGCTCGAGCGCTGGCTCGCCGAGATGCGCGCCGCCGGCCTCGCTCCGTCGACCGCGGCGCGGCGCGTCGCAGCCGTGCGCTCGTTCTTCCGGCACCAGATGCTGCTCGGCGCACGCGACGACAATCCGGCAGCCGCGCTTCAGCTTCCCCGCCGGGCGCGGACCCTTCCTCGCACCCTCTCGCCCGCCGAGGCCGAGCGACTGATCGAGGCTGCCTCGGGCACGACGCCTCGCTCGATGCGCGACCGCGCTCTGGTCGAGCTGATGTACGGCGCCGGCCTACGCGTCAGCGAGGCGACCGGCCTGCACCGGCGCTCGGTCGACCTGGACGAGCGGATCGTGCGGGCGCTCGGCAAGGGATCGAAGGAGCGGATCGTCCCACTCGGGCGGCCGGCCGTCGACGCGCTCCGCCGCTACATCGCGATGGGCCGGCCTCACCTCGACCGCCGCACCCGGCCCGAGCTCTTCCTGAACGCGCGCGGCGGGCCGCTGACGCGCGCCGGAGCCTTCCTGATCCTCCGCCGCCTCGCCGAGAAGGCAGGCCTCGAGCCCCTGCGCGTGCACCCCCACCTGCTCCGCCATTCCTTCGCCACTCATCTGCTCGAGGGGGGCGCCGACCTCCGCAGCGTCCAGGAGATGCTCGGGCACGCCGACCTCTCCACGACCGAGCTGTACACGCACGTATCCGATCGGCGGCGTCGGGAGTTGTACTTCCGCGCGCATCCACACGCGCGACGAAGGACGACGTCGAAAAGGATCTCTGATGACGCTTGACCCTCAGATCGCAGTCCTCGCGGCAGTGACGATGGCGATCGGCTACACGATGTTCTTCACCGGCCTGAAGAAGCATGCGCTCGAGCTCAAGCGGCGCAAGCGGGTGTGCCCCTCGTGCGGCCGCATCATCGCCGGCCGCGTTTGCTCAGGGCACTAGCTCACCAGGCGCAGCAGCTCCTGCTCGCTCGCGCTCGAGGGATCAACGAGCGTGACGTGGCCGAGCTTGCGGCCGGGGCGCGGCTCCTTCCCGTACACGTGGAGGTGCGCGCGCGGGATCTCGAGCACGTCGAGGGTCTTCGGCACGGTGCCGATCAGGTTCACGAGCAGCGTGCGTCTGGACCCCGTCGATCCGAGCGGCAGCCCGAGGATCGCCCGCAGGTGGTTCTCGAACTGGCTCGTCTCGGAGCCCTCGATCGTCCAGTGACCGCTGTTGTGCACCCGCGGCGCGATCTCGTTCGCCAGCAGCTGCCCGCCGACGTCGAAGAGCTCGAGCGCGAGCACGCCGACGTACTCCAGCTCGTCGAGGATCCGAGAGGCGTATTCCTCAGCGTCCTCCTGCGGGGCGTCCGCAGCTGGCGCGCGCGAGGTGCGGAGGATCCCGTCCTCGTGAACGTTCTCGATCAGCGGCCAGAACCGCGTGTCGCCGTCGCCACTCCGGACGGCCAGCAGCGACAGCTCCCGGTCAAAGTCGACACGTTGCTCGAGGACGTGTCCGGGGACAGTCCCCGGACGGGTCTCCACCAGACGCTGGCCCTTTCCGTCATAGCCGAGAAACCGTGATTTCAAGAGGGCCGGGAAGACTTCGACCTCGTCGTCGATCCTGGTGGTCGGAATCCCGAGTTTCCGAAACAGCTGCTTTTCCACAAGCCGGTCCTGAGCCGCCTCGAGCGCGGCAGCAGCCGGGATCGGGCTGACCCGCCGCGCGGCCGCGACCGGCACGTTCTCGAACTCGTACGTCACGACCTCGGCGCCTTCGGCGAGCTGGTCGAGCAGATGCGGATCGTCGTAATCGCCGACGAGGAGCTCGCCAACCTCGGCAGCGGGCGCATCCGGCGAAGGGTCGAGGAACCGGAATGAGAGGCCGAGCGGGATCCCCGCGAGCGCGAGCATCCGCCCCAGCTGCCCGCCCCCGATGACGCCGACGATCACGCAGACGGATCGGGGTCGGGGCTCGCGAGCACCGACTCGGTCTGGGCCTCGCGGTAGCGGGCGAGCCGCTCGCGCACACCCGGGTCGGAGCGCGCCACGATCGCCGCCGCAAGGAGTGCCGCGTTCACGGCTCCCGCGCGACCGATCGCCAGTGTGCCCACCGGCACGCCCGCCGGCATCTGGACGATCGAGAGCAGCGAGTCCATGCCTTTCAGGGTCTTCGACTCGACCGGGACGCCGAGCACGGGCAGCGCAGTCTTCGCGGCAGCCATTCCGGGCAGGTGCGCCGCACCTCCGGCACCGGCGATGAGGACTTGCAGGCCGCGCGCCTCCGCGGAGCCGGCGTATTCGAAGAGGAGGTCCGGCGTTCGGTGTGCCGACACCACCTGCTGCTCGAACGGCACCTCCAGTGCCTCGAGCGTCTCGCACGCGTGACGCATCGTCTCCCAGTCGGAGCGCGAGCCCATGATCACTCCGACGAGCGCGTTCACCCGCGCATCATGACCGGTGGCGCGACTAGAGGCTTGATGTGGAATTGGCACAGACCCGCTCAGGTTTCACATCAAGCCTCTAACCTCCTCGTGTGACCGTCGAGGCGCCGTTGCCCCCACGTCCGGCCGACGTGCGCGCAACGCTCGACCAGGCCGCTCTCGACGACGTCGTTCGGGAGCGCCGAGTCGAGGAATCCGAGCTCCACGGCACCGAGCTCGTCGACTTTTCCCTGCAGAACCTCCGGATTCGAGGGAGCCGCCTCAGGGCAGTCGATCTCAGCGGCGCCGCGGTCGCGGGGCTCGATCTCGCCGATGTCGTCG
>JAXIPI010000344.1:0-1581 GCA_045403015.1 Gaiellaceae bacterium | reverse complement strand
AGTTCGCCGGTCAGTGACACGACAACGGCGCCCCAGATGTGCCCCGAGACGACGATCGGCGCGGCGACGAGGGATGTCACGCCGAGCTCGGTCAGCCGGCCGTGGAGCTCAGCTGGAATGCCGGGGTCGTCCGTGGCCATGCGGGCCGGCGCGCCCGTCCGCGCGACCTTGGAAAGCGCGCTTCCCTCCTCGATTGCGACGATCGTGCCGGCGCCGGGGATCTGCACGCCCGGCTCGTTCCACTTGCCGACGATGAGCCCTTCGTCCGGGGTCCGGCCGAACCGAACAAGGTTCGCGGCGTCTGCGCCGAGGAGGCGAGCCACCTCCTCGGTCACGACGTCGAAGACCCGTTCCGCTGCCGTCTCGGTCGCGACGGTCACCGCAACTCGGTTCAAGGCCGCTTGCTCCGCGACGAGCGTGCGGAGGTCGGCTTCCTGCGGCATGACGAAATCGTCGCACGCGTCGAGACCCGCCGCCACAGGCGTGGCCGCAGCGACTGACCGACCGGCCTTCAGAGCCCTAGATGGTTGATGCCTGGCACGCGCCAGACGGCATCCTCGGTGGAAAAACTGACCATCGCAGCGTTCGGGTGCTCGCTCAGGACGGGTCCAGCGTCGCGACCACGGCCTCGGCGACGACCTTCAGAGGCCGGCCGGAGACCTGGCTCGCCTTCCGTAAGCGCGCGAATGCATCCTGCTCGGACAGGCCCTCTTTCGCCATCAACAGCCCCTTCGCGCGCTCGATCACCTTGCGGGCCGCGAGCGCATCGGCGAGCGACTCGGCCTCCTCGCGCAGCGCCTGGAGCTCGTCGTGCCGCGCTCGTGCGGTCTCGATCGCCGGCAGCAGATCGGTCTCGCGGAACGGCTTCACGAGGTAGCCAAAGACACCGGCCTCCACGGCCCGCGCCACGAGCTCCCGCTCGCCGTAGGCGGTCACCATCACGATCGGGATCGGCCGCTCGTCGAGGATTCGGCGCGCCGCCTCGATCCCGTCGAGCCGGGGCATCTTCACGTCGAGCACCGCGAGGTCGGGCTGCTCGGCGCGGGCCAGGTCGACCGCCTCCTCGCCGTCCTTCGCCTCGGCGCACACCTCGAACCCCGCCGACTCGAGCAGCGAGCGCAGGTCCATCCGGATGATCGTCTCATCCTCGGCAATCAGAATTCTCACGCCGGAAAAACCACCTCGGCACGCAGGCCCGGCTCGCTCGTCAGCACGATCGTGCCGCCGAGTTCATCACGGACGAGCGCACGCACGATCGAGAGCCCGGTGCTCTCACCACCGCCCGCCTCGATCCCACCGCCGTCGTCCGCGATCGCGAGCGAGACGCCGCCGTTGCGCCGCGCCAGCTCGATCCGGACCGTCCCGCCGCCGTGCTCGAGGGCATTCTGGAAGAGCTCGCTGAAGACGAGGGCGAGCGCGGTCGCGCGGTGACCGGCGAGCGAGACCGACTCGAGGTTCGACTCGACCTCCTTTCCGACGACGAGACCTTGGACGAGCATTGCCCGCAGCCGCTCGATCAGCTCGGCGAGGTCGACGTCGTCCTCGCGGTGCTCAGTCAGTACCTCGTGCACTGCCGCGATC
>JAXIPI010000438.1:0-9603 GCA_045403015.1 Gaiellaceae bacterium | reverse complement strand
CGAGGTGTTCCCTGGTGCCCGAGGGCGGCTCGCCTCGTTGCGACCGTGCGATGTCCGGCTCGAACAGCCGCTCCTCGAACAGCGCCGCGGTGGCGGGGCTCCGCGTGATCATCGCGATCTCCGAGTTCCGGTAGAGAGCCCATGAGTCGAGGTTGACCGTGCCGAAGCTGACGACGTCGTCGGCCACGACGACCTTGGCATGGACGACCGTGCCCGGCAGCTCCCAGATCTCGACGCCCGCTCCGATGAGGTCGTGGTAGCGGTGCCGCAGGGCGGCGCTCGCCTGCGTGTTGTTCGACGTCTCGGACACGACCAGCCGCACGGCCACCCCGCGTCGAGCGGCTGCGAGGACGCGCTCGAGCATGTCGCGGTCGGTGACGTACGCGTTCATCAGGTCGAGGCGGCGGCGCGCGCCGTCGATCTGCTCGCGGATCGCCTGCGGGGCGGCCACGAAGCCCCCGGGGATCACCTGGGCGAGCGCAATCGGCGTCGACCCGGGGTCGGCCGGCGCGGGGAAGTACCGCGCGAGGTCGTCCGGGAGCGGGCCGCCGTGGCCCCGGAAGCTCGTCAGGAACGCGGCCTGTGTCTGCCGAACGACGTCTCCGGTCACGCGCACCATCACGTCGTGGAAGCCGCCGTTCTCGAAGTGATCCTCGATTCCCGCGCCGCCGGTCCAGGCGACGGTGCCGTCGACGACGTAGAGCTTGCGATGGTCGGCGCGACCCACCTCGTCCTGACGCCAGTCCAGCCGCCGGTCGTCCGGGTACAGCCCGTCGCGGTCGACCGGGAGGACGTCGTTGACGACGATCTGTGCCCCGGCGGCCGCGAGCCGTCTGAACATCGCCTCGGCCGCACCGAAGGGCCTCGAGCCGTAGCCGTCGACGAGCACACGCACCTCGACACCCTCGTCCAGCTTGCGCTCGAGCAGTGCGGCCATCTCCATCCCGACCTCGCCCTCCCGCCAGCCGAACATGAGGATGTGCACCGACGAGCGGGCAGCCTCGACGTCGGCGAAGATCCGGGGGAAGAAGGTCTTGCCCTCGACCCACGGCTCGATCGTGGCCGCGGTCGACCAGGCGAAGTCGAACGCCGCGTCGTGCGGCCGCGTTCCGGAGCGGGCCGCGAAGGCCTCCGTGGCGGCTTCCGCGCCCAAGGGCGTCACCGCTCCCGGCGGCGGCGGCCAGCTCGGACGCTGCGTGATCCCGAGTACCTGCTGGAAGAGGAGAACGAACAGGCCGGCCACCAGTAGCCCGAGGACCCGAAGGGCAGCCCGCAGCCGACGGCGTCGCACACCCGTGCTAGCGTCGCGGCTCATTGCCCGAGGACGCTACACGCCGTGTCGCCGGGCGCTCCTGGGTGCAGGTCGTCCCGCCGATCGCGATCGCCGTCGCGGTCGTGGGCGTGTTCTGCACTTGGACGAACGACGGGCCGGTGAGCCTCAACGGAACACAGGGGCCGCACGACGGCTGGCTCGTGGTGATCGTCGCGGTTCCGGCGCTCCTCTGGGCCCGCTCGCTGGTCAGGGGAACGTGGGTCAGCGTCATCGGGATCCTGGGCAGCGCCGCGGTGATGGGCTGGACGGCGCTCGCGAGCTGGCGCGACAGCCGGGAGGTCCTCGGCGCGAGCGTGGGCTACGGGCTCCTTCTGGTCCTCGGCGCGAGCCTCGCCCTCGCAGCCGCGGGCGTCGCCCGCGGGCTCGCGCTCCTGCGCGTCAGAGCAGGGGCGAGATGATCGCGAAAACTCTCCCGCGTGCCCGCGCGCGCCTGCCGGTGAGCGCATGCCCGGGCGACGAGACTGCCTCCGCCGGTGCGCTGAACCGCTCCTCGAACTGCGCCGCGAGGGCCGTCGACTGGACCTGGAGGTCGATCTCGAAGAACCGCTTGAGGCTCCACGCCTCGAGGTTGCACGTCCCCGCGAGCACCTCCTCACCGTCGCGCACGAACGCCTTGGCGTGGAGCATGGTCGGGTACTCGAGGATCCGCACGCCCGCGTCGCGCAGGGGGGCGTGGTGGAACGGCGGCGCGGCCGCCCACGCCCAGTTGTTCGCGTTCGCGGGGACGAACAACCGCACACGGACACCGCGCCGGGCAGCGTCTTCGATGCGCCGGATCATGCCGCGGTCGGTGACGTAGGGGTTGACGACATCGAGCGTCGTGCGCGCGCCCTCGAGGATGCGCCGGATCGCGTCGGTGATCGGCCGGTACCGGCCAGGGGCGTTGTGCAGGACGACGGCGGGAATCCGCTCGCCGCTCTCCTCGGGCTCCGGGAACAGCGCGTCGAGCTCGGCGGCCGGCACCGGGCCTCCGAGCCAGCGAAAGCCGGCCAGGAAGACCAG
This sequence comes from Gaiellaceae bacterium, assembly GCA_045403015.1. Classification (GTDB taxonomy): domain Bacteria; phylum Actinomycetota; class Thermoleophilia; order Gaiellales; family Gaiellaceae; genus Gaiellasilicea. The sequence goes on along the minus strand of JAXIPI010000438.1, from coordinate 7,268 downwards.
CTGCAGCTGGGCAACGACAGGGCCCGTCACGCGAAGAAACAGGTCGTGGAAGCGTCCGTCCTCGAAGTGATCCTCGACCCCGGCGCCCCCGACCCAGCCGATCCGGCCGTCGACGACGACGACCTTGCGATGGTCGATATGCCCGAGCCCGCGAAGGTTCCAGCGAGTCTCTCCGCCATCGCCAAGCAGACCCTCGGGGATGCGAGCCTTCGTCGCGCGCACGACGCAGACCTGGATACCGGCGGCCGTGAGACGTTCGTAGAACTCCAGTGAGCCGCGCTCGGGATCCGAGCCCTGGCGGTCGACGACGAGCCGCACCGGGATGCCTTCCTTCGCCTTGGCCACGAGGACCTCCGCGAATCTCTCCCCCACCGCGCCCGGACGGAAGCCGAATTGGTTGATGTGGATCGAGGACGAGGCCGAGGCGAGGTCCTCGAGCATCGGCGGGTAGAACGCCGTTCCCTCCACGAGGACCTCGACCGAGGACGCGTGGCTCTCCTCGAACCCCGTCGACAGTCCGCCGATCGGCACCGTGCTGCCTGCGAGACGCTCGGCCTGTTGGCGAATCCGGTCGTTGGGAACAATCGTCGGCGAGCTCATCGTCCTCCCTGTTCATTGGTCATTCGAGCGCAGAGACGACGCGACGCCGTTGGCGAAGCCAGCGTCGTGAAGTCGCCGAGAAGCTTGCCGCCGTACTCTAGGCCGCCTCGAGGATCTGTTTCAACGTGGCGAGGCTCCGAGGTCCTACCCCGGGCCGATGAGGGAGCGCATCGATTCCGCGGTCTGCGTGTCCGCAGGGAAGAACGACTCGATCGACAGCTCGGCGACGGTGACGTCGATGGCGGTGCCGAAGGTCGTCTTGGTGCTGATGAATGCGAGCTCGCTCTCACCGTGCCGAAGGCGAAGGGGCACCGCGATGTCGCCGAAGGCCGGGTCGAGGCTGGGGCCTGCCTCGCCATCGGGGTAGGCGACAAGCTCGTCGTACAGCACCGTGAGTGCCGGGTCACCGCTTGTGAGCGCATCACGGGCGAGGCGCTCGAGCAGGTGCGCGCGCCACTGGTGCAGATTCAGGATCCGTGGCGCCAGGCCTTCGGGGTGCAGGCTCAGCCGCAGGACGTTGATCGGTGGCTCGAGGAGCTCGCCTGCGACGCCGTCGACGAGGACGCCGAGCGCACGGTTGGCGGCAACGAGACCCCAATGGCGGTCGATGACGAGTGCGGGATAGGGCTCGTGTCCGCGCAGCACCTGATCGATCGCGTCCCGCACAGGCCCCAGCTCGGGCGCGTCGAGCTCGCGTTGTGCGAAGACCGGGGCGTAGCCGGCGGCGAGGAGCAGATGGTTGCGATCGCGGAGGGGCACCTCGAGCTGCTCGGCGAGGTGGAGCAGCATCGCGGCGCTCGGACGCGAGCGACCGGTCTCGACGAAGCTCAGATGGCGAGAAGAGACGCCTGCCTGCAGCGCGAGCTCGAACTGGCTGAGCCGGCGGTGCTGGCGCCACTCCCGCAACAGCGCGCCGACCGGAGGACGACTCGCGATGACGGTCATGCGGCCGATCCTAGCCCGCCCAAAACGCGCAACTCATTACCTCTCAGGTCATGGACGGATGGCGCAGTGCCGGGCAGGCTCGCCGAGACAGTCAACTCGAAAGGAGCAGCGACATGGATGCAGCGAAGCTGGTCGAGAACTATCTCGACACGTGGAACGAGACCGATCCCGACGCCCGCCGATCGGCCGTCGCAACCGTCTGGACCCAGGACGCCCGGTACATCGACCCGCTCACCAGCGTCTCGGGTCACGACCAGATCTCCGAACTCATCGGAGGGGTTCAACAGCAGGCTCCTGGCCATGTCTTCCGGCTTCTCGACGACCGCGTCGATGCCCATCACAATGTCGTCCGCTTCTCGTGGGAGCTTGTGCCCACGTCCGGAGGTGAGTCCCTCGCAGTCGGCTTCGACGTCGCCGTAACCGAGGAGAACGGACGCATCCGCAGCGTGTTCGGGTTCCTCGACAAGGCCCCGGGAGCCTGAGGTGAGACCTACTCCTTACTCTGGCTGGACCAGATGGACCTTGGCGTCCTCGTAGGTGGCGTCGGCGGTCGTTCGGCCGGCTACCGCGTGAAGAGCCGCGGCTGACGCGATCCCTCAGGAGACGACTGCGGCGACGCTAAGGCTCGCCTGTGCGACGCCGTTCGCCTGGGCCTGGACGAGCGCGACCAGCGCATGGCCGGCGTCGGCGGCTGTCACTGCGTAGGTGGCGGCCGTCGCGCCTGCGATCGGCGTGCAGAGGCGGCCGTTCGGGTTGCAGCGCTGCCAGGCGTAAGTGAGAGAGGCGGGCTTTCGGTTCCATCGGCCGTCGGAGACCTGGATCGTCTTCCCCAGACCGGCCACCCCCGCGATCGTCGGCTGCGCTGTCGGTACGAGAGTGGCGTCGGCGCCTGCGACCGGGCCGACGAGGCTCACGTAAGCCGTCGCGGTACCCGTCGCGTCGGTGGCATGGACGGCGAAGCCGAGGGTCTGGCCGACGTCCTTGGCGACAAGCGTGTAGGTCGGCCTCGTAGCGCCGTGGACTGACTTGCAGTGCGCCCCGGCTGCATCGCAGCGGTACCACTGATAGCCATAGGCGACCACGCCCGAGCCCGACCAGGTGCCGGTCGAGCCGCTGAGCTTCTTGCCCTGCTGGCTCGTCCCGGCCACTGTCGGGAGCGCGCGGCTGGACGGGCCTGTCGTCAGGGCTGTGACGACCGCGGGAGTTGCGACGCTGACCGCGTCCTGAGACGCAGTGCCGACCGTCGCGTGCACGACGGCGAGCAGGGCGTGCCCGGTGTCGGCGGGCTTGACGGCGTACGTGTTCGCCGTTGCGCCGCGGATCGGCTTGCAGAGGCGCCCGTTCGGGTTGCAGCGCTGCCACTGGTACGCGACCGTGGCCGGCGTCGGGCTCCAGCTGCCGGCAGAGACCTGGAGCGTCTGACCCTCCTTCGGCACGCCGGTGACCGTCGGCTGGCCGGTCGAGACGAGCCTGGCGGCCGGACCCGCCACCGGTCCGACGAGGCTGGCGTACGCCTTCCTCGTTCCTGTCCTGTCGGTCGCGCGCACACCGAAGCCGATCGTCCGCCCCACGTCCTTCGCGGCGAGCGTGTAGGTGCGATTCGACGCGCCGTGGATCGACTTGCACTGCGCACCGGTCCTGTCGCAGCGGTACCACTGGTAGCGGTACGTGATCGCGCCCGACCCTGACCAGGACCCGATCGCGCCGGTCAGCTGCCTGCCCTGCTGGACGACGACAGCGACGAGCGGCGGCGCGGAGCTCAACGGACCCGGCACCGTCTCGATGCCCGCAACCACCTTCGGGGTCGCCACGCTGAAGACGGCCTGCGACGTCGGGCCGGCGTGGGCCTGGACGATCGCCAAGACGGCGTGGCCGAGGTCACCGGCGCCCACCACGTAGGTGTTGGCGGTCGCACCCTCGATCGGCGCGCACCCACGTCCCGCAGCGGTACAGCGGGCCCACTGATAGCTGAACGACTCCGGCACGGGCTTCCACGTGCCGGGCTCGACCTTGAGCGTGCTTCCCTGCTCGGCCTCTCCCGTGACGGTCGGCTGGGCGGTCGAGAACAGCTTCGGCGGAGCGCCGCCGATCGGCCCGATCAACCTCGAAACCTCCGTCGTCGACCCGGTCGAGTCGGTTGCGCGGACCGCGAGGCCGAGCGTGTGCCCGACGTCGCTCGCGCCGAGGACGTGGCTCCTCTTCGTGACGCCGCGAAGCGATGCGCAATGGGCTCCCATCTGGTCGCAGCGGAACCACTGGTAGTGGTATTCGACCCTGCCGGAGCCGGACCACGAGCCCTTCACGCCGAAGAGCCGCGCCCCCTGAGTCGCCTGCCCCGCGACCATCGGCCTCGCGCCCGCGGACGGCCCGGCTGCGTGCGCCTCGGGCGCGCCCGCCCCAGCGACGAGCGCGGCGAGCAGCGGTGCCAGCAGCACGAGCCTTCGACGCAGCAGGAAAAGGCGAAGTCCCTCAGAACGTCCCGCGATGGACATCTTTCGGGGTTGGATGCCGCGACGCCCGTTCCTTCCTGCTGCGCTCCTCGGCGTCGTCGTCGCCCTGGCCCTTCCCAGCCCGTCGGCCGCGTCGAAGCGGATGGCCATCGGCCTCTTCGATGACGCGTCCGTCTTGGGCGCGCCGCAGAGCACGTTCCCGACGCTGAAGTCCCTGAACGTCGACGTCGTGCGGATGATGCTCACGTGGGGCGGGCGCGACGGAGTCGCGAACAAGCGTCCCGCCAGGCCAACGGATCCGGCCGACCCGGCGTATGCATGGAGCCGTTACGACCTGGCGATCGAGGCCGCAAGCCAAGCAGGGATAGAGGTGCTGCTGACCATCGTGGGGACGCCTTCGTGGGCGAACGGCGGCAAGGGCGCCCAGCACGCGCCGAGCTCCGCGACGACCCTCCGCGAGTTCGCCTATGCCGCGGCGCGTCGCTACAGCGGCACGTTCCTCGATACGGCGAGCGGGAGGATTCTCCCGCGGGTCGGGATGTGGCTCGCCTGGAACGAGCCGAACAGCTCGGTCTTCCTTCAGCCGCAGTTCGTGCGCACTGGCGGCAAGTGGCGGATGGCAGCGCCGGCTGCCTACGCGCAGATCTGTAACGCGGTCTACGCAGGCGTCCACGCGGCGGGAGGGCCCGAGCGCGTCGCCTGTGGGGCGACGGCGCCGCGTGGCCACAACGACCCGACGAGCGCTCGTCCCTCGATCTCGCCGCTCACGTTCCTGCAGGAGACCAAGCGGATGGGACTCCGCACATTCGACGCCTGGGCGCACCACCCGTACTACGGCGGCCCGTGGGAGACGCCCGCGACCCGCAACGTCGGCTCGCGCGCAGTCGGGCTCGGCGACATCGACAAGTTGATCTCCGAGGTGATGAGCCTGTACGGCAGCAAGCCGCTCTGGATCACCGAATACGGCTACCAGACGAAGCCGCCGGACGACATCTTCGGCGTCAGCTGGACGAAGCAGGCGACGTACCTTCGCCAGGCGTTCACGATCGCGCGCGCGAACCCCCGCATCGACCTCTTCACGTGGTTCATGCTCAAGGACAGCCCGTCGCCCGAAAGCTGGCAATCGGGGCTGATCACGACCGACGGCCGCATGAAGCCCGCGTTCGCGGTGTTCGCAGGACTACGCGCCGACCGGCTCTGACCGAGTGGGCTCCGGAGCCCACAGTCCGGCTACGTTCCCGTCTCGGAGATGCCGCTCGTAGGTGACGACCTTGCCGTGGATCACCTCCAGGCACGCGTTCAACTGAGCGATCTCGGCTCGGACCAACCGTTCGTGCTCCTGCAGAAGCGCAAGACGATCCTGCTCGTTGCCGGCACCGGCCCGGACGAGCTCGGCGAATCTCCTGATCGTCGCGATCGGCATACCCGACTCACGCAGCCGGTTGCAGAGGAGGAGCCAGTCCACGTCCGCCTGCTCGTAGACCCGATGCCCGCCGTCGGAGCGAGGGATCTGGCGCAGGAAGATGCCCTCGCGCTCGAAGAAGCGAAGCGCATGCACGCTCATCCCGGTCGCCTCGGCGACCGTGCCGATCGAGAGCCCCGTCTCTGTGTGGCCCATGTCGCGGATCATAGCTTGACCTAGACTGCACTCTAGGTTCTAGGATGGCTGCATGATGACGAAACAGCGCCCGCTCGGTAGTGGCTTCGGCGCGCGGAGCACCGCGAACGACGTGCTCAACGGGATCGATCTGACCGGCACGACCGCTCTGGTGACCGGCGGCTACTCCGGTCTGGGACTGGAGACCACGCGCGCGCTGGCTCGCGCGGGAGCCCGCGTGATCGTTCCCGCGCGTAGACCCGCCGCAGCGCAGGCGGCGCTCAACGATCTTCCCGGCACGGAGGTGCACGAGCTGGACCTCGCCAAGCTGGAGAGCGTCCGAGCATTCGCCGCCCGTTTCCTGGAGACCGGCCGTACGCTTGAGATCCTTATCGCCAGCGCCGGGATCATGGCCTGCGCCGAGACCCGAGTGGGTCCCGGCTGGGAGGCACAGTTCGCGGTCAATCATCTCGGCCACTACGCGCTCGTCAACCTGCTCTGGCCCGCCATCGCCGACGGGGGCGCACGTGTCGTCGCCGTCTCATCCGGGGCGCATCACATCACCGACATCCGCTGGGACGACATCCACTTCCGGACGGACTACGACAGATGGACGGCCTACGGTCAGGCCAAGACGGCGAACGTGCTGTTCGCCGTCGGCCTGGATGCCCGCGGCCGGCGCAGCGGGGTCCGCGCCTACGCCACCCACCCGGGAAGCATCCTCACCCCCCTGCAGCGCCACCTGTCGCAGCAGGAGATGATCGACGCCGGCTGGATCGACGAGGAAGGCAACGGCCTCGACCCGTCGTTCAAGACACCAGAGCAAGGAGCTGCGACCCAAGTCTGGGCCGCCACCTCATCGCACCTTGCCGATCTCGGCGGCATCTACTGCGAGGACTGCGATGTCGCTCAGATCATCGATGGCTCCGACTCGACACCCGGAGGCGTACGGCCATACGCGATTGACAATGTCGCCGCCGATCGTCTCTGGTCCGCGTCAGCTGCGATGACCGGCTGCGACGCTCTCTGACACGCCCACACCTAGGTCTGCAGGCGTTCGTCCAGTTGCACCGTCACCGTCTCTCCGGCCTCCTTGCCAATCGCCCGCCGCGTGTCGGCCTTGATCGGGAGCTTGTGCCTGCCGTCTCCCATCGCCATGAACGAGCTCCTGAACGGATGTCCGTCGATGGAGCCTCGCACCTTCACGAGTCCACGCGTGCCGAAGAACTCGACGGAGTCCGGCCACACGACGTAGGTCCACCCGCCCTTAGCGGGACTGAGCTGCATGACGGCCGTGAATCGCACGTCCAACCGGGTTGACGCGTCTATCCCGGTCACTGGCATGACGTCCTCCTTTGGATGGGTCTACAGCTCAGACCGTGAACGACGGGAAAACTCATCGAGCGAATCGACGATCCGCCGCGACCAGCGCATGCCGTCGTGCAAGCATGCTCGAGATGATCCGCCGCTGCGATGCGCAGGACTTCGAGGCGATCTACGAGATCGTCAACGACGCTGCGACGGCGTATCGCGGTGTCATTCCGGCTGACTGCTGGGCCGAGCCGTACATGCCGCCCGAGAAGCTTCGCGAGGAGATCGGTGCAGGTGTCTCCTTCTGGGGCTACGAGGAGGACGGTGCACTCGCCGGGGTGATGGGGATCCAGCACGTCGACGAT
>JAXIPI010000298.1:0-5235 GCA_045403015.1 Gaiellaceae bacterium | reverse complement strand
ACGCTCTCCAGGTAGAGCACGTTTGCGACGTTCACCCAGATCGGCAAGCCGTCTCTCGTGAGCTCCGAAAATTCACTCGAGGGAAGCGCGGCCGCCGCAGATGCTCTCTGATCGACCACCACCTCCAGGAGCTCATCTTTGCTGCTCCCCACGAACACGATCCGCGTCGCTAGCTCTGCGTGTGCAGGCACTCCCATCTCAGCCTCCTTACGCTCGTGTCGCACGAGTCTAGGCGCCCAGCCGGGTACCAAATCCGGGGCCGAAGTCGCTCGACCCGACGTCCCACAACCGACCTGCCCCCGTTCACGGGAATACGGAGCCCTCCCTGGAGTCCTTGGGGGAGCATGGACATCAACGAAAGGGAGGAAGTTATGACCGGCAAGAAGCAGCAGATCAAGCCGAACGACAAGGCGGACGCCGAGAACGCGAAAGTCCAGATGCAGGACGTCCACTTCAACGCGCTCATCTCGCCCCGGGATGTGGTGTCGGGACTGGCAAAGTCATGATCCGCGTACTCAGCATCCTCACCGCCGTCGCGGCGCTCGCCGTCTCGGCAGCGCCCGTCGCCTCGGCGGTGGGCTCCGATCACGCCTGGGCTAGCTATCACTTCAAGGCCGTGTCGGCAACGCCTGTGGCCTCGGCGGGTTCCAACACGCTCAAGAACTCCATGGTCACGGGCTTCGGGTTGAAGGCAGCCCCGCCCACGGCGGGTCCGTCGAAGGGGAGGGTTGGCGGGAAGATGCACTTGGAAGACATCTCGATGGGTGCCAAGGCGTCTCCGAAGATCCTGAACCAGGACTCGCAGCGAGGCTCGTCATGATCCGCGCACTCGGCATCCTCGCCGCCGTCGCGGCGTTTGCCGTCTCGGCAGCGCCTGCCCCGGCGGCTTCGGTTTCAGCCGCGGGCTTCGAGCTCAGCATCGACGGCCACTCCATGGGCTTCTACGCGGAGTACGACTCATCCGTCGGCCCGGCGTTGGTCGTCCTCAAGCACGGCCAGGGCACGGCCGAGCTCTTGTCCTGGGCGCAGAGCGGCACCCGTAAGACTGCGACGCTCGAGCTCCATGCCGCTGACGGCACGACGGTCGCGCGGTACTACCTGGAGAGCGCCTGGGTGGCGAAGGTTGAGATCGGCGGCGTCAAGGCCGGTTCGGCTGACGTCCGGTACGAGACAGTGACGATCGGCTACGTGAGTATCGGCAAAACCTGGATCGAGTGGAACTAGGCCCGTGTCTGCGCCCCGCTCGGCTCCGGCCAGGCAGGGCGACTGCTCGAAGCCGTAGCTGCGCCGCCAGCGCCGAGGTTAGAGCTGCAGGACGGACCCCCTGACAGCGTATTCCTGGCGTGGCGACAGATGGCCGCACCTGTCGCCACAGCGGCGCGGCCACTGTCGCGTCCGCTTCCGTCCTGCAGCTTGCAGTGAGCGTACGCCCGTCCCGGGACAGCTTGCAACAGTCAGCACAAGAAGATACGGTCGCCAGGTGGCGATCTTGCCGCCACCGGTCGGGTATCTCAGGGTGAACGAGTAGGGGTAGCCTGAGTGTGCGGGCGCGCCCAGCGACCTGCCGCCCTGAGGCGCCCACGCCCGTGGGCACTCGGTGGTCGAGGATCGTGTTCGAGGAGGGCCGCTCCTCGGGGCGCGTCCCGCTTGAGTAGAACGCCAGGCGGGCGGCGGTTCCTGGTGCCGTCTCCGAACAACGCTTAGAGGTCGGCACAACGAAAGCTGGCCCTGCAAGTCGAATCCTGTTCGCCTAGGCTCCTGCGTCTCGCGCGCCCTAGCGCGTCGGGAGATTGCGGGCTTTCGGCCGGGGTTCTGGCCGCAGGGCCAGTTACGGCAGCCTAGCTCACTTTGGAGCGCGGAGCACCGTCCGAACACCAGCCGAACACCGTTACGCGTTCCCAGGCTCCTGGCTGTCCTTCGGATTCCGAGGGCGCCGCTTGTTTGTGCGGCCTAGAGGGACTGGCGGGAACTGGCTGCCTCCCGGTGCCGTTACTCGTAATGAAGGGGTCCGCGGTTCGAATCCGCGCGTCGGCTTCTTTGAGAGGCCGGCTGGCCTAGGGTCTGATGTTCTGGTTGAGCCGGAAGACGTTGTCGGGGTCCCACTCGCGCTTCAGCGCGACGAGCCGCTCGTACTTCGCGTCGCCGTAGATCATGCGCGCGACGTCGCCTCCTACCTCGGTGACGTCGTTGACGTAGCGCCCGACAGACACGTACGGCGCCGCCGTGTCGGCTGCGGTCCGCGCCCACGAGCGGCAGGCATCGTCGAGCGCGTGGTCTTTCCAGACGATCTCGGCGCCCGCCCAGTGGGCAGCGCCGCGCCCCGTGAACGCAGTGTCTTCCTCGGACACAGCCGCGATCGCGCGACCCCAGGCCCAGATCGAGAAGCCACCCTCGGCTCCTTCGGGCACCAGGGAGACCTGGTCGGCCCAGTCGTGCACCAGCGTCTGTGGGAGCGAGGCGAGGAACGAGCTCTTCATTGAGAAGCGCTGCCCCCACTCCATCGGCGCGTCGAACAGGCGCTGCGACGCGAGGTACGGCTTCGACTCGACGGAGTCCTCGAGCGGATCGCCTAGCGCTCGGAGCCCGGCGAGGTCCCGCTCCGCGTCGGCCGGCGACCCGCTGTGGAGCACGGACACCGTTGCGACCGGCCCTTGAGCGTACCCTCCGGCGGCCATGCCGAATGACGTCCACAGCTCGTCAGGCCCGGCCTCCACGAGCTCGTGGTACCGCTCGGCCAGCGCTTCGGCCCGCTCGATCGGATGGGTCACGGTGCCGTGGGTGACCGGCCCGTCGAAGGGATGCAGGCGGAACTCGAACGACGTCACGATCCCGAAGTTCGCGCCGGCCCCGCGCAGGCCCCAGAAGAGCTCGGGATTCTCGTCCTCGCTTGCCCGCACGACCCGGCCGTCCGCGGTCACGAGCTCGACCGCGCGCAGGCTGTCGATCGTCAGCCCGAGCTGGCGCTGCAGCCGGCCCATCCCGCCGCCGAGCGTGAGACCGGCCACGCCGGTGTGGGAGACGACGCCGACCGGGCAGACGAGTCCGTGCGCCTGTGCCGCGTCGTCGAGCTCGGCGAGCAGCGAGCCGCCGCCCACGCGGGCGGCGCGCCGCTCCGGATCGACCTCTGCGCCACGCATCCGCGACAGGTCGATCACGATGCCGTCGTCGCAGGTCGAGAACCCGGGGATGCTGTGGCCGCCGCACCGAACGGCGATGATGAGCTCCTGCTCACGGGCGAAGCGGAGGGCCGCGACGACGTCGTCGGTGCCAGTCGGCCGCACGATCAGCGCAGGCCGGCGGTCGATCATGCTGTTCCAGACCGCGCGCGCCGCGTCGTAGCCGGGGTCCTCGGGGCGCACGATCTCGCCCGCGAATCCGTCGGTCAGCTTGCCCAGTTCGCCCCGCCCCACCGCCACTTGCCTCTCTTCTACACGAGATGCGCATTGCCACCACGAGAGAATGCGTCGGTGGAAACGCCGATCTCGACGCTTCTCTCGCAGGTGTTGGTCACGTACACGATCGAGCTCGACAACGAGTTCGAGCGCCGGTTCGAGGAGGCGGGAGGCGGTGCTCGGGTCGTCTCGGTCGTGATGTGGTCGAACTTCCTGCGCTTCGTCGACAACGGGATCTCCGTCGGCGAGCTCCCGGACGCTGCCGGGCTCCCGAAGGCGCGGCTGCTCTCGACGCTCGGTGGCATGGAGCGGTGGCGCTACGTGTTCGTCGCCTCCGCCCGTGCGCGTCAGCCGCCGCGGGCGAAGCGCGACGGTTGGGGAAGCGCACGTGGATTGCGCAGCGACTGGTTCGTCCGGCCGACGCCCGCCGGCCGGACCGCCGCGGCGATCTGGCCTGAGCTGTTCGACGAGATCGAAGCGCGGTGGGAGGAGCGGTTCGGCGCGCACGCGGTCGACGAGCTCAGGGAGGCGCTCCGAGCGATCGTGGCGCAGGTCGACGTCGAGCTACCCGACTTTCTCCCAGTCGTGAGCAGCGCCAACGGCATGGTCGTCGACCTCCCGCTGCGCGAGAGGCGCGGCGCAAGCACGGACGCTCTCCACCTGGCCGCGCTTCTCTCGCAGGCGCTGCTTGCGTACACGCTCGACTTCGAGCGCGAGTCGGCGCTCTCGCTGCCGTTGAGTGCGAACTTCGTGCGTGTCCTCAACGGGAAGGGCATCTCCGTCCGCGACCTGCCGCCCGTGGCCGGCGTCTCGAAGGAGGCGACCGAGATGGCGCTCACGTTTCTCGCGAAGACCGGGTTCGTGGCGGTCGGAGGCACGTCCGCTGCGAAAAGGCGGGCTCGACTGACGCCGACAGGGCAGACGCTGCAGGGGACGCTCGCGCGTCTGCACGCCGGTGTCGCGACGCGATGGGAGACGAGCCGGCTCCGGTCGGCCCTCGAAGGCGTTCTCGAACACGCCGACCTCGCTCGCGGGCTCGAACCGCACCCGGGCGGCTGGCGTGCGAGCGGGGGTTGTGTCGAGCGAACGAAAGCCATCGTCGAGAACCCGCGAGCGGCGCTACCCCATTACCCGATGGTGCTCCACCGCGGCGGCTGGCCGGACGGCAGCTGAACCAAGCGGCTACTCGACTGAGGCCGAGAGAAGGATGGTGTTGCCGACGGGGTCGTCGCGAAGTCGAGCCGATGCGGTGTCGAACCGGGAGAGAGGACGGCGGAGTTTCCTGAGCTGAAGCCGCCATTGCTCTCCGCCGCCCTCTGGTTCGGGTAGATGCGGCCCCAGGCGAGATCTTGCGCGCTCGACGAATCCACTCGCTCGAAAAATCTTTAGCCAGATAGCTAGTGACGCTGCAATCGGAATCTGCTAATCACGGTGGTGAAGCCGCCTCAAACCGGGGGGTTTGAGGAGGAAGGAATCATGATTCACCGCGCACTGTGCGCGCTCGCGGTCGCCCTCGCTGTGGCGACCGGCCTGTTGACGACCCCGAGTGTTGCCCTGGCGCATCATCCGACGATCACCGCTGAGGTCGTCTGCGATGCCGAGACCGGCGCACTGTCCATCAACTTCACCTCGACTGCTTGGGAAGGCTCCGGATCGGATCCGACCAATGACCCATCCCGCGCGAACCCGCAGATCGACATCCGGCTCGATGGCGTCACTGCGACGTCCGGCGCCTATGTCGCACCGACGTACTCGTTCTCCGGTTCGCTGCCGATTCCGGCCGGCAAGGTCGCCGGCGACGTCGTCGAGGTGAGCGCGCTCGCAGTCGGAACCTGGGGTAACG
>JAXIPI010000130.1:0-4146 GCA_045403015.1 Gaiellaceae bacterium | reverse complement strand
ACGCTCTCCAGGTAGAGCACGTTTGCGACGTTCACCCAGATCGGCAAGCCGTCTCTCGTGAGCTCCGAAAATTCACTCGAGGGAAGCGCGGCCGCCGCAGATGCTCTCTGATCGACCACCACCTCCAGGAGCTCATCTTTGGTGCTCCCCACGAACACGATCCGCGTCGCTAGCTCTGCGTGTGCAGGCACTCCCATCCCAGCCTCCTTACGCTCGTGTCGCACGAGTCTAGGCGTGTGGGGTGCCAAAAATCGGGTCCCACCTGCAAACCCGAATTTTTCGGGAACGCGCACCGATTTTTGACACCCCACACGGTTACCCGGGTAGGTGTTCGGCCGGTGGGTGGGGTCAACCCTCTTTGCTAGTCGATCCTTGAGGCCAGCACCACTCCCGGCCAGAAGCCATCCGCGAACGTGCTCAGTGTTCCATCGGCTGTTCTGACCGCCGCGTTCGAGTTCTCGGCGTCCAGCACGAACGTGATCTGAACGCGATTGCCCTCCGGCCCGACCGCCACGTCGCGCCGATAGCGTCCAGGACGCGCAGGAGTTCTTCTTCGCGGTCCGCTGTAACGTAATCGGCCACGACCGGTCCGCTGCTGACGTTGAACCGTTGCACGGAGCGCGTCTCTCAAGGAAGCTCTCCCAACATAGCTCGCGGAGAGACGAGCTGAATCCGCTCCACGGAGCGGGCTTCAGGTCCCCTGTGTCGTCTTTCGGCTCGTCCGCGACAACCAGAGCCAGCTACCTCTCCGGCGCCTGCACGAACAGCGCGAGGCGCGTGAGGTCCCAGGCCCCCTGCTGCCAAGGATCACTGGCGATTTTGGCTAGATAGCAGTCGTGACCGCTTGGGGCGACGACCGAGCGAGAGAGGCGTCGGAAGTTCTCAGTCGGCCCATGGGAGGATGAGTTCGAACAACTCTGGCTCCACCGGCACGAAGCCCGAGCGCCTGTAGAAGCTCCGAGCCTGCTGGTTTCCCTTCTCGACGACGACTTGGAGCGATCGTGCCCGCTCCGCGATCGCATACCCCTCCGCGTAGGCGAGCAGCCGGTGTCCGATGCCACGCTGCTCGTGGCCGGGCGCGACGAACAGCTGCTCGACCACGATCGCCCCGCCTTCCTCGCGGCGCAAAGCGACGTAGCCGGCAGGTTGACCCTCCTCGCGGGCGACGAAGATCACACTACGTTTCAGCACCTCGAGTACCCGCTCGTCGCTCCAGCCGGGTAGACCGGCGAACGTGACCTTCGCGAGCCCGAACAGCTGCGGCAGGTCAGCCTCGACCCGCGGAGCGATCTGGACCTCGGATGCCAGCGGGCACCTCCTTCGGCTCTGACGCCGACACGCAGGGGCGCCAGCTCGAGCCGCGACGCATCCTACAGCCCCACGGACCCCCGCTTTCAACGTCGGAGGCGCGGGTCGCCGCGCCGTCTTGTTCGACGAGCCGCGGAGCGACTCCCCGGCCGGCGAGCCCTCACTTCACGGCGCACGGGTCATCCACGAGTCCTGACGAGCCGCCGCGGAACGCACGACCCGAGTAATGGCACCCTTCAGGCAAGATCGCCACTCGGCGACCGTACCGCCCGAGAAAAACCGGGCGGTAGCGTTGCTTTAAGTAACAGAGACTGATGGCATCGGAGGCAAATGCGAACAGTTGACTGACGGTACAAGAGCCGCTAGACTTGGGAGCACGATGCAGACGCTGGCCGTGATGACTATGGCCGAGGTGACCAAAGAGGCGCGCGTGCGCGCGCGTCTCTCGATGCGGGGGCTGGCGCGGCGGAGTGGCCTCTCGGCTGCGCAGATCAGCCGGATCGAGGCGGGCGAGGTCGAGCGGCCCGCTGCTGAGACCCTCGTAAAGCTCGCCAAAGCCCTCGGGCGGGACGCGCAGCTCCTTCTTGTCTTCGCCGGACACATCAGGGGAGCCAGGGCACGGCAGCTCCTGCGAGAGGCGATCGAGGCCCTGCCCGAGCCGGGCAGAGCGGAGCAGGCCGATGCACTGGCGCGACTGGAGGCCGAGGATGAGCGCGAGCGTCGGCTCGCGGAAGAACTCGCGGAGGCCGAGAGGGTGCTGGTAAAGGCTCCGCAGGGTCTGAACGATCGGCTGGTGGTCGGACCGGTGCGTGAAGCGCACGAGCGGTTGCGGGAGGTCGGGATCCTTGCCCAACGCCGCGCTGTCGAGGTCGCTGAGAAGCGCCGGCAGTTTGAGCAGTTAGACGATGCTGCGAGCGAGGAGGTCTGCGCCCTCGCCGGCCGCCTTTTCTTGCACACGGCCGCTGGCGGCGACCACCTCGAGGCCTGGCGGCAGTTCTCGGGTCAGATCACGCCTGACGATCCGGAGCTGCGCCAGCTGCTGCAGGCATGGCGTCAGCTTGAGCACGAGCGGCGCAAGAAAGTACTCGAGTTCTCCCAGGATCAGTTGGCTCTCTCGCTGCTCCGGGTTGAGAAGGCCATGCTCGGGTCTGTCCAGACCCCCGAAGAGGCATTCGAGCTCGTCCGCAACCTGTCCGCCGGGACGTCCGAGAACGGACACCCGAGCAGCCATTCGCAATCGGCCAAGAGGCCGTCCGCGAAGTCGAACAGCGGGGGAGATGATGCCTATGGAGGGAGCTAAGCACCGACTCGTCGAATCGGAAGGAATGAAAGACCCGCCGCCGGGTGAGGGCGAGCCTTTCGAAGGCGGTTCCGCGACTAGGAGGAAGTCGACACGCGACTAGGCGGAAGCTGACACGCATCCGAGCACTAGGCGGAAGCCGACACGCTCCGAGCCTAGCGCGGAACCGCCAACAACTCGATCGGGCCGAAGGGCTACCGGGAAAGGAGTGACACAGTGGCGATTCCGCTGACATCTGAGTCTGCGCCCGCACGCGCTGCCCTGATCGACGGCGATCAGATGCTGAGCGTCGAGCTGCGCGAGGCCGAGGATGCCGCGGTCGAGGGAGGCATGGTCGTGGCTGGGGGAGGCAGGACGGGCAAGCGGGCCGAGTACCGCTGCGCTGCCTGCGGCTACGGCATCGTCGTTTACGGGCAAGCTCCGAGCTGCCCGATGTGTCGCGAGGCACGCTGGGAGCATGTTGAGCGGCGGCCCTTCTCCCAGCTGGTCGACAACCTTGCCCTTCCCGTTGGCACCCGAAGCCAGCGACGTCGCCTCTATGCGACTTCCTCGCCAACGGGCGAGTGAGCCGATCCGCGACCTTCGCCCGGGTCAAGCCGGAGCATCGCCCGAAAATGACGCCGAAGGAGGAGCTCGCGCAGCTCGCCTCCGCCCTAAAGAAAACGGGGTCGAGCTCTTCTTCGCCGAGATTGGCCGCCACGGGCTGCTGAGCGCGGCCGAGGAGGTGGCTCTTGCCAAGCGGGTCGAGCGCGGCGATGCTGCCGCCAATGAGGAGATGATCAACGCCAACCTGCGCCTCGTCGTCTCGATCGCCAAGCGCTATCGCGGCCTCGGCGTTCCCTTTCTCGACCTGATCCAGGAGGGCGCGATCGGCTTGAACCGTGCGGTCGAGAAGTTCGACTGGCGGCGGGGCTACAAGTTCTCGACCTACGCCCACTGGTGGATCCGTCAGGCGGTCGCGCGCACGATCGCAAACCAGGCGCAGACGATCCGCCTCCCGATCCACGTCATCGAGCGCCGACAGAAGCTCGCCCGGGCCGCCCGAACGCTCGCGCCCGCGCTCGGCCGCGAGCCGAGCCCGGAGGAGCTCGCCGAGGCGACCGGCCTGCCGCTCGGACACGTCCGCCAAGCGCTCGGCTGCGCCGAGGCCTCGGCCTCGCTCAACCAGGCCGTCGGCGCGGACGGCGATACTGAGCTCGCCGACTTCCTTGCCGACCCGGCTGCCGCTGACCCCGTCGAGGAGGCAGAGCGGTCGCTTCTCCGGCAGACGGTGCAGCGCAGGCTCGAAAGGCTGCCCGAACGGGAGCGGCTGATCGTCGAGCGTCGTTTCGGCCTTCAGGGCGAACCGCAGACGCTCGAGACGGTCGGGCGCGAGCTTGGGCTCACGCGCGAGCGCGTGCGCCAGCTCGAGGTGCAGGCGCTGAAGCAACTCGAGACGGAGCTGGCAGACCTCGCTCCGATGCAGACCGCTGCGGCTCGCGCGGCCCAGGCGCGCGAGGCGGAGCGAGTACCGGCGTAAGGCCCGTGGGGTGCGTTAA
>JAXIPI010000436.1:0-2601 GCA_045403015.1 Gaiellaceae bacterium | reverse complement strand
CTTCGACGCAAACGTGGCGCGCATCCATTCGACGTCCGCGCCGGCGCAGAAGCTCGGCCCGTCGCCGGCGAGCAGAACCGCTCGCGCCTTGCCGACGTCGACGAACGCCTCGGCGAGCTCGGCGATCAGCGCGGCGTCGAAGGCGTTCCGGGTCTCAGGGCGCGCGAGCGTGATCCGCAGGACGTCGTCGTCGCGTTCGATCCGGAGTGCCCCCATCGCGCAGAGATCCTTACAGAACCTCCGGATTCCCTTACGGCTTTCGGCGAGCCCTACCTCACCCGCGTAGAGTCGGCTGATGCTCCGTGGTGCTCTCGCCGCCGCCGTCACCCCGCAGGCGGACAACCGCCTCGACGAGGGGGCGTTCGGCCCGTATGTGGACTTTCTTGCAGGCGCGGGCGTGGATGGGCTCTTGGCCCTCGGAACGACCGGCGAAGGGCTGCTCTTCGACCCGGCGGAGCGGCGGCGCGCTCTCGAGCTCTTCCTCGAGGCCTCAGCAGGCAGGCTCCAGGTGGCGGCCCACTGCGGTGCGCAGACGACCGCCGACACGCTCGCGCTCGTCGAGCACGCGGCAGCCGCCGGCGCCGATGCGATCGCGGTGATCGGCCCACCGTACTTTCAGCTCGACGAGCGGGCGCTTCTCGATCACTTTTCAGCCGCCGCGGCCGCCTGCGCGCCGACCGCCTTCTACGTCTACGAGTTCGAGCGTGCGAGTGGCTACGCCGTCCCGATCGACGTGTTGCTCGAGCTCCGCGAGCGCGCGCCGAACCTCGCGGGTCTCAAGGTCTCCGATGCACCCTTTGACCGCTTCTCGCCGTACTTGATCGAGGGGCTCGACGTCTTCGTCGGGCCTGAGGCGCTGATCTTCGACGGCATCCGTGGCGGTGCGGTCGGCGCGGTCTCCGGCCTCGCCGCCGCATTCCCGGAGAAGGTCGCCGCCGTCGTGCGAGAGCCGACAGAGGCCGGGGCGATCGCGCTCGGGGAGCTCCGTGCGGCCGTCGAGCGGTTCCCGCGGCACGCGGCGCTGAAGTTCATCCTCGGTCTGCACGGCGTCCCCGTGCGGGAGGACGTCCGACGGCCGCTGCGGCAACTGAGCGACGGTGAGCGCCACGAGCTCAGCGGATGGCTCGAGTCGTCGTAGCCGGCGCAGGCGCGATCGGTGCGTCGATCGCGTACCACCTCGCGTTGCGCGGCGCGGACGGCGTGGTGCTGGCTGAAGTGGGGGAGATCGCGGGCGGCGCGACCGGCAAGGCAATGGGTGGCGTCCGGCAGCAGTTCACGACCGAGGCGGAAGTGCGGCTTGCCCAGGCGAGCGTGCGGCTCTTCAGTGAGCTCGGGGCTCCGCTCTTCGAGCAGGTCGGCTACCTCTTCCTCGCGACCTCCGAGGGTGGGCTCGTGGAGCTCGAGGAGCGGCGCGTGCTCCAGGCGTCGTTCGGCGTCCCGGTCGAGAGGGTCGACGCGTCGTTCGTCGCCGGCCTCCGGGTGGACGACGTGCTGGGCGCGACGATCTGCCGCGAGGACGGGATCGCCGACCCAACGGGCGTGACGCGCGAGCTCGTGCGGCGGGCTGACGGGCTCGGCGTCGACGTGCGTGAGCGAACCGATGCGCTCGAGCTCGAGGCAGAGGTCCTCGTGATCGCCTGCGGCGCTCGTTCACCAGCGCTCGCGGCCAAAAGAGGCGTTGAGCTTCCGGTGCGGCCGCTCGTGCGGCAGCTCGCAGACGTCGGTCCGGTCGATGACGTTCCGTTCGACCTGCCGATGACGATCGAGGAGAACGGCTTCCATTTCCGCCGCGTCGGCGACGACGTGCTGCGGCTCGCGATGGGGGAGACCGAGCTGCGCTGGGACGGGCCGGCGGAGGTGCGCGACGACCTCGTCGAGGACTGGCGCGGGCGACTCGCGTCGCGCTACCCGCAGGCGTCCGGCGCCCCGCTCCGGCGCGCGTGGGCCGGCTTCTACGACATGACGCCCGATGCCCATCCGATCATCGGGCCGATCGCCAACGGCGTGTACGCGGCCTGCGGCTTCTCGGGCCACGGCTTCATGCAGTCGCCGGCCGTCGGCGACGCGGTTGCAGCCGAGTTGCTCGGCGAGGCCCCGCCGTTCGATCTCTCGGCGTACCGTCTCGACCGCTTCGAGGCGGGTGCGATCTTCCCCGAGACCCTCGTGCTCTAAGCCTTCCTAGCCCAGGAGAGCCACGATCAGTACCGCGATCGCCGCTACGGCTGCGAGGCCGATCACGACGGCATTCGCCACGAGAGCGGCCGCGATCACCCTGCTTTGGCCCTGGCCCGGCTCGCCGTGGTGCTCGTCCGGCCCGGACCCGATCTTGGTCGCCAGCGCGGCGGTGATGAACTGGTTGAGGCTCGTGCCCTCACGTTCCGCGGCCTGTGCGAGATCCGCGTGGAGCGTGCGCGGCATCCGCAGAAGCAGACGGCCGCTCGGAGCAGGCTTGTCCCGGTCTTCGGGATCCTCCGCGGGCAGAGAAGAGGCGGCGTGTGCGGTCACGCTTGCCGATTCTACGGACTTGAAATCATCCGCACAAGACTCGCAACGTGATATCGCGGCTTAGGTTTGGCCTATTTCGGCGCGTAGCTTGCCCAG
>JAXIPI010000014.1:0-7534 GCA_045403015.1 Gaiellaceae bacterium | reverse complement strand
ATCCTCGCCAAACTCCAGGTCGCCGACCGCGCCGAAGCGCGCGTAATCGCTCGCGCGGCCGGGCTCGGAGACGCCAGTACGCAGATCATGGAGAAGAGCACCTGAGCCAAGGTCAGGTCGATGGCCTCATTGAAGGGCGATCGATCCGACCCCTTCTTCGAGCGAGGAAGGTGAGAGGCCTGAACGAGAAACGGGGAGTGCGCCGAATCCCGCCGCTCATCAGAGATTCGCGCCGCAACGATGGAGCGTTTATGGAGCCTAGCGGGCGCAACCAGCGGCAACCGGTGGCAAATGAACCGGCCCCGAAAACGGCAAAAACAAGCCAAAACCGTTGCCGTGGGTTGCGACCCGTTGCCGCTGAACCTTGATGGTAAGGAGGGGTCGACCGTTCGAGTCCGTCAGAGGGATTCGCTGTTCAGCCTGCTTTGGGGCCGCTTCTGTTGTCCGCGCTGACGCCGTTTCGCCCGTTCGACGCCCACACAGCGTCCACCAGCGTCCACGGCTCGAATTCCGGTGCGTTGAGAGCGTCGAGAAGCTCGATCGCGTGTTCGCGGCCATCGCGGGCGAGCCTGGAAGAAAGCCCAACGGCTCGGGGTGGTTAGGAGAAGACGAGCATGCACGGGATCATCGGACTGGTGCCGGACGAGTCAGACGTCCGGCACCAGTCGTGGGTCGTGCCTAGTAGCCAGCTCCGAACGTCGAGCGTGGAACCGTCGCCAACACCTGCTGCTGGTAGTAGACCGGGCCGCCTTCGTCGGCCGTCACCGACGAGGGATAGTGGGTCGAGACGAAGAGCGAGTAGATGTTCCCGGCCGAAATTGTGAGTCCGAAGTAGTCGCCGATGAAACCTCGGCCGTTTGGACACGGGTCAACGTGTCCGGCACACGCGTACTGGGAGATACCGCCGATGCGCTGTCCGGGCTGCTCGGGATCCCACGTGAACTCGGAGATGCGAACGTTGTCGCCCACCGGCAGCGCACCGGCACCGGTGTCCTTGAACGCCTGGAGCGTCGTGTCGATGCAGAAGTTCGTCCGCCCCACATCGGCAGGGAGGATGCTCGCGTCGTCGGGACACTCGAGGCGTCGATCGTAGAACGCGATAGCCACTGCGCCGTTCGGCCCCGCGGCCACCGTCGGCTGGAACTGATCCGTCGGCGAGCCGGCCGTGTCGACGTTGTCGTTCACGGTGATCGGCTCCGACCAGGTGAGGCCGGCGTGGGTCGACTCGGTGAACTTCACGTCCATCTGCGTCCCGTTCCAGTCCTCGTACGCGAGGTAGAGATGGCCGGGGTGCGTAGGGCTCGCCGTGAAGCTCTCAGTGATGCCGTCGCGGAATCGCGTGTTCGGAAGTCCGGCGGCCGGGAGGATCCCCGGCGTGGCCGCCGACACCCACCTTCCGAAGCTCCGACCGTCGTCACTCGAGCGCGCGACGAAGATCTCGGACGGCTTCCCGCTCGGCGGGAACGAGACGACCGCCACGTAGACGTCTCCCGCGGCGTCGATCGCCGGATAGACGTAGGTCGTACCGGAGCTCACCTGCGACGGGCTCGCGATCGTGACGGCCTTCGCGAAGGTCTGCCCGCGGTCGCGCGAGACGGCCATTCGGATCTTGATCGCCGAGCCGTTGAAGACCGCCCAGGCGGCGTAGACGTGATCCTGGTTCGCGTTGCCAGGGATGTGGTTGACGGCGATCCACTGCTTGTCCTGGACATGGCCGAACGCGAGGCTGTTCTGGTTGTTGGAGGGCTCGAGCGGCTTCCCCCCGTTGCCCTTCACCCAGTGCTGCCCCATATCGTCGGAATACGAGACGTCGATCTCCGCATTCGGATGCAGGCCGCCCTCCCAGAACGCGTTGAAGGGCAGCGTCGTCTGATAGACGCGACCTTTCGTGTCGAAGTCGGCGTTCGGGTCGGTGTTGTCGGTCCAGCTCGGCGGCATGGCCTGCGTCCCCGTCGAGATGCAGTCGTACCCTTGTACCTGGTTGTTGTCGACGGGCGTCCCGTCGAGGATCCGGTACGAGCCGAGATGGAACATGTAGAAGGTGCTGAAGGTCTCGAAGAAGAACTTCGAGGTTCCGACCAGATCCTCCGTCCCGGGCTTCACGGCGAGCCACGACTCGGAGCGGTTCGAGTTGTAGTCCCCGAGCCGACACGTGCCTGCGTCGGGTTTGGTGCGACCCGCCGGGACGGGATATCCGCCTCCCTCGACGGGCGAGCTCGCGACGGTGTTCGTTCCGACGAAGCTCCAGGGATCCGCAAGCGCCGTGGCTGTCAGGAAAGCCGCGGCTAGAAGCACGACGACGATGGCCGTCAGTCGTATCACGATCGTCCCCCTCTCCTTGACTGGACGTCGCCGTACGTCTAGCAGGTTCGTCCAGATCGCGCTGCCGCGGTGGCGCGGCTGCAATCTGGGATGAAGGTGGTTCGCGTGATGATTCGATCGCGCTCGCGGCGAGTCACGCTTGCTAGGGCGGAGGCCGCCTCCGCCGCGACATGACAGCCACGAGCGCGAGCCCTGCCGCGGCGGCGAGCAGGCCTGCGCCTCCACCGCCGCCGTTCACTGCCGCGCTGCTCGAGCTGACCCTGGGCGTCGTCGCAGGCAACGTCTTCGACCTCAACAGTCAGCGGTGCCTGGATTTCATCGAGTCGTTCGCCTCGATCGTCCCCCGGTCAGCGGCAGGCTAGGACGCGGCGTCGTGCAGGTCGTCGATCAGCGCGTTGCGGAGGTCGAAGAGGCCGGCGGGCATCGCGTCGTACCCGTCACGGCCGAGCGACCACTCCTCCAGCACTTTGAGAAGTGCGGCCCTCTGGCTGTCCGCGAGCTGGACAGGTCGGGACCCACCTACGGCGGTGAATGCAATGCGGATACCCGAAGCGCTGTGCACGTACTGCAGCCTCGCCATGAGCGTTTGGCGGATCGCCCAGCTGAGTGTCACGTCACCGTCGCTGAGGGTAAGGGTGATGCGGTCGAGCCGTTCGGGCATGTCTGTGAGCGTACGCGAGCGATCGTCGCCTCCCCGCCGCAGAGGTCGCGGACATGCTGAACGTGCCGGTGTCGTGGGTGCGGGAGTCGACGCGCGGTCGGGTGCGATCCCAGTCGTGGAGCTCGGGCGGTATCGGCGCTACCGCGAAGCCGATGTGTTGGCTTGGCTGGAGACGTGCTCGCGGCCTGGCCGGCCAGCCGCGCTGCGGGTGCGCGCGTGAGGGCGCTACCCGCGTGGCGCGTCGAGCTGTGCCTGGACGTCATCCATCGGCCGGCTGCCGACCGCGAGCACGACGGTGGCGTCCTTGCTTCCGTGGATCGGCGGGCCGACGGCGACGACGAAGCGGTCTTTGCCAAGGTGACCGAACCATTCCTCCGCTATCGCCCCGATGGGCGGGATGCGACCTCCGGTCGATTCGGTGTCGTCAGTCATGTCGTGGTAGATGAGCAGGTCGTAGTTCATCGAGGCTCCCATGTCGACTGCTCGGCGACGGTACACACGATCAGGATCCCGAGTTGAGCTCCGTTGCGCGATTGGCCTCGAAGAGCGTGATGGCGTTCACCTCGGTGGATCGGTCAGCGCTCTCGGCCAGCGACGTGATGAATCGCCCGCGATCATCAGTGCGCTTGCCGTCCGCTCGGCGCATCGCAAACGCAGGGGCAAGGAGGTCCTCGAAGAACTCTGCATCACCGTGCGCCTCGCCGTCGCCGATCTCCAGGTTCAGCGTGCGGAGTAGCTCGTAGTCCGATGGCACGGCATACCTCCTCTGCGCACTCGCAACCGTGAACGGGCGGCACTTTCGTAATACGGTCGAATTCCTCTTCGGAGTCTTGCAGACGCTGCGGCAGTTCCAAATTCAGTGCGCAACCGGTGCTAGGGGTCGGCCTGGGGCCTCCGTCGTGGAGTCGAGCTGCGCGTCTCTCGGCATCCGACGGCCCGCACGCCGCGGGACAGGAACCCCCAAACTTCCAGAATCCTGGAGGCCGGTCAAGTCCTGGGAGCGCGCCGCGCGCCGCGCGCCACAAGCCTGGAGTTCTGAGTACGGAGGTCGCTATCCCAGCGGGGCGGCGGAAGCGGTCGACGGCTCGTACAAAAGTGCGCCGATCGGCTCGTTCTACTGCGGAACCGGATGATTGTCTCACGCACTTCGAGGTGGGCGAATCCCGGTACGGGACACCGCTTGCCGGCTGCAGCGCGCTGCGCTCTAACCAGCTGTATCCGTGTTCATCTGACCGCGGAGCCAGCCAACGAACTGGCGATCAGTAAACGCCTGGTGTGCGGCGTAGGCATGCGTACTCCCATGCCAGCTAGCGGGCAGTGGTTCAACATACGCGTGCACCTCAGCGCGATTTCCAACTTCCCTGAGCTTGTCGATCACACCAGACGGTGGTCGTCCCCGCGACGCGTGTTGGTCGTCCGGTCGAAAGCCGATCCAGATAGGTACATCGGCCAACGCTTTCGCGACCAACTCTGCGTTACCGGGATCCTCACATGCAATCGAAGCAACGGCAGCGACATCGGCACCTTCCCGCGAAGCAATGTGCCAGACCCCCGTCACCTCCGTAGCTGAACCCAGCGAGTATGGGGCGGCCACGTATCAAACCGGACTCCACCAGTCGCCGTGTCAAGCGCACGACTCGGTCATGGTCGGTGGCATCCCGCCACGCCGTCGGGGATTGCGGAGCAACAACGAGAAACGGGAACGCCTGCGCGTTGCGTAGCAGTTCGTTGTGCGGATCAGCTATCTCTCGGGGAAGACCCGCACCTTGACCGATCTTCTCAAGACTTTCGACGCTGCCGTCGCCGGCTTCGCCGAAGCCATGTAAGAAGACGATCGTCTGCCACGGAGGCCCAACGACTCCGGCAGGCGGATTACACCACCAAACGCCGAACTCCGTTGACGCATGACAACGGGCGGCGGCGACCGTCACATCAGGCGTCCTAACACGGCGCGGATATGGATGTCAAACCTAGTCAAGTCGGCGAGGACGGGGCAACTCCCGAACAATGCGCTCAGGCGACCATGCCCGTATCCCCGCGGCCGCTCGGCTGGCTGCAGACCAGACGGGTCGCTTGCGTACCGCAACGACGATGGCCGGCGACCCCGCTCACGTGTCGCACCTGCCTCATCCGAACGCTCGCGCGAGAGGATCTCGCCATCTACGATAGCGCTCACGTGAATAAGGCTGGCTCGCTCACGGGCAAAATGCCCCAGGCCACCGCGACACGGCCTGCGCCTGTACTACAGCCCGACCGCTCCCCCGAAGGCGGGCGCGCCGCGAGCATATTGCATCTGCAAGGACTGGTCGGCAATCGCGCCACCAGCCGTGTTCTCAGCGCTTCGGGCGGACAGCATCCGGCGCGCGACGGCCTCGGCGGGCCTGGACAACCGTTGCCGCCCATGGTCCGCCTCGAGATGGAACAACGATTCGGCGCCGACTTCGGCGCCGTCCGGCTGCAGACGGGCGCCGGTGCACGGCGCCTCCTGCACGAGTGGAACGCTGAGGCGGCGACGATCGGCGACACGATCGCGATGACGTCGCCCTGGGTCCCCGGGTCGCGGGCCGAACGGCGACTTCTCGCCCATGAGCTCGCCCACGTCCTCCAGCAGCGCCGAGGCGGAAACCGGTCGAGCCCGCTTCCAAGCTCGTCGGTTGAGCATGGCGCCGACCGAGCCGCGGCCGTCTTCGATGGTACCGCGGGCCACATCAGCGTCGACGGCGCGTCCGGCGTCGGCATCGCCCGTCAGCCGGTCGCGCCGTCGCACAGTCGCAATCCGGCCGCGATGTCGATCGACGAGCTCGAGCTGGAGATCAGGCTCCTGGAGCAGTGGCTGCTGGACGTAAGCCAGCGCAGCGCTGAGCGCATCAGCGTCGAGTTGTACGTCGTCGAGCTTCGTCGGAACCTCGCGGCACGGCAGCCGGGGACTCACCCTGCCGGCGAAGCCGGCGCTGCGCGTGCGGCTCCGGAACGGTCACAGGCGAACATCTTGACCGATCAGGCGATGGCGTGGCTGGTTCGTCAGCTCAACGATGCGCAGGCGGACTCCAGCCAATCCATGAGAAACCTGGCCGCGGGCCTACCACCCACCGCGTTTGCCTTCGTCGACACGGCGATCGGGGTGGCCGACGCGTTCTCCGACACCATCCAGAGCTTCTCCATGCTCGTGATCGGCTTCCTGGCCGGGACGTTGGAGTTGGTCGTCGACACCGTCATCGGCATCATCCAACTCGCCTGGTTTCTGTTTGAAATGTTGGCCGGACTCCTGGGCGACCTGATGAATCTCGCGTTTCGGCAAGTCGGCGTCGACGTTCGGTATGAGGGCAAGTCGGGATCCGAGATGTTCATGCAACTGCTGGCCGGGTTGCGACAACTGCCGGCCGCGCTGCAAGCCGCCGTCGAGGCGTGGTGGGCGCGCTACCAGGCGGCCGCGCCGGAGCTCAAGGCGGCGATGATCGGCCGGGCATTGCCCGAGATCATCTCCCTGTTCCTCGCGGGCGTGGGGGCATTGAGGCTCGGCAAGTTTGTTGCCCAAGCAGTGGCCAAGAGCACGGTGTTCAGGGTCGGCGTTGTCCGCCTGACGATGGCGACCGCACCCGTCGAGCGGTCGATGCTCGGCACCGCCGGAATGCACATGTCGCGTGCGAGCGCAAGCAAGTTCGCGGGTCCGGCTCGAAGTGCCGTCGCGGCCGCATCGACCGTGCCGGCTGCGGCGCCGGCGGCGGCCGTAGCCCCGGCCGTGACAACGGCTGCGGCACCGATCGCGGCTGCGGCACCAATCGCCGCTGCTGCGCCCGCGGCTGCCGCGCCCGCGGTCCTGAGCAACGCCGCCGTCGCCGCGTCGGCCACACCGGCGCTCGTGTCGTTGGCAGACGCCGCGGTGCTCGCGCCGCAGTCCAGCAGCGGGACGGTAGCGTCAGCCGCGGTGGTTTCACCAGCGGACCAGTCGGTCCAGCCTGCGTCCACTGAGACGGCCGCTGCTCCGCAGGCGCACCAATCGCTCGACGCCCAAATCGCCGCGGAAGAGGCCAAGCTCAACCCGGCTCGTCAGAAGACGATCGACTACAAGGCCGAGCGGGCCGCCGCGGGCAAGAGCCTAAAGGGGGGCGACAGCAAGAGCATCTGGAACATCTTTGAGAGGATCTGGGTCCTCAAGCGCCAAAAGGCCTATCCGGACCGCACCATTCTCGAGCAGGCACGCATCGTCGGCGTCAGGGCGGCCAACGGCAAAATCCAACCCGCGAAGAGCATCGCCGATGTCGGCCGAACGCTAGATGCCGTCGAGATTCACGGCGGCGGCGGCGTCGTCGCTCTCGACCTGAAATCGGCCAACGAGCTCCTCGGCAGCGTCGCCGGCGGTGTCAAGAAGCCAGGCCCCGTCCTCGGCGAGTTCCGATCGACGAGCAAGATCGGCAAACAGCATGCCGTCGAGGGCAAGATCGTCGCAGAAGCCACCGAAGAAGGGGGCACCATCGTGATCAGTGGCAGGAACGTCCTCACGGGTGAGGTCCAGACCATTGAGGTCGCCCCCAGCAACTACACGCGCGCCGT
>JAXIPI010000136.1:0-5459 GCA_045403015.1 Gaiellaceae bacterium | reverse complement strand
GGCCCATCAGATGCTCGGCGTAGTTCAGCCGCGCACCCGGAAACCAGGTGGCACCGGGCATCGCGTCGGAGGCGAGGACCGTGCTGTACGGGGCGTGTGACTTCACCTCGAAGAACTCCCAGATCGACGACCAGAAGCCGGCGAGGTCGTCGACGGACCAGCGCCACAGCTCCTCGTAATCCGCGAACGCGAGGCCGCGCTCGCGCTCGAGCCAGCCGAGGTACCGCCCGATCTCGGTCGTCGCGCGAATGTCCGGCGGTGGCGCCCACAGAACCGTCAGAGGGCGCCTACCTGTGTCCCATGCTGAGAGAGATGTCGTGCGCCGACCGCATCACCGCGGGGCCGAAGCGTGCGAGCAGCTCGTCCATCGAGACCATTGTGCGGTGGACGGCGAGGTTGACCGCAGCGAGTACCTCGCCCGCCTGCGAGTGGATCGGCGCGGCAATCGACCGCAGGCCGTAGGCGAGCTCCTCGTCGTTCACGGCGATGCCGGACGCACGAATCCTGCGCAGCTCCTCCCGGAACGCAGTGGGATCGGTGAGCGTATTCGGCCCGCGTGGAGCGAAGTCGATGCGCTCGATGATCTCCTCCAGTCGACCAGCAGGGAGGAAGGCGAGGATCGCCTTCCCCATCGCCGTGCAGTAGGCCGGCAGCCGGGCGCCCACGTGCAGGTTGAGGTCGATCTCGCGCTGGCGCGGCCGAGCGGTCCGGCAGCGGTCGATGTAGACGACGTCAGTGCCGTCGAGGATCGCCAGGTTGACGGTGCAGCCCGTCTCGTCGCTGAGCAGCCGCAGGTGCGGCGCGGAGATCTCCCGCAGGTCCATGGAGTTGATGGCCGAGAAGCCGAGGTCGAGCACCTTCGGCCCGAGCCGGTATCGCCTCGACTCGGGGTCCTGCTGCAGGTACCCGAGCTTGGCCAGCGTGGCGACGTAGCGGTGCGCCGTGCTCCGGCTCAGGTCGAGCTCGCGCGAGAGCTCGCTGCCACCGATCAGCGGCCGGTCGGGGTGGAACGAGGAGAGGATGGCCAGCCCGCGCTCGAGCGACTGCGACGTGGCCATGCTTCCCTCGGCGGGCATGGGCTGATCGTAACGGCTCGTCCTAGCAATTGGAACGCCGTCTTGACAAACGGGCAGGAGCCCGAGTTCACTAGCGCCATGAGCTCCCAAAGCTTGGAGGCGTTGCTACAGGCGGTCGGGGATCCGGTGACGCTGGTCCGGAACTCGCAGATCGGGCCCTACGTCTACCCGAAGGTTCCGAGCGAGTTCTCGAACTGGCGAGACGAGCAGCATGCCTGGCAGGAAACGTGTTGCCTCTTCGACCAGTCTCACCACATGACGGACCTGTACATCAAGGGCCCCGGCGCGCTCACGTTGCTCACGGATCTCGGCGTCAACAGCTTTGCGTCCTTCGCCGTCAACAAGGCGAAGCAGTTCGTGGCCGTCAATCCCGACGGCTACGTGATCGGGGACGCGATCCTCTTCTACCTGGACGAGGAGCTCTTCAACCTCGTCGGGCGTCCCTCCGCGCACAACTGGGTCCAGTACCACGGCGAGACGGGCGGCTACGACGTCGCGTTCGAGCGGGACGAGCGCTCGGCGGTGAACCCGACCGGCCGCAAGCTCTACCGGTACCAGATCCAAGGTCCCGATGCGCTCAAGGTCCTGGAGAAGGTCAACGGCGGGCCGCTGCCGGAGATCAAGTTCTTCAATCTGGGCGAGATCACCGTCGCGGGCCGAAATGTCCGCGCGCTGCACCACGGCATGTCCGGTGTGCCCGGCCTGGAGCTGTTCGGCCCGTGGGACCAAGGGGACGAGGTCAAGGCGGCGATCGTCGAAGCAGGCGAGGAGTTCGGCCTTCGGCAGGTGGGCTCGAGGGTCTACGCCACCAACACGCTCGAGTCGGGGTGGATTCCGTGTCCGCTACCGGCCGTCTTCACCGGTGAGCAGCTGAAGCCGTATCGGGACTGGTTGCCGGCCGCCGGCTACGAAGGAACCGGCTCGCTCGGAGGCAGCTACTACTCCGACGACATCGAGGACTACTACCTGACGCCGTACGAGCTCGGCTACGGGCCCCACGTCAAGTTCGACCACGACTTCGTCGGGCGGGAAGCGCTCGAGAAGATGGCCGACAACCCGACCCGGAAGAAGGTCACGCTCGCGTGGAACGGCGACGATGTCGCTGGCGCGATGGGCACGATGTTCCAGCCGGAAGGCAGGGCGAAGTACATCGATCTGCCACTCTCCAACTACTCGACGTGGCCGAACGACAAGGTGCTGAAGGACGGCAAGATGGTCGGTGTCTCGACGTTCTCGGGGTACAGCTCCAACGAGAGCTCGATGCTCTCACTAGCGATGGTCGACGCCGACCAGAGTGAGCCGGGCACCGAGGTCACGCTGGTCTGGGGCGAGGAGGGAGGCGGCTCGGCCAAACCCGTGGTCGAGCGCCACGTGCAAACCGAGATCCGGGCGATCGTCGGGCCCGCTCCCTACGCCGAGGTTGCCCGCACCTCGTATCGGCCGCGGTAAGCGTTGGGCGACGACGTCGAGCTGGTCGGGCTGTATTGGACGGTCTCCGGGCCGGTCGACGTGCACGTCGGGCGGGAGTGGAGCCTCTTCGACTGGGCCGACCGCTGCGCCGAAGCGAGCAAGGTCGGGTTCAGCGGGCTCGGGCTCTGGCACGCCGACCTCCAGCACGTGCTCGAGACGCGGAGCCTGCGGGAGCTGAAGCAGGTCTTCGACGACAACGGCCTGCGCCACCTTGAGCTGGAGTTCCTCATGGACTGGTTCCTCGACGAGGACGACGAGCGCCGCGCGGCTTCGAACGAGATCTGGGAGCTGCTCCTCCGCGCCGCCGGCGACCTGGACGCACACCACGTCAAGGTCGGCAACATCCCGGGCGTCGCGGCCGAGATCTCGCAGCTCACCGAGCGTTTTGGCGAGCTCTGCGCTGAGGCCGCACAGCGCACGGACGCGAAGATCGTGTACGAGTTCATGCCGTTCGACGTGAACGTGAACAGCCTCGACACCGTGCTCCAGGTCGTCGGCGGCGCGGGAGCCGAGAACGGCGGCATTGCGATCGACACCTGGCACATGTCAAAGCTGGGCATCGCGCCCGACGACCTGCGCCGGATCCCGATCGAGTACCTGTCGTGGGTCGAGCTGAGCGACGGCAGGCTCGACGACATGGACGACCCCGTCGACGAGACCGTGAATCACCGCGCGCTACCCGGAGAGGGTGAGTTCGACGTACGCGGCTACGTCGAGGTTTGCCGGGACCACGGCTATCCCGGTCCATGGGGCGTCGAGGTGCTGTCCGAGGAGCTGCGCAACAACCCGATCGACGTGATCTTCAGGCGGGCCTACGAGACGACGGCTGCCCAATTCGGACCAGAGAGGATCCCCGCATGAGCGCACCGAGTGGAGTTGAGGAGCTCGACCGCGACCGGCTCGTCTGGATGTACGAGCAGATGCTGCGCATCCGGGAATTCGAGGAGCGGGTCAAGCGCACCTTCGTCGAGCACCCCGGCGTGATCCGCGGGCACACACATCTCGCCGACGGCGCCGAGGCGTCGATCGTCGGGTCGATCGCCACGCTCGGTCCCGACGATCAGTTCTTCGCGACCTATCGCTGCCACGGCTATCCGCTGGCGCGCGGGACGGACCCCAAGGCGATCATGGCCGAGATCTACGGCCGCAAGGACGGCCTGTGCAAGGGCATCGGCGGCTCGATGCACCTCGCCGACCCCGCCACCGGCTTCCTCGGCACGTCGGGGATCGTCGCGGCCGGGATCCCGCACGCGACCGGCGCGGCCTGGGCGGCGCAGATCCGCAAGCAGGGCCAGGTCATCCTCTGTTTCTTCGGCGACGGCGCCTCCAAGCAGGGCGCGTTCTCCGAGTCGTTGAACATCGCGGCGTTGTGGACGCTCCCGATCGTCTACGTGATGGAGAACAACGGCTACAACGTCCACACGCGCACGGAGCAGGAAGACGCGAATCGGGCCAACGGCGAGGATCTCTCTGTCAAGGCGATGGCGTTCAGCATGCCCGGCGTCACGATCGACGGCCGCGACCCGGTCGCCGTCTACGAGACCGTCGGCGCGGCTGTGGCGCGCGCCCGGGCGGGTGGAGGGCCGACGCTGATCGAGTCGCAGATGTACCGCCTCTCGGCGCACGGCAACATCATCGCGCCGCCCGGCGTGCCGCTTCACTTTCCCGAGCACGAGGCGATCGAGAAGTTCGGCGCCCCCGAGGAGTACGAGGCTGCCCTGAAGGGCGATCCGGTGCCGGCGTTCCGCGGGCGGCTCATCGCCGGCGGCATGCTTTCCGCCGCCGAGGCCGACGAGATCGCCGAGGCGGTCCGCGAGGAGATGCAGGCCGCGGTGAGCTTCGGCCTCGACAGTCCGTACCCCGACGTTGAGACAGCCCTCGAGTACGTCTACGCGTGACGCCTAGGAGGCGATCGACTCATGGCACATGAACTGCCCTTCATCGCCGCGATCGACGAGGCGATCAGGCTCGAGATGGAGCGCGACGACACCGTCCTCTACTTCGGCCAGAACATGGCCACGACCGAGAACGAGCCGTACGTCGACGCGTTCGGCAAGGACCGTGTCCGTGTCACCCCGATCTCCGAGACGGCCGAGATCGGCATGGCGATCGGCGCCGCATTGGCGGGCTTCCGTCCGGTGGTAGAGCTCTACATGGCGGAGTTCATGCTCGTGGCGATGGACCAGGTGATCAACGAAGCGCCGCGTTTCCGGGCGATGAGCGGCGGCCAGGTGAAGGTGCCGGTGGTGCTCAAGGCCGGCTACGGGTTCACTGCCGGCTGGGCCGGACAGCACACCGGCACGATCGGCGCGCTCTTCATGGGCGTGCCGGGCCTGAAGGTTGTGGTCCCGTCCACCGCCGCCGACGCCAAGGGCCTGATGGCGACCGCGATCCGCGACGACAACCCGGTCGTCTACCTGCACCACTACCTACTGACCCTCGAGCATGGAGAGGTGCCGGACGGCGAGTATCTCGTTCCCTTCGGGCAGGCTGCGATCAGGCGGGAAGGGGGCGACGTGACGATCGTCGCCACCGGCTGGACGGTCGACCGCGCGCTCGGTGCAGCCGAGGAGTTGGCCGCGGAGGGGATCCAGGCGGAGGTGATCGACCCGCGCACGCTCGCGCCGCTGGACACGCAGACGATCCTGGAGTCGGTCGACAAGACCGGGCGGCTCGTGCTCGTCGACCAGGCGACGCGGCATGCGTCCGCCTCGACGGTGATCGCCGGCGAGGTGGCCGAGCACGGGTTCTCGTCGCTGAAGGCCCCGATCGTCCAGGTCACTGCGCGCGACGCGACGATCCCGTACAGCGAGCCGCTCGAGGCCTGGGTGCTCCCGGACGAGGACAAGATCGTCACTGCAGAGCAGCAGGTGCTCGGGTCGGCGCCCGTCACCGCGTAGATCGTGGCAGCAA
>JAXIPI010000273.1:0-4858 GCA_045403015.1 Gaiellaceae bacterium | reverse complement strand
GCCGCCCCCGGGGGGGTGAGGGCGCAGCTCGCCTCGCACTACGCCCGCGCGGGCGCGGGGGACGCGGCCGTTCGGTGGTACTCGCGCGCCGGGGCGGCGGCGCAGCGGCTCCACGCGAACGACGAGGCGGTGCGCTTGCTCGAGCGCGCGCTCGAGCTCACGCGAGGCATGCCCGCGAGCACCGAGCGCACCGAGCTCGAGCTACGGCTGCTCACCGCGCTCCCCGCTCCGCTCGTGGGGGTCGAGGGCTATCTGTCGGATCGCCTGAACGCCGTCCACAAGCGTGCGCCCGAGCTCGCACGCGTGCTCGGCGTCGAGCCGGAGGCACCGCTCGTGCGCTCGCTTGCGCTTGCAAGCCTGGCCCGCGGCGACTTCGAGGCCGCGCACGCCTTCGGAGAGCAGCTGGGCGACCGAGGCGAGCGCGAAGGGGACGACGTGCTGTGGGTGGAAGGCGCCTACGTTCTGGGGATCGCGGCCTACTGGCAAGGCCGGCTCGAGGCTGCGCGCGCACACTTCGAGGCTGCAGTCGAGCGCTGCCGCCCCGAGCAGCGGACCGCGCACCTGCTTCGCTACGCGCAGGACCCCGAGGTCATCTGCCTGACCCGCCTGGCGCACACGCTCTGGCTGCTCGGCCACGACGAGGAGGCGGGGCGCACGCGCGACGCCGGCCTCGTGCTCGCCGACGAGTGCGGCCACCCGTACAGCCTGGCCGTCGCGACGGTCTGGGCGGCGATGCTGGCGCTTGACCAGCGCGACGAGGAACGGCTCCGCAGCCACCTGCGGGAACTCGACGCCACCGAGCCCTCGCTAGGACCCGCGCAGCACCGGCTTGCCACCGAGGCCTTTGCGGGCCTCGTCGACGTGCTCGACGGCCGTCCGGACGCGGGAATCGACCGCGTCCGCCGCACCTACGATGACGCCCGCAGCAGGGAGCCGGCCGCGCCCGGCTTTCACGCGCTCGTCATGCGCATCCTGCTCGAAGCGTATTCGACGGCAGGGGCGGCCCAGGCCGGCCTGACGGCCGCCGACGAAGCACTGGCGATGGACGGCGGCGCTCAAGTCTGGGAGCCGGAGGCACGGCGGCTGCGCGCCGGGTTCCTCGCCACGCTGGGCGCAGCTCGGCCGGAGATCGAGGCGGAGCTCACGCGCGCGGTCGAGGCTGCGGAGCGCCAAGGCGCCCGCTCGTTCGAGCTCCGTGCTCGGGAGACCCTCGACCGACTCCGCGCCGGAACGCTCTGAGGAACGCTCGCGGAACGGCACGTCCTCCACGATGCCGTCCAGGACGATGACGACGGATGGCCCCACCACCTCAGCTGAGGCGCCGCGAGCCGCGACGCCGGCCGCGCGCACTTTCGCCGTCCGCCTCTGGAAGGAGGAACTGGGCGGTGGATCCGAGTACCGCGGGAGCGTCCGCGACGTCAGCACCGACGGCTTCCGCGGCTTTCGCGACTGGTCGGACCTGATCGCGTTCATGGTCGCCCGGGTTGAGCAGGACGAGAGCGTGACGCCGCGACGAGGAACGGCCAAGGAGGAGAGATGATCGAGAACAGTGCTCTGGACGCCTTGCACGAGGTCTTTTCGGGAGAGCTGGTTCTGCCCGACGACCCACGCTACGACGAGGCCCGAACGGTCTACAACGCGATGATCGACAAGCGGCCGGCGGTGATCGCTCGCTGCGCGACCACCGAGGATGTAGCCGCGTCGGTCAACTTCGCTCGAGAGAACGAGCTCGTGGTCGCAGCGCGGTCCGGCGGACACAGCGTCGCCGGGCTGAGCGTCTGCGAGGGAGGGATCGTGATCGACCTCGCCGGCTTGAACGTGATCGAGGTCGATCCGGCCGCGAAGAGAGCGCAGGCAGGCGGCGGCGTTCTGTGGGGCGACTTCGACGCTGTAACCCAGGAGCACGCTCTGCATGTCCCGGGCGGTCGCGTCACGACCACGGGCATCGGTGGCTTCACAACCGGCGGCGGCTACGGCTGGACCTCCTCCAGGTACGGCCTCGCGTGTGACAGCCTTCTGTCCGCCGAGGTGGTGCTCGCGGACGGCAGCGTGGTCACCGCCAGCGAGCAGGAGAACGAGGACCTCTTCTGGGGCATCCGCGGCGGCAGCGGCAACTTCGGCGTCGTGACCGAGTTCGAGTTCCGCCTGCACGAGCTCGGGCCGATCGTGCTCGCGGGACTGGCTCTGTGGCCGATCGACCGCGCCTCGGATGTCCTCCGCGGCTGGCGCGATTACGTCGACAGCGCCCCCGACGAGCTCTCCACGGCGTGCGTGTTCGCTACGGCGCCCCCTGAGGAGTTCGTGCCCGACCACCTCAAGGGCCAGGCGGCCCTCGTGATAGCGGCGATGTACGTCGGCGACCCCGAAGAGGGCGCGCGCGTGATTCAGCCGCTCAGGGACCTCGACCCCGACGTGGATCTGATCCAGCCGATGCCCTACACGGCCTTCCAGGCGATCCTCGACGCCTCGGCTCCAAGCGGATATCGAAGCTACTGGCGAGGCGAGTACATGAGCGAGCTCACGGACGAGGCGATCGATACGGTCCTCGAGCACGCTCCGACGCTGATCGCGGCGGCGATCCCGTTCAGCCAGACGATCATCTTCCGCATCGGCCAGGGCGTCACCGCCGTTGCCGACGACGCGACGGCCTTCTCTCATCGTGACGCCAACTATCTGTTCCACCCGATCTCCGTCTGGAAGGACCCGGCCGACGACGAGCGGCTGATCGCAACGAATCGCGCGTTCGCCGACGCAATGCGGCCCTTCGGCACCGGCGGCGCGTACCTGAACTTCACACCGGAAGCGGACCGTGTCCGGGACGCCTACGGAGACGAGAAGTACGAACGGCTCGCAGCATTGAAGGACAAGTACGACCCCGACAACGTGTTCCGAATGAACCAGAACATCAGACCGAGCCAGCCGAAGGCTTGGGCGCAAGCTTCACGCTGACCCAGCGCCCTCCGCGCCCGAAATCCGGGGACAGGTTCTGGGGACAGGCTCCGGGTTTTCCTGGGAGACTCAGGGCGGTTCGAGGCAGGAGCGCCGCGAGGAGAAAGCCGTGAGATACCGGGGAAAAGCGCTCCACTGCTACGAGTCTCCGCAGCTCACCCGCAGCTCGAAACCTCCATGGTAAGGAGGGGGTCGACGGTTCGAGTCCGTCAGAGGGCTCTGCAAAAGCGCCGCACGTCGGCGCTTCTCTGTATGTGTTCAGTCGCCACCTGAGCCGTTGTGGGCCAGGATGGAGCCGTTTATGGAGCTTTCGCGTCGCGAACCGCGGCTACGCGGGCTGGATGTGCCTCGCTAGACTCGCGGTCGTGGCGTACCCGGCCTAGTTGATCCCAACTTCATGCCCTTAGCCGTGGCTGTCGGCCTCGGCTGCTGAAAGCTGGATCGACTAGGAGGGAAGACAGATGCTGTACGAGCCGACGAGGTTCGATGCGCTGATCGACGAGCCGTGGGTTCCGGCACGCGTCGAGGACGCGATCGCTGCGATGGTCGCCGACGCCGACGCTGCGTTCGATCCGAGAGCGCTCTGGCCCGCACACGAGTGGGATGCGCGGGAGAAGCCGCTGCCGCTATCCGGCCTGTACGTCGGTGCGGCCGGCGTGATCTGGGCACTCGATGAACTCCAAAGGCGGGGCCATGCCGAGTCGTCGCTCGACCTGGCCGGTGCCGTGGTGCGCTCGGTCGAGTTCGAGCGGGCGACGCCGGACTTCTCTGCGGACGACCACTACCGTCCTGGTGCGCTCATGTCCGGCCTGACGGGAGCAGCGCTCGTCGCCTTCCGGCTGACCTCCGACCCGGCGCTCGCGGACGACGTACACGCACTCGTTCGTGGGAACGTCGACAACCCGACGGACGACATCAGCTGGGGTGCGCCCGGGACGCTCCTCGCCGCTTTGGCGATGGGCGAATGGACGGGCGAGGGTCGTTGGGATGAGGCTGCCCGCGAGTCGGCCATAGCACTCCGGGAGCGCCGCGGCGGCGACGGGCTATGGCGCCAGGACGACGACTACCGCGGCCTCAGCACGCTCCACGGCGTCGCGGGAAACACGCTCGCTCTGCTCCGTTTCGAGGCCGACGCTGCCGTCGCAAGCGAGAGCGCGGCCGTTCTCTCACGGCATGCGTTCTGCGAGGACGGCCTCGCGAACTGGCCCGGCTCGCCGCGGTCGCAGCTCGAGCGGCCACGAGACGGCCGGATCTGTCTCCAGTGGTGCACCGGCGCGCCGGGTGTCGTCGCCGGTGCCTGGGAGTATCTCGACGAGAAACTCCTGCTCGCCGGCGCCGAGCTCATCTGGCGTGCGGGCGCGCACCACGACGAAAAGGGCCACGGCCTCTGCCACGGCACCTCGGGCAACGGCTTCGCCCTCCTCAAGGCGTTCGCACGCACCGGCGATGAGCACTGGCTCGAGCGGGCGCGCCGCTTCGCCGTCCACGCACTCGCCCAGGCGGAGCGGATCGCCGCTGCGAACGGCCACCGCCGCTACTCGCTCTTCACCGGCGACATCGGCACCGCGCTCTTCGCCGCCGCCTGCCTCGACGCCGATCCTCGCTTCCCAATCGTCGACTGAGTCGTCAAATGGTAAGGAGGGGGTCGACGGCTCGAGTCCGTCAGCGGCTTGCAAGAGTCCCGCTCGGAGCACTCCGCGATTACTGCGATCGGAGTAGCCACGAGACTGCGGCGGGACGATGCGCCCGGCGGGCCGGTTGTTCATCGTGGAGACATGATCAAAGTCACCTCACTCACCAAGCGCTACGGCGAGACGGTCGCGGTCGACGACCTGAGCTTCACCGTCCGCCCGGGGATCGTCACAGGCTTCCTCGGGCCGAACGGCGCCGGGAAGTCGACCACGATGCG
>JAXIPI010000070.1:0-4617 GCA_045403015.1 Gaiellaceae bacterium | reverse complement strand
GCTCTCGCCGTTCATGATCAGGTGCTGCCAGTCCATGTTGACGGTCACGTTGTCGATCCCCTGCCGGCGCAGCGAGTGGATCACGTGCAGCGTCATCCCGACGTTCCGCATCAGGATCTTCATCGCCGGCTCGGAGTTCTTGTGCTCGAGGAAGACGGTCACGCCCTGGTCCTTCGCGTGCTGCGCAGCCTGGCCGACCCCGTCGACAAACCTGGCCCAGGACTCCTTGTACGGCGTCTGGAACGGGTAGTTGTAGCCCTCGATCCCGGGCCAGATGATCATCTGGGCGCCGGTCACACCGGCGAGGTCGATTGCCTCCCGCGTGAGCCGGAGGGCCTCCTCCCGGGTTGCGTCGTCCGGCGAGCAGAGCGCTCCCTTGGCGAAGCGCGGGTCGAGGTGGAGCCCGCTCGCGACGCAGTAGATGCCGTGGCCGTCGAGTGCGTCGCGCACCTCGTCCAGGTTCTCGGGCGAGAGCTCCTGTGGGTAGTGGAACTCGTAGTCGTCGATCAGGTCGCCGAGGCCTGCGACCGCCGTCCGGATCCGGTCGGTCGTCGTCTGGCCGGCGAGCTCGGGCTTGTAGCCGCCGGGGTTGAACCTGGTCGCCATGTTTCCGAACGCCCAGATTCCGAGTGACGTCTTCATCGTCCAGCTCCTCTCTTGATCCAGGCCGCGGTATCCGGTGGCAGGGTCGTGGTGATGCCGGGGGTGCTCGCGAGCAGGATCTCACCCTCGGGCAGCTGCAGCTCCGGGGTGTCGAAGTTGACCGCGCAGACGACGTCCCGCCGCTCGAAGACCATCGTCCCCGGCGGGCTCTCACACCAGGCGAAGCTGTTGTCGCGCGGCCGTAGTCGGAGCGCGGAGCGGAACAGCTCGAGCGTCGAGTCCGGCCGGCCCTGCTGGGCCTCGACGCTGACCGAGCCCCAGTCCTGCGGCATCGGCAGCCAGGGCTCACCGTCGGTGAAGCCGAACGCGGGCGGCTCCTTCGTCCACGGAAGTGGCACGCGGCAGCCGTCGCGCCCCTTCCGGGCGCCGTTCGTGTGGAGGAAGACCGGGTCCTCGCGGACCTCGTCCGGGAGGTCGATCTCCTCGAGCCCGAGCTCCTGGCCCTGATAGGTGAACGAGGTTCCCGGCAGGCCGAAGAGGAGCAGTGCCGCGGCACGTGCCCGCCGCCGCCCAACCTCGCCGCCGCCGTAGCGCGTCGGCAGCCGGATGACGTCGTGGTTCTCGAACACCCACGTTGCGGGAGCGCCGACGGCGCCGAGCGCGGCGAGCGTCCGATCGATGGTCGCGCGCATGAGGTCGGCGTCCCACGGCGCATGGAGGAGCGCGAAGTTGAAGGACAGGTGCAGCTGGTCCGGCCCGACGTAGCTTGCGGTCTTCTCCTGGCTCTCGATCACGATCTCGGCGACGTACACCCGGTCGCCGGGATACTCGTCGGCCAGGAGGCGCCAGCGGCGGTAGAGCGGATGCAGCTCGGGCTGCATCAGAGCCGAGAGCCAGTCGCCGAACTGCGGCCGCGGCACGGGCTCGACCATCTCGCGCAGGTCCTGCGCCTTGAAGAGCGCGTGCGCGACGTCGATCCGGAAGCCGTCGACTCCCCGGTCGAGCCAGAAGCGGAGGATGCGGTCGAACTCCTCCTGCACGTCCTCGTTGTGCCAGTCGAGGTCGGGCTGCTCCGGAGCGAAGAAGTGGAGGTAGTAATCCCCGGTGGCCTCGTCTCGTGTCCAGGCCGGCCCGCCGAACG
Source organism: Gaiellaceae bacterium (assembly GCA_045403015.1). GTDB lineage: Bacteria > Actinomycetota > Thermoleophilia > Gaiellales > Gaiellaceae > Gaiellasilicea. The sequence goes on along the minus strand of JAXIPI010000070.1, from coordinate 2,873 downwards.
CGGACGTCCACCCGTTCGGACGCCCTCCGGCTCTGCCGGGGCGGAAGAAGTAGTACGCCCGATGCGGATGATTCGGGTCGGCGATCGCGTTCCGGAACCACTCGTGCTGGTCCGAGGTGTGGTTCGGGACGATGTCGATCGTCACCCTGATCCCGAGCTCGTGCGCGTCTGCGACGAGCGCGTCGAAGTCGGCGAGCGCCCCGAACAGAGAGTCGACGTCGGTGTAGCCGGCCACGTCATAGCCGTGGTCTGCCTGCGGTGAGGGGTAGAACGGGGTCAGCCAGAGCGCGTCGACGCCGAGCTCCTTCAGGTAGGGCAGGCGCGAGCGGATTCCGGGGAGATCGCCGACGCCGTCGCCGTTCGAGTCCTGAAAGCTGCGGACATAGATCTGGTAGAAGGCGGCGCTCCGCCACCACTCCAACTCGTGCATGAACCTCCTGACGTCGCAATGACTACACGGACGATCTCATTTCGGGAGCAATGGACCGTATGGTCTCCGGATGGAGTGGGCTTGCTGACGACCCCGACCCCCGTTGTGCCGGAGCGTACGTATCGCGCGCCTGGTCGCGTCAACCTGATCGGCGACCACACCGACTACAACGAGGGGTTCGTCCTCCCGCTGGCGGTGGACTTCGATTGCACTGTCAGGGCCCAACCGCGCGGGGACGGACGTGTCGTCCTTCGCTCGCTCGAGCGGGCCGGCGAGGTCGACGTCGCTGCGGACGGAGGCACCGACCCGTCGACAGTCGATCCCGCCTGGGGACGCTACGCCGCCGGGGTCGTGCGCACGCTCGCCGAGCGTGGACGCGAGCCAGCGGGTATCGAGGCGACGATCACCTCGACGATTCCGCTCGGAGGAGGGCTCTCGTCGAGCGCCGCCCTCGAGGTCGCGATCTCCCTTGCACTCTGCGACGCTGCGGGCTTCACGCTGGCGACCCTCGAGCTTGCGCGGGCGTGCCAGGAAGCGGAGATCGTCTCCACGGGCATGCCCTGCGGGATCATGGACCAGCTCGCCTCGCTCGCCGGAAGCCGCGACCGCGCATTGCTGATCGACTGCCGCAGCCTCGAGATCGAGCAGATCCCGCTGCCGCCGAGGCTGGCCGTGCTCGTGATCAACTCGGGCATGCCGCGCCAGCTCGTCGACAGTGCCTACGCCGAGCGGCGGCGCGCCTGCGAGGCGACCGCTGCCAGGCTGGGCCTGTCCGCGCTTCGCGACGCGACGCCTGAGCTGGTCGCGGACGAGCCGCGTGCCCGCCACGTCGTCTCCGAGAACGCCCGCGTGCTCGCAGCCGCCGAGGCACTCGCCACGGGCGACCTCGCCGCCTTGGGGCGGCTGTTGACGGAGAGCCACGCCAGCCTGCGCGACGACTTCGAGGTCTCGACCCCCGAGCTCGACGTGCTCGTCGAGAAGCTAGTCGAGGCCGGTGCGCTCGGCGCTCGGCTGACGGGCGCCGGCTTCGGCGGCTGCGTCGTCGGCGTCGCACATCGCGAAGGCGCGGCGTCGGTCGTCGAGACAGCGGCAGCTCGCTACTGGGCTGAGACTGGCCACCAGCCGCAAGCGTTCGTGTGCCGTGCCGTGGACGGGGCCGGGAGAGTCGAGTGATCACCAAGGCCGAGCAGCGCGAGGCTCAGGCCTACGCGGCGGAGCGGCTCGAGGCGGCCGGGATCGCGCTCTCCGACACCGAGCGCGCGGCGATCGAGGTCGCCGACTTCGGCCTCTCTCGCCTGCGCGAGTTCGGCCTGCTCGTGCTCGTCTACGTGAACACCGACCGCTACTGCGCGAAGGAGCTCGTTCTCTATCCGGGTCAGACGTGCCCGGAGCACCGCCACCCGCCGTTCGACGGCTCGCCGGGAAAGGAGGAGACGTTCCGGTGCCGCACCGGGCTCGTCCGGCTCTGGGTCGGCGGCGAGGAGCTCGTCCTCAGGCCCGGCGAGCAGCACACCATCCCGCCGAACACTCTCCACTCGTTTCACGCTGGGCCTGAGGGGGCGGTCGTCTCCGAGTTCTCGAGCGCGAGTCGCGACGACCTCGACGTCTTCACCGACCCGGCAGTGGAGCGGGCAACGATCGTCGCTTGACCGCCCGGAGCTGGAGCGGCAAGAGGAGAAGGCAGACGCCCTCGCGGCCCAGCAGCAGAGGCCGGCGGGAGCGAGGAGGGGAGACGACCTCGATCGCGACGTCCGGGCCGAGCGCGGCGCGAAGGAGCAGGCCCGCACGCAGCCGGTGCCACGACGAAGTGACGACGACGACCTCGTCGGCGCCGAGCTCCTGCGCCGCCGCGGCGACTGCTCGGGCGTTCCCGACCGTTGTGCGGGCATCGTCGGCCAGCAGCGGTACCTCGGGGCCGCGCCAGGCGGCCCGCATCAGCGCCGCTTCGGTCTCGCGGCCCCGCGTGCGCGCCCAGCCGCTCAGAAGGACGGCATCAGCGCCGGCCGCGGCACGCTCGCCGGCCTCGAGCCGCGCCGCACAGACTGGGTGAAGGCTCCGGTGCCGCCAGTCGGAGTAGCCGAGGACCGCGACGAGCCTAGCCACGGCGTCGGCCCAGGAGGCGCTTCGCTCCCAGAAGCGTCCCGATCACCGTGACCACGAGCAGGAACGCCTTCTTTCCCCTCAGCTTCGACTCCCCGCCGGCGCGGGCACGCATGTCGACCGGAACCTCCTCCACGCGCAGACCCTCATCGTGAAGCCGAAGGAGCGCCTGGACTTCCGGTGCTCCGGTGGTGTACGGCTTGGCGAGCGTCGGCAGCGCCTTCGCGGACGCCGCGTAGAGACCGCTCGTCGCATCGTTGAAAGGGCGCCCAAGCGCGACGCGCATCGACCGCCGAAGGAGGCCCGTCCCGAGCTTGCGAACGCCCTCCGGCTCGTAGCGGTA
>JAXIPI010000015.1:0-11571 GCA_045403015.1 Gaiellaceae bacterium | reverse complement strand
TGGACCGCCGGTGAGCTGGGCTCGCGACGACGCCAAGCTCGACCGCGTGCGCGCGCTGATGGTCGAGCACGAGCTCGACGCCCTCGTCGTCCGAGCGTCGGACAACGTCCTCTACTTGACGAACTTCTGGGGCATGAAGGGCTACGACGCGGTCGTCTTCCCGCAGGAAGGCGAGCCGGTCCTGATCTGCCTCGAAGCCTCGGAGGCCGACGCCGAGCGGATGAGCTGGACGCCCGAGGTGCGCCTGTTCCGCGGCTACGACGAGAGCGACCCGCGGCCGCCGAGCTTACGGGCGCTCGACCTGGCGCGGCAGATCTCCTCCGACTTCAACCGCGTGGGGATCGAGCTCTCGCTCGGAACACAGGCTGCGGATCGGATGGTCGGCGAGCCGACGACATACACCAAGGCCTGGTTCGATGCCTTTCCCGACGCCGCGGACGCGACCCCGCTGCTCGCAACCGCGCGGGCGATCAAGACCGAGCAGGAGATCGAGCGAATGCGGCTCGCGAATGCGATCGCGGCGGGTGCGATGGAACACGTCCAGGCCAGGCTCCGGCCGGGGATGCGTGAGAGCGAGGTCGGTGCGCTATGGAACGGCTGGGTGCACGATCATGGCACCGGCTTCGACCACCCGGCTTACGAGGGGCAGGTCGAGCTGGCTTACGGCTTTTCGCTCGTCTGGTCGGGGCCGGGGATCCGCTCCTTCACCGCGACCGGGAGCCGGCTCATCCAGGAGCATGCGCCGACCCTTTTCGAGATCTGGGTCTGCGCGGACGGCTACTGGTGCGACCACACGAAGAACCTCGTCCCCGGTGAGCTCGAGCCGCGGTACGCGGAGCTCGAGGAGCAGCTGATGCATGTGTACACATGCATCACTTCGTCCCTTTCCGCCGGTGACTCCCTGGCCGACCTGGACAGGGAGTGTCGCGAAGGACTGGCCGAGATGGGCTATCCCGGACAGCCGTCGCATCCGATCTGCCACGGTGTCGGCGCCCGCGCGCACGAGCCGCCCTATGCCCATCAGGCAGGCGGCGGTACGATCGAGGCCGGGATGGTTCTCGCGATCGAGCCAGGCGTGTACTGGCCCGAGGGTGGCGGTCTCCGCGTCGAGGACAACTTCCTGATCACCGACGGCGCGCCTGAAAGGCTGTGCCGCTTCCCGGACGGGATCGTGAGGGCGCCGTGACGATCGACCGGGAACAGCTCTTCACCGGCGAGTTGAACCACCGCGCGCTCGAGCCGCAGACGCACGACACAGTCGGGCTCTACGACACAACGCTCCGCGACGGGGAGCAGACCGTCGGCGTCGTTCTGTCCCCCGACGACAAGCTGGCGATCGCCCGCGCGCTCGCCGACGCCGGCGTCGACCGAATCGAGGCGGGGTTCCCGCGCGTCTCGGACGAAGACGCTGAGGCGATCCGGCTGATAGCCGACGCCGGCCTGTCCGCCGAGATCTGGGGGTTCGCGCGCGCAGTGCAGGCCGATGTGGAGCTCCTCGTCGAGCTCGGCGTCCGGGCTGCAGTGGTCGAAAGCCCGATCTCGGACGCCAAGCTCGCCGCGCTCGGCGTCTCGCACGACGACATGCTGGGACGGATCCGGAAGGCGGTCTCGTTCGCCGCGGGCGAGGGGATCACGGTCGCGTTCTTCGGCGTCGACGGCTCGCGGGCTGAGCTTGGCTTCTTCCGACGCGCGTACGAGGCTGCCGTCGAGGCGGGCGCGAAGGAAGCAGTCGTCGTCGACACGATCGGGGTCGCCACGCCCGAGGGTGCCGCGTACCTCGTGGGGCAGGCGGTCGACTGGCTCGACGTTCCGGTGCACTGGCACGGCCATGACGACTTCGGCCTGGCCACCGCGTCGGCGGTCGCCGCCGTCCAGGCGGGCGCCACCTGGGTGCACGGCACGGTTAACGGGATGGGGGAGCGCGCCGGGAACGCCAACCTGCTCGAAGTCGCCCTCGCTCTCGAGGCGCTGTACGGGATCCCGACGCGGCTCGACCTCACGAAGGCGCGCGACCTCGCTGCCCTCGTCCAGAAGCGCTCGGGGTATCGGCTCGCTCCGTGGTCGCCGATCACCGGCGAGAACCTCTTCACCCGGGAGAGCGGCGCGGTCGCGAGCCAGTTCCACGACCCGCCGGCGATCGAGCCGTACGCGGCGGGGGTGGTCGGGGCGGATCGGGGGATCGTGCTCGGGAAGAAGAGCGGGCTCGACTCGATCCGGCTCAAGGCGGAGGAGCTCGGGCTCGAGCTGCCGGAAGAGCGGTTCCCGGAGGTGCTGGCGGCGGTGAAACGGCTCGGAACCGAGAAAAGGCGTCTCGTCACGGACGCCGAGTTCCGCGTCCTGATCCAGGAAGGAGCTTCAGATGGCGCACCACCGTGAGCTCGTGAATCCGCCGGAGCTCCATCCGGCGCCGGGCTTCAGTCATGTCGCGATCGCCACGGGCACGAGGGTCGTCCACCTCGCCGGCCAGGTCGCGCTCGACCAGCAGTTCGGGCTCGTCGGCGGCGACGATCTCGGCGAACAGACGAAAGCGGCGATGCGAAACGTCGAGGTCGCGCTACAGGCTGCCGGAGCGAGCTGGGACGACATCGTTCGCCGGACGATCTACACCGTGCACCCGACTGAGTTCGAGACGATCACGGCCGCCATCGACGAGGTGACGGGCGGCGCCGAGTATCCAGCGCAGACGATCGTCGGGATCACGGGTCTAGCGGTGCCCGGCCTCTTGATCGAGATCGAATGCACTGCGATCGTGGCGGATGATTGACTGACATGACACGGGCGCGGGATACTCGTGCCTGCGCGGCAGACAGTCAGGAAAGGGGTAAACAGCGTGAAGTTCAGCCTCTACTCGGAGATCCAGAGCTGGCCCGGAAAGTCCGCGGAGCAGCTCTACGGCGAAGTGCTGGAGCAGATTCAGAACGCCGACCGGCTCGGCTACGACGCGTACGCCGTGATCGAGCACTTCTTCTTCCCGAAGTTCTCGATCTCGGCCAGCCCGCTGGCGCTGTTCGCCGCGGCGGCGCAGCGCACGAAGAAGATCAACTTCCGGACGCTGCTGCACTCGATGCCGTACCACAACCCCGTTGTGCTGGCCTCCGAGATCGCCGTCGCCGACATCCTGCTCGACGGGCGCTACGAGTTCGGTGTCGGCCGCGGGCACGGCTGGATGCCGCCGAAGGCGGGGCTCCCGCTGACCCCGGAGTCACGCGAGCGCTACGAGGAGTCGGTCGAGCTCCTCTTCGAGGCACTGGAGAACGAGCGCTTCTCCTACGACGGCAAGCACTTCCAGATCGGCGACTCGGGGATCGTGCCGCGGCCCGACCGGAAGTTCCGGGTCTTCCTCGGCGGCACCTCGGACCGCACCTATGAGCTCGCGGCCGAGCGCGGCTGGGCCGTCGTCGTGCCACCGCTGCTGCCGTACGCCGCCCTTGCCGAGCAGCTCGACCTCTACCGCACCAAGTGCGCGGAGCATGGCAATGAGCCGGACATCGTTTGGATCCACGCCTGCTACATCGACGAGGACCGCGAGGCCGCAAAGCGCGAGGCGAAGGACTGGATGGTGAAGTTCCTGCAGGGGAACGCCTCACCGCTGACCGAGTACGACCCGCCCCCGGCCGACGAGCTGAACGCGGCCGGCTACGGCTTCTACACCGCCGGGATCCTGGAAAAGCTGGCGGAGACGCCGTACGAGGCGATGATCGAGGGCGACATCGTCTGGGTCGGCACCCCGTCTGACGTGATCGAGCGGATCGAAGCGGTCCAGGAAGTCTGCGCCGGGTTGACCGAGATCTCGATCACCGTGAACGCGGGCGGGGCCGACCACTGGAAGGCGATCAAGGCGCAGGAGCTCTTCGCCCACACGGTGATGCCCCACTTCAAGGCACAGCAGAGGAGGGCGGTGGCCGCCGGCTCGTGATCGAGCGTGTGTGCGTCGTCGGAGCCGGCGTGATCGGCAGCCTCTACGCGGCTCATCTGAGCCGCGTCGCTGATGTGTGGGTGCTCACCCGCCGGCCGGAGCACGCGCGTGCGCTCGAGGCCGAGGGTCTCGAGGTGAGCGGGCGCGCCGAGTTCACGGGCCGGGTCCACGCCACCGCTGATCCGGCCGAGCTGCCCGAGTTCGACGTCGCGATCGTCGCGACGAAGGCAACCGGGCTCGACGAAGCGGCACGCTCGCTGGCGGGGCGGTTCGACGACGCGATGGTCGTGACCGTCCAGAACGGCCTCGGCGCCGAACAGGTGGTGCGCAAGCACGGCAACTGGCCGCTCATCTCGGGCGTGACCTTCATGAGCGGCACCCGCCACGACGACACGCACGTCGAGTACATCCTCGATACCGAGACGTGGCTCGGGCCCTACAACGGGATCCCGTACGACCGCGTCGAGGAGCTCGCCGGCCTGATCGAACGCTCGGGCCTGAAGGCGCGCGCGTTCCCCGATCTCCGGCCCGCGCAGTGGTCGAAGCTGATCTTCAACGCGACGATCAACGCCGTCGCTGCTCTCACCGGGCTCCGGCATGACGCGCACTTCGCGGCTGAGGAGAAGCCATCCGACCTCGGTCACCTCGTGCATGCCCTGATCGACGAGGGCAAGGTGGTCGCCGCCGCGGCCGGGATCGAGCTGTACGAGGACCCGTGGGAGATGAACGTCCTCGCCACCCGGCGAGGGAGCGCGCACTATCCGTCCATGCTCGAGGACGTCGACGCGCGCCGACCGACCGAGATCGAGCTGATCACGGGCTCGTTGATCAAGGAAGCGGAACGGCTGGGCGTGCCGGTGCCGCTGCATCAGACGCTGTACCGCCTGATCCGCGCCAAGGAAGAGTCATGGCTTTGAACCGGGAATCCAAAGGGAGGCAGGAATGACAGCACGGAAGAGATGGGGCACACTCGGGGCGCTGCTCGCGCTCGCGGGGCTCGTCGTTGCGACCGTCGGTACTGGGATCGGCGGCTCGACGACGAACGCGCAGGCGCCGATCGTGATCGGCTGGGCGTTCGACAGCAAAGGCAACATGGCTCCGTTCGACGGGCCGGCCCTGGCGGCGGCGAAGGTCCGCATCGGCCAGATCAACGCCAAAGGCGGTGTCGCGGGCCGTCCACTCAAGCTCGAGACCTGCGACACGAACAACAACAACCCGGCGAAGGCAAAGTCGTGTGCGGCGAGCCTGCTCGGCAAGAACGCGGACATCATCTTCACGACCTGCGATGTCGATTTCGCAACCCCTGTCGTCCAGGAGTCGCTCAAGGCCGGCAAGCTGACGATTGCGCCCTGCATCGGCACCGATCAGATGGGGCCGAAGCGCTTCGGCAAGGCGGGCAAGATGGCGTTCAGCTTCGGCAACGTCGCTCAGGACGAGGGCTCGGCAATGGCCGAGTATGCATACCGGAAGGGCTGGCGGACGGCGAGCCTCGCCACGAATACGCTGCTCGTCTACTTCAAGAACGTCGTCCAGGCGTTCGAGAAGCGCTTCACGCAGCTCGGTGGCAAGATCGCCGGCCGTGAGAGCTACGCCACCGGGGCGAACAACGTCAACACGGCTGTCTCCCGCCTGAACGGGCGCGAGGCCGACGTGATCGTGACGTCGACTGCGTTCGGCGAGCTGCCGGCGCTCGTCTCGGGACTGCGGTCGCTCGGCAACAAGACGCCGATCCTGAACTCCTGGGCCGGCGACGGGACGTACTGGCTGACCAAGAACCCGCAGGTGACGGACTACTACGCGGTCACCTATGCATCGGCGTTCGGTGACGATCCGAACCCGGCCGTGCGGGCGCTCGCGAAGAAGGTGAAGGCCTTCACCGGCGGCTTCGTCACCGGCTCGGCTGCGATCGACGGCGTCGCGACTGCGATCCGGCGTTCCCACGGCTCGACGAACGGCGCGATCCTCGCGGCGACGATGGAGAAGTTCAAGAAGGTGCCGACCCTCTCCGGGCTCGTCAGCTTCTCACCGCAATTCCACAGCGTCTTCGGGCGCCAGTACCGCGTGATCAAGATCCACAACAACAAGGCGCGCTACGTCGGCGCCGTGACCGCCAAGGTCGTCCCGAAGATCTAGCTTGGCGGAAGTAGTCGCAACGGAAGCAAGCGGGAGGCCCGGGGGAACGCTCCGGGCCTCCTCCGTCTCGCGGTCCTTCGCGGGTGTGCAGGCGCTCGACGACGTCACGCTCGAGCTGCACCGGCACGAGGTCGTCGGCCTGATCGGGCCGAACGGGGCCGGCAAGTCGACGCTCGTCAACGTGCTCACGGGCTTCGACGTCCCGACCTCCGGCAGCGTCGACCTGGATGAGCGGGACGTGACCGGCTGGAGCCCGCATCGGCGAGGCCGTGCCGGAATCGCGCGGACCTTCCAGCACAGCCGCTCGTTCCGCGGGCTGACGGTCCGGGAGAACATCGAGGTCTCGGCACTCGGGACGGGAGCCGGTCCGGGCGAGGCTCGCGCTCGGGCCGTCGAGCTGATCGACAGGCTGGCGCTGGACGGCGATGCGATCGCCGGTGAGCTGCCCCACGGCCACGAGCGTCTGCTCGGCGTCGCCCGGGCCCTCGCCACCAGCCCCGCGTTCGTCCTGCTCGACGAGCCGGGGGCGGGGCTACCCGAGGCGGAGGTCCAGGAGTTTGCCGAGTTCGTGCTGGCAATTCGCAAGGACTTCGATGCGGGCGTCCTGCTGATCGACCACAACATGGCGCTCGTGATGAAGGTCTCCGACCGGATCCACGTCCTCGATCGAGGCAAGACGCTCGCGGAGGGGGCACCTGCCGAGATCCGCGGAAACCTCGACGTCACGTCTGCCTATCTCGGCGAGAGCGCGGTGGCCGAATGACAGGCGACACCGTGACCGCGGTCCTCGAGCTGCAGAGCCTGGATGTCCTGTACGGCTCCGTCCCGGCCGTTCGCGGGCTCAACCTGGAGGTCGGCCGCGGCGAGCTCGTCGGCTTGATCGGGCCGAACGGAGCCGGCAAGTCGACCACCCTGCACGCGATCATGGGCGTCGTGGCGCCGACAGCCGGTGATGTGCGCCTCTCCGGCCAGTCCGTGCGCGGCCAGTCGCCGGAGACGATTGCCCGGGCGGGCATCGCGCTCGTGCCGGAGGGCAGGCGCATCTTCGGCGAGCTGTCGGTCGAGGAGAACCTCCGGCTGGGGCTCTCGGCTCGTCGTAGCCGCAACGGCTCGGACCCGCTCGCTGCGGCGTACGAGCTCTTTCCGATGCTCGCCGACTTCCGTGACCGCCAGGCCGGCGCCCTTTCCGGCGGCCAGCAGCAGCAGCTCGCGATCGGCCGCGCGCTCGTGGCTGCGCCCGACGTGCTGCTCCTCGACGAGCCGTCGCTCGGCCTGTCGCCGACCCTCGTCGACACGGTTTTCGCTGCGCTCACGGAGATCCGGGGCCGCGGCGTCTCGATCCTGCTCGTCGAGCAGCGCGCGCAGCGCACGGTGGCGCTCGCCGACCGAACCTATGTGCTCGCGAATGGCGAGCTGCGCATGACGCTGACCCCGGCTGACGCGGACGACACGGACAAGATGATCCAGGCGTATCTCGCATGATCGTCGCTGCGGTCGATGCCCAGACTCTGGTCGACGCGGTCGGCCTCGGGGCCGTCTACGCACTGATGGCGGTCGGGATCGGGCTCGTCTTCGGCGTCCTGCGGCTCGTGAACTTCGCTTACGGGCAGCTGATCATGGCCGGCGCGTACACCCTCGCGTTCACCTCCGACTGGCCGGCGGCCGGGAGCATCGCGGCGTGCTTCGCGGTCGTGATCGCGCTCTCGCTCGCCATGGAGCGCGCGGTCTTCCGCCCGCTCAGGACCCAGTCGCCCGCGGTGATGCTCGTGACCACGTTCGCAGTCGCATTCCTGTTGCAGAACGTGGCGCTGATCCTCGACATCCGTGACGGAACGATTGGCGAGCCGGCCGTCTCGCTCGCGCAGCTCAACCAGGTGGTCACGATCGGCGGCGTCGATGTCCGCAAGGTGACGATCCTCGCCGTCGTGGTCGCGATCGTCGCGCTCGGGCTGCTCGCATTGCTGCTCGGGAAGACGACCATCGGTCTCCACATGCGCGCAGCGTCGGCCGACTTCCGCACGGCGCGGCTTCTCGGCGTGCGGGCGGACACCGTAATCGGCGTTGCCGTTTTGCTTTCTGGCGTTCTGGCGGCGACTGTGGCCGTGATCCTCACCGTCCAGTCCCCGCTCGTCTCGCCTGACTTCGCGCTCAAAGAGACGATCGTCGTCCTCGTCGGCGTCGTCGTCGGTGGGATCGACCGCCTCTGGACCGCGACGCTCGGGGGTTTCGCGATCGGGTTTGCGACCGGCGTGATCAACGGCGCGCTGCCGACCGACAAGACCGTCTTCCTGCCCTCAGCCGTGTTCGCGCTCGTGATCCTCGTCCTGCTCCTCCGACCGGCGGGCCTCTTCGCCCGCGGTCGCGCCGCCGTGGTCGACCGCGTATGACGAAGCGACTCGACACCTGGGTCGCGCTGGCCGGGCCGATGCTGCTGATCGTCGTCGTCGGGATCGGCGCGTCGCTCGTCTCGCGCGCGAACGAGATTCACTTCCTGAACGCGCTCGCGGCGGTCGCGATCGTCGTTGCGATCTACGTCTTCGTCGGTAGCACCGGCGTGCTCTCGTTCGGGCAGATCAGCTTCGTCGCGCTCGGCGCGTTCGCCGCGGGTGTGATGACCGTCCCTCTCGATTCGAAGGTCGGCGTGCTGCCCGACCTCTACCCGGTGCTACGCGACCACACGATCGGCAGTGTCTCCTCGTTGGTGCTGGCAGCCGCGGTGGGCGGTGTCTTCGCCTTCCTCGTCGGTCTGCCGCTGATGCGGCTCTCTGGCCTCGCGGCCGGGATCGCGACGTTCGCCGTGCTCGAGATCACCCACAACCTCTTGCGCGAGTGGACGAAGATCGGGCCTGGGGCGACGACGCTCTCACTCGTCCCGGAGACGACCGGCGCGCTGCAGGCGACGCTCGGCGCCCTTCTCGTCGTCGTGGTGGCGTTCGGCTACCAGCGGAGTCCGCTGGGCCGGAAGGCGCGCGCCACGCGTGAGGATCCTGCGGCCGCGCAGGCGGTGGGGATCAGCGTCCACCGCCAGCGCCTGTGGGCTTTCACGCTGTCCGGCGCGCTCTGCGGCTTCGCCGGCGGTCTCCTCGTGCACATGCTCGGCTCGATCACCACCGAGCAGGTCTATCTCGAGCTCACCTTCCTGACGCTGGCGATGCTCGTCATCGGCGGGGTCACGAGCCTGTGGGGCGCGGTCGTCGGCGCTCTCGCGGTCAGCGGACTCGATTCCGTGCTCGGCAACGCCGAGGATGGGATCAGCGTCGGGCTCACGCTGAACCTGCCGGAGGGATCGCGGCTCGTGATACTCGGTGCGCTGATGGCGTTGATGCTGATCCTGCGCCCCTCCGGGATCACCGGCGGGCGCGAGCTGCGGTTGCCACGGCGAAGGGCGACGGCATGAGGGTCTGTGTCGTCGGCTGCGGCGCCGTGGGGTCGCTCTTTGCCGCGAACCTCGCGTCGCTCGAGGACGTTGAGGTCTGGGCGTACGACCTCGCGCAGGCGCATGTCGACGCGATCAACGAGCGCGGCCTTCGGCTGACAGGCGCCGGCGAGGTGCACGCCACGGGCATCCGGGCCACGAGCGACGCATCTGACCTGCCGGCGTGCGACTTCGGGATCGTCGCCACGAAGGCGATGCACACCGAGGCCGCGATCGCCGCCACCGCGCACGCCTTCGCGGGCGGCGCGGTCGCCTCGGTCCAGAACGGCGTCGGCAACGAGGAGGCGCTCGCGCCGCACGTGGCGCGCGTGATCCGCGGCACGACCTTCCCGGCAGGAAAGATCCTCGAGCCCGGCGTCGTGCAGTGGGACGTCAAGGGCGACACGACGTTCGGTCCCTTCGAGCCGAGCCCCGCAGCGGCGGCCGAGATCGAGCAGCTCGCGGATGCCTGCACGCGCGGCGGCATGCCGTCGGTTGCCGTCGCGGACGCCCGCGGCGCGCAATGGCGCAAGGTGATCTTCAACGCCTCGACGAATCCGGTCGGCGCGCTGACCAGGCTCACGCACGGCCGCATCTGCGAGCGGCCGGAGCTCCGCCGCTTCGTCAGCGGGCTCGTGGACGAAGGAAAGGCCGTCGCCGCGGCGCAGGGGATCGAGCTCGACTCCGACCCAGAGGCGCTGATCGACCATGCGGCGAAGCCGGAGGTCGCCTACGACCACAAGGCGAGCATGCTGCAGGACGTCGAGGCTCACCGGCCGACGGAGGTCGACTACCTGAACGGCGGCATCGTCCGCTTCGGGCGCGAGAACGGCGTCCCGACACCACTCAACGAGGCCATCGTGGCCCTGATCAAAGGAGTAGAAGCCTCTTGGACGCAGAGCTGAGCCGCCGGTACGCCAATGTCCGTGACGCCATGGCCGAGCACGAGCTCGACGCGCTGATCGTCTCCGGCAGCGAGTACAGCGGCTTCGAAGGGTCGGTCACCTACCTCTCCGGCTTCCAGATCGTGCACCGGTACGCGTACGTCGTCGTGCCGGCGGACGGTGAGCCGCAGATCGTCTTCCCGACGGAAGCGCGCTACGTCGGCGAGCACGGCACCGCGCAGCTCGAGCAGGTCTTCCACGACCGGCCGGGCGAGCACCTCGCGGCGACTGCCGTCGACAAGCGTTGGAACCGGATCGGCGTCTACGGCCTCGACTACGTGATGACGGTTCGCGACTTCCGCGCGCTCGAGGGGCTCGACCTCGTGCCGTTCGACGCCGAGTTTGACCTCGCGCGGGCGGTGAAGAGCGACGCCGAGCTCGAGTCGGTCCGCGAGAGCGTGCGCATCAACGAAGATGGCTTCGAGGCGTTCCTTTCGGCCTATGCGCCCGGGAAGACGGCAGCGGAGGCGATGGCCGCGGCGGAGAAGCTCTTCATCGAGCGTGGCTGCGGACGCCTGACGATGAACATGGTCCTCACCGGCCCGGAGTTCGGGATCGCCCGCATGGAGACGAAGCTGGGGGAGTTCGTGCTCCCGTCGCTCGAGGTCGCAGGCCCCGGAATGCATTGGGTCGAGGTCTCGCGCGCGATCGGGACCACGCCGCCCGAGGTCGAGCCGATGGTCGAGGCCTACGAGGAGTACCACGCGGTAGCGCGCACGGCGATGCGCGACGGCACGACCGCCCACGACGTCCATCGAGCCGTCTCGAAAGGCTTCACCGACCGTGGCTACCACCTCGGCCACGTCACAGGCCACTCGATCGGGATGACGATGATCGAGCACCCGCGGGTGGGCGAAGGGCTGGAGACGGTGCTTCGCACCGGGATGGTGCTCTCGATGCACCCGCACGCGATCGCGTCAGACGGGAAGGCATGCCTTTACATGCAGGACACGTGGCTCGTCGGCCCGGACGGCGGCGAGCCGCTTTCGCGGCTGCCGATGAAGGTTTTCCCCGCGACGGCGCGCGCCTAGGTGACGTGCCTCAATAGGTTGTGGACGGCTGAGTAGGTCATCCGGGCCTCCTTCGAGGCTGTGGGTCTGCCAAGGCTCACAACCGAAGGAGGGCCCGGATGGGGCTTCACCGTAACGCGCGTCTCGGACTCG